>CAMCQT010000007.1 GCA_945877125.1 Candidatus Brevifilum fermentans | reverse complement strand
CTGAACAACGCCTATTGGCGAAGCACAGGGCTTGAAAGTATTACCGAACGATACAACCAATTACGTTATTCTCATTGAACCGCCGGATGCGGACCCGCATGTCCGGTGGTGTGAGAGGGAGCGGTTAGCCGCCGCTCCCTACTCGATTTTGCTACACATGTCATTGCAAGGGCGTTAGCCCGAAGCAATCTCCTAATTATTGGGAGGTTGCTTCGGCGGGAAGAACAAGTGCCCGCCTCGCAACGACATTACGTTGCCGCAGAATCTCAACTTGATTTATTTTCGCGGTCAAGCCATAATTCACGGTACTTGCGATTCCAATCAATCAAGAATCTGACCGCGATCACAAGCCCTGCGCCGAGCGTGACCCACAACGAAATATCGCGGATGTGAAACAGCCACAAGACGGGCGCGATGAGAATCCCTGTGAAAACGCTCGCGCGCGCCGAGTGACGAACCACCAGCACGAGCAGGATGAGAAGCCCAAGGCTGATGAGAAAAGTCAGCGGGTTGACTGCGAGAAAAGTTCCGCCCGCAGTTGCCAGCCCCATGCCGCCGCGGAATTGGGCAAACAGCGGCCAGCAGTGACCGATCACCGCAAACGCGGCGGTCAGCACAACAAGGTAGGTCGGGATTTCATTCCGGCTAAACGCCAGATAAGTTGGAATAAATCCCTTTGCAATATCCAAAACCAAAACCAGCGCGCCCCAGCCAAACCCCGCCTGACGAATGGTGTTGGTCGTCGTGGCATGACCTGAGCCTGAGTCGCGCACATCCACGTGTTTGACGTAGCGCGTGATCCAGATCGAAAATGGCAGCGAACCAAAGAGATAGCCGAGGATGGGAAAGAGGAAATTGAGAGACATTTGTGCCAACTTTGGATTAACAGGTGACAGTCACCCGCTTCGCGAAAGTGACTGTCACCTTATTCACCTATAAAATAACCCGCTCGACCTTGAAAGGTGTCCCATCGGGGTCGGGAGCATCATCGAATTCACGTGCGGCGAGATGACCGCTGAACACGGCTTGCGCGATGATGTTGGGCGCTTCGGCGTCGCCGATCAGGCGCAGAGATTTGAGCGTGCCGTCGGCGAGTGCGGACTTGAGTTCGTGATACAGCGCATCGTTGGGAAGCCTGTCTGTGACCATGACGACGGCGTCGCAGGGCAGAGTCGATTCAGCGGAGGTGAGGCTGTTCGTGACTGTGGCAGTTGTCGGGGTGTGGGATGCGATGAAATGGCTTGGGAGCAGGGTCACGCCCAAGGCGTTGAGTCGCTGGTGAATGCGATTCTGCTCAAGGGTGAATTGAGTCCAATACGAAATGGACGGAGCGGGCGTAACCAGTGTGACTTCGCAATTATTTTGCGCGAGCAGTTCGGCGAGGACGCCGCCCATGTAATAATGGTCGTCATCGTAGATCACAATTTTCTGGAGTCTATCGGCTTGCCGACAACGTTCCAACAGCAAGCTGTTGGGGTCCAGAAGGTCGTCGGGGGTGAAAATATTTCCATTGCCCGGAACAGGTTGCGAGTGATGCCGCCCCACGCCATCGCGCCGCCAGGTTGCGCCCGTGGCGAGAATGACATGCGGCGCGCCCGCTTCGAGAATATCTTTGGCGGTCATCGGGCTGGAGGGGTAAAAATAAATGTTCGGCGTTTTTTGAATCTGCGTCAGACGCCAATCCATCACGCGCCGCCATTCGCTGAGGCTGGGCAGCGCGGACTCAAGCGCCACGCGCCCGCCCGCTTCACGCCGCGCATCGGTCAAGATAACGTGGTATCCGCGTTGACCAAGTGCGCGCGCGGCTTCGAGCCCCGCAGGTCCCGCGCCGACGATTAGAATTTCATCTTCGGATTTCTTTGGCTCGATGTTTTCAGGATGCCAGTCGCGCCGCCATTCTTCGCCCATGGTTGGGTTTTGCGTACAGCGGATCGGCACGTAGCGCGTATCGCCGGTGACGCAAATATTACAGCCGATACATTCGCGGATATCTTCGAGGCGGTCTTCCTTGATTTTGTTCGGCAGGAACGGGTCGGCAATGCTGGGGCGCGCCGAGCCGATCATGTCCATGATTCCGCGCTCGATGGCAGATGCCATTGAATCGGGCGAGGTATAGCGCCCCACGCTCACGACGGGTTTGGTGGTGAGTTTTTTGACGAAGGAAATATATTTTTCCTGATTGCCTTCTTTTTCAAAACGCGAGGTGGTCGAGTCGTTCGACCAGTTGGCAATGTTCACATCCCACAGGTCGGGCAGTTCAGCGAGCATGGCAACGATGTCGTGCGCTTCGCCGTCAGATTGCATGCCCGTGCTGCCGAGCAGTTCGTCCACCGCAAAACGGACAGCCACCGCGCAAGTATCGCCGACGGCATCTTTTGTGTCTTCGATCAACTCGCGGAAGAAACGCACGCGGTTTTCAAGCGAACCACCGTATTCATCGGCGCGGTCATTTTCTTTTGATAGAAAGTGGAAAGCAAGCGACAAGCCATGCGCGGCATAGCAGGTGATGATGTCGAAGCCAGCCCGCTTGGCGCGGATCGCGGCATTGCGGTGCCACTTGCGAATTTGTTTGATGTCATCCTTGCTTGCGGCGCGAGACTGCCCCGGCTCGTATCCGCTGCCGCCCATCAGTCCGCGTGAACGCAGGTCGAAAGGGACGGCGCGCGAATACAGATTAGATGCATCGTGCCCGTTGTAGGTCAGTTCAATGCCAGCCAGCGCGCCATGCTTGTGAACGGCTTCGGTCATGAGTTGCAGGGCGGGAATATCGCCATCGTTCCAAAGGCGTCCTTCGAAATATGGAGAGAGGTCGGTCGTGTGGTGGATTTCGACTTCCTCAGTGTTGATCACACCCCAGCCGCCTTCGGCTTTCACTCCGCGCATGGCAGCCAAACCCTGCGGCATTCGCCACCCGAATCCGTTGCAATGCGGCACTTGATAGAATCGATTCGGCGCGGTGACGGGACCGAGTTTAATGGGCTGGAAAAGAATGTCGTAACGAGAGGTCATGTGGGATTCCTTTATGGTAGGTCACGTTTGTAACGTGACTGTCACGCTGCAAGCCTGACCTACATTTTTATGGACAAGTCGAGTAGCCAGGAAAAAGCATGGATGAGTATTCATCCAGCAGCAATTTTGTTTCAAGCGGAAAGACGACCATGGTCGAGATCACACGCGTATCTGTATCACTTTCAACCCAATACCTGATCTCGTATTCGTAGCCCTGGTTTACCGTTTTGAATTCATACAGCCGCAAGCCATCATTACTTTTGCATTCGTCAACCAGTTCGTAGCTCTCGTAATTTGCAAAGATACCCTTCCAGGTCTCGTCGTTGAAATATTGATTGAGATCAGGTTCTTCATAACTGCACGGGAAGATAATCGCCTCAAGATAAACCACAGCCCCCAGCGGACTATTCTGCCACGTTACCGCCACGCGGTCTTCGGCAACGCTATAACTTTGCTGCCACTCAGATACGCTAAGCGTTTCAGCAGTGTAGCCGAGCGCGCGGTCAATATCGGCTTGGGTGGGTTCAGATGAAATGCAAACAGGCGTAACGGTCGGCAGGGGTGTATCTGGTGTATCTGTCGGCAGTATTTTCGGCGTGGAAGTGGGCGGCGGCGCGGAGTTTTGGGTTGCCGCGACGGGCTTTCCGCAGGAAGAAATTATCACTGCGATGACAAGGAATAAAAATAATTGTTTGTTCATAAATCGTCCGTGTAAAATAAAATTAATTATTGCTCCACGATCTCCTTCACACGTCCCACCTGCCCATCCGCCAGGCGGACTTTGATCCCATGCGGATGAGTTGGCGAACTGGTCAGAATATCCTTGACAATGCCTTTGGTAACTTTGCCTGTGCGCTGGTCTTGTTTCAAGACGATCAGCACGGTGATACCGGGTTTAATATTGGCGCGGGTTTGTCCGTTCATTTTTTATCCTTTCAAAATAAAGTAACAGTCACCTTTAAGGTGACTGTTACTTCCTTCGTTAGCCTAACTTAATAACCCTTTTGCAAACATCAACAACGACTGTACATCGTTGAAATTGGTAACCATGCCGACGGAGATTCTCACTGCGCCGCTGGATTTGCCGTCAATGCAGTGGCGGAAGTCGTCAATTGACATGACCTCTTTGTGGTCGGGGCGGGTGAAGCAGACATCCAATTCGACGCGCGAGATGCCAAGAGCAACTTCACCAGCGCCGGGGTTGCAGAAACAGCCAGTACGGAGCGAGATGTTGACTTTGTTGGCTTCACTTTCAATAAAGCGATGGTCAAAGGCTTTGCCGTTCTTGTCGTAAAAATTAACGGTCACTGCGCCGCCGCGATCTTCGGTGGAGTTGGGACCAAACAACTTCACCAGCGGTTCGCCTGTGCTATGTTTCATGGCTGTGAGATGTTCCAACAGCCAGCCTGTCAGCGTTTTGACGCGCTCGCTGATGACATCGTAGCCGATGGATTCGATATGCCTGAGTCCGATCTCAATGGCGGGGATGTTGAGATAATCCAGCGTGCCGTCTTCAAAGGCGGCGGCGCCGTCGGCAAGATAATATTTGTCGCCTTGCACCGATGCGACGGTGATCGTTCCGCCGGCGAACCATGGACGATGTAATTTTGCCAACGCAGATTTACGCGCGATCAATGCGCCGAGTCCCGTTGGGTAGCCGAAGATTTTATAAAATGAGACTGGCACAAAATCAGGGTTGACTTGGCTTAGGTCAAGTTTGTTGGTTGGGACATACGCGGCGGCATCGAGCAGCACGTCCCAGCCGTGGGCGTGGGCTTTTTCGATCCAATCCAACGGATGTTTGACCGAGGAGAAGTTGGATTGCGCGGGATATGCAAAAAGGTTGTTTCCACTCTTCGAAGGCCGAGCCAGCTCCAGGTCCAGTTGCGAAGCGTCGAATCTCATCTCAGGCAGGATGACGGGGATGTAGGTCACATCTGCGCCGCGGGCGTGGGCAAATTCCCGAATCCCATTTACAGAATTGTGATTATCAAATGTCAGCAGGTAACGCCCGTTTGAAAATGGATAGGACTCGCCGATCAACTTTAACGCGCCGCTGGCATTGGCGGTGAAGATGGCGAGATATTCGTTGGGGTCGGCGTTGAAAAATTTCAGGATGTAGTTGCGCGCGCTTTCAACTGCTTCGGTGGCCGCGAGGGACGTGGGGTTGGATGAATGGGGGTTTCCAAAGACATTGTCATGCAAAAGTTGATGATGTTTGTTGATTTGCGACTCAGCATAAATACCGCCGCCGGTGTAATCCAGATAAATATGTTCGCCTGCGTCGAGTCGGGCGTAGTCTTTTTTACGAAGCGCATCTATCGTTTCGGTTTGTTTGTATGTTGGATATTCTTTGAGAAAGGTTTCAAATTCATTTGTCGTCATGCAATTCTCCGTGTAGGGCGGGTTTGTAACCCGCCAAAGCCAAAAAATGTCAGGCTAAAAGCCAGACCTACGCTTTAACAGGGTTGCTCAACTTCCCCAGTCCTTCGATTTCCACATCCACGACATCACCATTATTCAACTCGCCCACGCCTGCGGGCGTGCCGGTGAAGATGATGTCGCCGGGTTCAAGCGTCATGACCGATGAAATGTACGCGATCAAGGTGCTGACGTTGAAAACCATATCGCGGGTAGATGCCATCTGGCGCATTTGCCCATTCACGCGGCAAGTGACCACCGCGTCAGAGGCATCGAACTCAGTGTCGATCCACGGGCCGAAGGAGCAAAATGTATCGAAGCCTTTGGCGCGTGTCCATTGACCATCGGTCTTTTGCAGGTCGCGCGCGGTGATGTCGTTGCCGATGGTATAGCCGAAAATGTATTCCTTTGCCGCTTCTGGGGTAACGTTCCGTCCGCGCTTGCCAATGACGACCACCAGTTCCGCTTCATGCTCAACCTGTTTTGATTGTGGCGGCAAAATAATATTCTCGCCGTTTGCGATGATCGAAGAAGGCGGCTTCAAAAAGAGGAGCGGCACTTTTGGCACTTCGTTGCCAAGTTCCCTGGCGTGTTCCACATAATTGCGTCCCACACATAAAATTTTACTCGGCACACAAGGCGCCGCAAGTTTCACCTCTGCGATGGGTATTTTGGCTTCACGTCTGCGGTATTCACCGAAGATATCACCCTGAATCTCGCCGACCTTTTCATCCAACAGCCAGCCGTGTTTCGGCGCGTCGCCATTGGTTTGATAACGAACAATTTTCATAATTCTCCTAAAATATTTAACCACAAAGTACACGAAGGGTCACAAAGGATTTCCTTTGTGCTCCTTTTTTTTCTTTGTGGTAAAAAAATACAAAACAAAATGCAGGACGAACTGAGTTCGCCCTGCATCTATTATACAAGCCAATAGGTTTTTAGTGATTAGATGAAGATGACGGAGGCTTGGGCAACTGCGGAATGATCCAGTTAATCAACGCCTGCGGTGAGCGGGTCTGGATGTAGATTTTTCCCGGGCCGGTCAATTCGATGACAAAGCCTTCGCCGCTGAACAAGGTGGATTTTATCCCGCCGATGGGTTTGGGCTGCACACTCATCGTGCCTTCGAACGCGACAAGATGGGATGAGTCTACGATGTATTTTTCACCCGCGCTGAGAGTTTTCTCAAACACCGCACCGTAGGATGAAACCAACAACGTGCCTGTGCCAGTCGCTTCGAGCATCGAAACGCCTTCAGCCGCCATCAAGGCTTTAACACTGACTTTGGCAGTCAAGTCAATGCTTGTCTCAGACGCCATGTATGAGCCAGCCTGTACCATCAGTTTTTCGCCAGCCATTTCGATCACCACAATATCGCCGGGGAGTTCGGGCGCGAGTGTGATCTCGCCGCCTTCGGCAGAAGCGAGGAAAAAATTCTGGAAGAAAGACTCGCCGCCAAGTACGGCACGTCCCAATGATTTGAGAAAACCACCTTCGGCCTTGGTTTCAATTGACACACTGCTCGACATGCTGACCATCGCGCCAGCCTCCGCGCGGATGCGTTCGTTCGGAGTTAATTTTGCAATAGCCAGTGAGTACGACGGGCGGTGAATAACTTCAATATCCATGTGTAAATCTCCTTTGGTTTTTATTGTAGGGCGGGTTTGTAACCCGCCAGGTATTTATGGTTTCAAAAACTATCAGGCTGCAAGCCTGACCTACTTAAATAATTTAATGTCGCTTCGATCCAGATCATCCAGCAGTTCGTGAATGGGATTACCCAAAACTGGGTGAACAAGATCAGGCGCAACCTCTGCCAGAGGCACGAGCACAAAAGCACGTTCATGCAGCCGCGGATGCGGAATCACAAGCGGCGGCGTATCCAGCACCAGATCGTCAAAAAACAAAATATCAATGTCTATCAAGCGCGGTCCGTTTTGAAAATTAGCCACGCGCCCCAAAGCCACTTCAAGCCGTTTCAAATGACCGAGCAGCGACTGCGGCGTAAGATAGGTATTGACCATCACAACCTGATTCAAAAACGGAGCCTGCTCTGTGAAGCCCCAGGGCGGCGTTTCGTAAACTGACGATTTATTTTTCACCGCCATTTGCGGCGTCAGGTTATTGACCGCCGCCTTAAGATTCGCAAGACGGTTGCCCATATTACTTCCGAGCGCAAGATAAACAATATGATCCATAATTTATGATTCCGTTTCAGTCAAAGATACAACATCTGAATTTTTCAAGGCGTGATGAAGATCCGCGCTTTTTAGGATGATCGCCGTATTTCGCATTCCTGACCCGATGGATATTTCCTCTTCGCCGGTCACGCTCGGATCAATCAACACCTTGAGCTGATTCAGCAATCCGAAGGGACCCACCGCCCCGACACGGTAGCCCGTCACCGAAAACACCTCCTCCTCCGTCGCCATTGTGATTCGTGACCGTCCAAGATATTTACGTAGTATTTTCCACGAAATTTGCGCCGAACCAGCGATCAACACCATTACAAATTCATCCTCTGCGATGCGGAATAAAATACTGCGCACAACCTGCGAAGTCCGCTGACCCCGTTCACCCGCAGCCTGCTCAAACGAAGTGACAGGGTTTTCGTGCCGAAATATTTTATGCGGAACGCCAAGTTCTTCCAATGCAATGCTGACAGGGGGATTTTCATTCATAAAATTTTTCCATCCTTGCGAGATATTCTTGTTCTCCCCGCAACGACATTATTATTTTGTCTTATCTTTATAATCGCACAACTTAATGATCGGGCACTGCGGACAATTTGGTTTGCGCGCGCCGCAGATTTCACGTCCCAGACGGATGATGTTCAAATGTGCGGCGTAATATGTCTCAGGCGGGAAGACAGATTCCAAGTATGGGTGCGCCTGCTCCACGGTCATTTTTTCGGGGCGCAAGCCGATCCGCCCGCTGACGCGGTAGATGTGTGTATCCACGGGAAAGGCGGGCATGTTGAGCGAAAAACATAAAACGATGGCGGCTGTCTTGGGACCCACGCCGTTGAACTTCGTCAGCCAGGCACGGGCTTCCTCGACGGGCAGACCAGCCAAAAAGTCGAGGTTGAGCGCGCCGCGTTCCTCCGAGATGGCACGCAAAACCTGCTGTATCCGCGGTCCTTTTTGATTCGCGAGTCCAGCAGGTTTTATGGCGGCAATCACATCTTCAACGTTGGCGTCGCGCACTTCTTCCCATGTGGAAAATTTTGCGCGCAAGGCATTGAAGCCACGGTCGCGGTTTACGTCATTTGTGTTTTGCGAAAGGATGGTCGAAACCAGTTCGTCAATGGCGGGCAAAGGCGTGCGCCAAATAGGTTCGCCAAAGGCTTCGATCAGTTTTTCGTGAATGGCGATTGCGCGCGTTTTTAGATTCTTCATGCAAAAAGATTAAATACCGGATGCGACTCGCCGGTCACAAGTCCGCGATGATTTTTGAGTTGTTTTGCGGGACCGAATTTTGCGAGGGATTTTAATTGAGTGTCATCCAGGGCTTTTAGCTGGCGTAAAATTTCAAGCGCAATGGCAGGGCGCACGCGTGCGCTGGATTCCAAATCATCGTTCATGCGTGAGGCGTCGCCGTCTATGACTTTGAAGGCAATGCCCACGCCGTTCTCGCCGTACACGCCGGGCATCAATCCGATAATTTGAAAGCCTTCAGCGCCGCGCTTGGTGATTATTTTTCCTGCGCCGGCTTTCATCAACTCGCAATCAAACTCGCCATAGTTGCTGACCATTTCAGGGTGCGCGATCATGGCGCTTGTGATCTTACGGCAGGCAGTTGCGCGCGCTTCGCTTAATCCGCGCGGGTCGCACAGGCGCGCCATGCCCAACGCCGCATTTAGCAGCGGTACGGCGAAGTTCGGCGCGGAACAGCCGTCCACTCCCAACTCAACTTTTTCTTTTTCAATTCCGCACATTTCAGAAAATGTAGCAAGAATATCCTGTTGAATGGGATGGACTTGGTCGAGGTAATTCTCCAAAGGCAGTCCGCGCATTTTGGCATGTGCCAGCATGGCGGTATGCTTACCCGAACAGTTGTTGAAGTTTGCCGTCGGTTTGATGTCTTGCTTGATGACCATTCTCAACATGGCCGCATCACCGGGCAGGTGAGCGCCGCATTGCAGATCATCTTCCTGAATTCCGATCTTTGCCTGCATTGCCCTGACGGTATCCAGATGAAGTTGCGCGGTTTCATGCGAGGCGCACGAAATGGCAAGTTCACTTTGTGTAAAGTTGAAATGCTCCACGCCGCCGCGCTCAACAAATGGAAGGGCTTGAAAAGGTTTGGCAGATGAGCGCAAAAAAGCGACTGTGTGAGGGTCGCCATGAGAAAGTAAAAGTTTGCCTGTTGAATCGACGATGGCAATGGAACCGAGATGTATCGCCTCCACCACCCGTCCGCGGGTCAACTCCAGAATGGGTTGAGCCGTCTTCATTATTGGCTGTCGTTGAACTGCCCCGAGACATGGTTCGGGCGCGCATTGTAGTGAGTCAAGCCATAGCGCAGGCGCTGGGCAAATTGTTTTTGACGCGCCACCGGGGCTTTGAACCACGGCAAAAGCGAGGTGACCATTTTTTCGGTCGCGGCAGGATTCGGTTTCTTCACCGTCGATTTATCCAGCTTATCGTGGACGTGCTTTATAAAATCAAGTTGGGTCTTGATGATGTTCGCCGTTACTACGCCGCCGCGGCTGCTGATGATGGTATATCCCTTGAATTCGGGGCTGAGCAAAATATTAAGCGCGGTAAGCCAGTCAGTGAGATTCGCACCCGCAAGGAACGGGGGTTGATTTTTAAGTACGGTATCGCCAACGAATACAATTTTTTCTTCTGGTAGATGCACCCAGATCGAGCCGCTGGACGGGCCTGCGTGATGTTCGAGCAATACGGGCGTTTCTCCCCAGTGCAGGGTCATTTGATCGAGGAATGAAATTTCGGGCGGAGCCCAACGCACACTGCCCAGCCCGGGGATGGATTCCCATTCTGCGCCAGTCTCTTCGCCTTGGGCTTTGAAAGTGTTGGGACGTGTGCGGAATGTGGCGGCAGTTTTTTCGTGCGCGATCACGGTGCAATCCATGGCGCGCGCGCCAAGGGTTCTGTCTGGATGAGCATCAAGGTTGACGAGTACACGCTCCATGCCGCCGCCGAGATTCATGAGCGCGGCACGCCATGAACGGGCATCTTCAGGGGAAGGAGGCGCATCAATTTGAATAAGTCCGCGCGGTGTAATGATCGCTCCCAGGGTAACTCCGTGGAATTGATCTTCAATGTAAATGGTATTGGTTATTTCCTGCATACTGCTCCTGTTGTTTTTTAGCGATTAGCTGCCGGCTGTTGCTTTTAGCTAATCGCTAATTGCCAACAGCTAACAGCTATTAATACGTTCTGTCTTCCTTCATTACCAATCTGCCTGTCTGGCGCTTGAGTTGACCGGTTGCCTTTCTTTGCGCAACGGGCAGGGTCAACCAGAAGGTGGTACCTTGTCCCAACTCGCTTTCCACCCAAATTTGACCGCCATGCCCCAGCACTGCGAGTTTGCAAAAAGCCAGTCCCACGCCAAGTCCGCCGGGACTATTCTTGCCGCGCAAGCGGGTAAATTTATCAAAAATACGATCACGGTCCGCGTTTGAAATGCCGGGGCCGTTATCGCGCACCCAGAACTTGACCGCAGTCCCGCCGGTAGTTTGCGCGCCGATCTCGATCTGCCCGCCCACGGGCGTGTACTTGATCGCGTTCTCCAGCAAGTTGATGAACATGCGATGGATCATATCCACATCCACCCAAATCAGTGGAAGCACGCCCAAGGCTTTATTTTCCATTTTTTGCTGACGTCCCGTTGCAGACGGCTCAACATCTCTAAGCGACTCACGAATTAATACGAGCGGGTCTATGGCATGTTGATCCACGATCGGCTGACCTGATTCAAGCCGATTAATATCAAGCAGGGAATTCACTAGCCGCTGAATGCGTCCGGTGGAATTCCTGGCGATATTGAGCATGGTTTGCAGCGTTTCATCTGGCGGGATCATGCCATTCATCAGCTCAAGGCTTGAAACAATATTGCCCAGCGGCGAACGAATATCATGATAGATCATGGCGGTCATGTCGTCGCGCAGAGCATCCAGTTCCTTGCGCTCGGTAATATTACGCAGGATCCATTGCACAGAATCGGTCTCTTCAAATTCCACACGATGCGCGTGTACTTCTACGGGCATCGTGCCTTCGTTCTGCTGGTGCAAAACAGATTCATAACTACATTCATCATCACGCTTGAGCGACTCAAAATTCAAGCCTGTTTTATTCCATTTCACTTCGTGCAATTGGTCAATGCTCATGGTACGCAATACTTCATTGCTATACCCACTTAATGCCACAGCCTGCCGATTCGCTTCCAGCACTTTGCCTTCCCAATCTGTGATTAAGATCGGGTCTACGCTGTCTTCAAACAACTCACGATAACGCTTGTGCGCTTTTTGCAATCGCTCCAAATATTGCGCGTTCTGAATCGTCGTCCCTGCGAGACTTCCCAAGCCTGTCATCACCAACAACGCATCCGGGTCAAACGAACCAGAAATTGGATTGATCGCCATCAACACGCCGATAACCCTTCCCTGTGACTGGATCGGAGCGATGACGACAGCCCGCATCTCGACTCCCCCGAACTTGTCAGCCTCACTATAATGAGGGTCCAGTTTGACGGCTGGAACGACCAACCCGCGTCCGTCGCGGATCACCAACCCCGTCAATCCCTGTCCTCTGAGAATATGCCTGCCAGGAATATCGCCAGAGTTATGTCCAGCCGCAGCGTGAAAAACAAGATCATTGCTCACATTGTCAATCAAAGCCAGCGCCACAGTTTCAACTTGCAAGGCTTGCATGGTTTGATTAAGAACACGCCGCCAAACATCCGGCATCTCCAGCGAGGCATTGATCGCCGCCGCGCCCTCTGCCAGTGCAGACATCACACGCGCAGTCCGCTGACTCTCGTTGTATAAACGCGCATTCAAAACAGCCACACTTGCCTGATCGGCAATGGCCTGCATTAATTCCAAATGTTGTTCGTTAAACGCATTGGGCACAGAATGTACAAGCGTCAGCACCCCCACCAAACGGTCGCGCGCCATCAACGGCACACAGATCGCAGATTTCGCACCACTCTTGTTGGCAGAGTCATCCGCACGGCGCAACCAACGGTCATCTTTACTGGTATCAGGCACAAGCGCGGGTTTTCGGTATTGCACCACCCATCCCGCAAGGCCGCGTTCCACGGTGTCACGCAATTGTTGGGTGGTGTGCTCGTGGAATTGTTTCCCGTAAACGATGGTCGCATCCACGGGTTTGCCTGCGTCATCCATCACAATAATACTGCTGCGTTCACCACCTACATGCTGCATGGCTGCATACAGCAAACGCTGCAAAACCGTGCGAAGATCCAACGCGGTCGCAACCTCGCGACTGACATTGATCAATAATTCGAGTAGGGACTGGGAGCGGTCTTCTGGCATGTCTTTATTAAATCATACTTCGTGGAATTTTATAACGCTTAAAGCGTAGTATAGCCCTTTTGGTACAATTGCGCCATGTCACTTGATTTATCACGCATAAAAGCCCTGTGTTTCGATGTGGACGGAACGCTGAGCGACACGGATGAGATGTACGCGCAGAAAGTTGTTCTTTTTTTTCCGCGATTCCTGTTCAAAGACCCCGCTCGCGCCGCGCGCCGTTTCGTCATGTGGATCGAAGCGCCTGGCAACGCATTGCTCGGTCTGGCAGATACGCTCGGCATTGACGATGAGATGATCGCCGTCATCCATTGGCTGTCTCTGCGCCGCAGGTATTCGCCCAAGAAATTCCTACTTATCTCCGGCGTGGATGAGATGCTCAAACAACTTCACGGACGTTACCCAATGGCTGTTGTCAGTGCACGAGATGAAGCTGGCACAATGGCGTTCCTTGAGCAATTTGATCTAGTCCAATATTTCGATGTAATCGTGACGGGTTTATCTGCAAAGCATACCAAACCCTACCCCGACCCAATTTTGCTTGCCGCACATAAAATGAATGTCTCCCCTGAAAGCTGTCTGATGATCGGCGATACCACCGTGGATATCCGCGCGGGTAAATCTGCGGGGGCGCAAACAATTGGTGTGTTGTGTGGTTTTGGCGAAGAGCCTGAATTACAAAAAATGGGCGCGGACTTGATTTTAGGGGATACGACGAAATTGCTAAATGTGCTGTAGGTCACGCTTGCAGCGTGACACCTGCCAATCACTGCGGACTAAAGTCCGCACTCCGAATATATTCAAGTACGAAAACTTCCCTCTTCAACCACTCGGGGATTTTATCTGAATTGAGCAGGGATCGGTTCGTTGAAATCGCTTCGTCAATATCCACCCAGACTGGTTTGAATCCCAAATCTCTTTCGTAATCATCCAATTTTTGCGCGCCGAAATCATCCTCCGCGCGGCAAAAATAATAATGCGACGTCATCTTGAAAACGTCGAATTCTTTTTCTTTGGCGAAATTGTATTCGACGACTGCGCCAAGCTCGCCATCCACACTGAGCAGAGATGCGCCGCACTCTTCGCGCAGTTCGCGTGCCAAAGCCTGCTCGTGCGATTCGCCCAAATCTACGCCGCCGCCTGGAAATTTATAGTCGCCAACTGCGGAAGAGAAGACCATCAGCAAGTCATGTCCACTGCGAATGACGGCGCGCACGGCGGTTCGGTGAACAGTCTTTCCATTTATGTTGATGTCTTTGGCTCGATGAATTACTGTAAGGATTTGCATGGCGAGATTTTATCGCAAATAAAAAGACCTCCGAGTTCTTTGAGAACTCGGAGGTCTTACTGATTACTGACTACCGATTACTGAACGCTTGCCCCTTCCACTTCTTCCTGCCGCTTGAACTGACTCATATACAAATCGTAGTATAAGCCCTTCTTAGCCAGCAGTTCATCATGCTTGCCGCGTTCGATGATCTGACCATCTTTTAGCACGAGGATCATGTCTGCGTTGCGGATGGTGGAGAGACGATGCGCGATGACGAAGGACGTGCGGCTCTTGAGCAATGCGTCAAACGCCTTTTGGATCAAACGCTCGGTGCGGGTGTCCACGCTGGAGGTGGCTTCGTCGAGGATTAACACGCGCGGATCTGCGAGCGCGGCACGGGCAATCGAAAGCAGTTGGCGCTGTCCCTGAGAAAGACCAGAGCCGCGTTCGCCGAGTACCGTTTCATATTTTTCGGGCAGGCGTTCGATGAAGGAATCCGCGTTGGCGAGTTTGGCGGCGGCGAAGACTTCCTCGTCGGTGGCGTCGGGTCGCCCAAAGCGGATGTTGTCCATGACCGAGGCGCTGAACAGGAAGGTGTCCTGCAAAACCACGCCGACCTGCTTGCGGATCGATTCGGCGGTGACATCGCGCACATCCACATCGTCAATTTTGACCGAGCCATGCGTCACGTCGTAGAAGCGCGGCAACAGGTTGATGATGGTGGTCTTGCCCGCGCCCGTCGGACCGACGATGGCGATGGTTTGCCCAATTTCGGCAGTGAATGAAACCTTGTTCAAGACAGGCACGCCGTCTTCATATTCATGGCTGACTTCGTTGAACTCGACTTTGCCTTTGATCTCAGTCATCGCTTTTGCGCCAGGCTTATCAACCACGGCGGGCTTTTCGTCGAGGATGGTGAAGATACGTTCCGCGCCTGCGATGGCGTTTTGGATATTTGTCCACAGCACGGCGATCTGTTGAATGGGTTGATTGAAGCGCTGCACGTAGGCGAGGAAGGTGATGACCAAGCCGATGGTGACAGTCGTGCCGAAGAGCAAATCACCTGTCAGCAAGTACCAGCCGCCGACACCTGTGACGATGGCAAGCCCAAGATACGAAAGCGCTTCAAGTGTTGGGGCAAGCGCGGAGGTGTACGCCACGGCGGTGACATTGGCGTCACGGTTGGCAGCGTTGACCTCCTTGAACTGCTCGATGTTTTCATCGGCACGGTTGAAGGCTTGCACTTCGCGGACTGATGAAATCGTCTCCTGCAATTCGGCGTTGACGTTGCCGATCTCTTTGCGCGAAACGCGGAAAGCCTTGCGCGCCTGACCTGAGAAATAGATGGTCGCCAAAAACATGAGCGGCGCGACGGAAAGCGAAAGCAAAGCAAACGGCAGGCTCGCGGTCAGCATGTTGTATGCGACCCAGACCAGCAGAAGAATGCCGCTGAAGACGTTGACCAGCGCAAACGAAAACGCCTGTTCAATTGCGGATGTGTCATTCGTGATGCGGCTCATTAGGTCGCCTGCTTCGTGTTCGGCGTAGTAGCTGAGGGAAAGCGAATGTAATTTCTCGAAGACTTCCACACGCAGGGAACGCAGCACGTGTTGACCTGTCCATGCCATGGCGAAGAAGGTTGTGCCCGTCAGAATTGCGCCAAGCACATACAACGAGATGACGATCAGGATCAAGCGGAACATGCCAGTGATGCGTTCTGCATTGGTTGCCGTTGCGAGATCAGGAGTTGTGTATCCGTTGAGATGATAGGCTTTGTAAATGATCTGGCGCGAGTACGACAACGTGGATGGGTCTTCGGTTGTCCCAAGCCAACAGCTTGAAACTGCTTTTTGGTCTGAACCAGCCATCGGCGCGGCGAGCTGCGCGAAGGCGCTTCCTCCAGCGGGGACGAGGAAACAATCTGTCGCCTGTCCCAATAATTCGGGAGAGGTCACTTGAGTCCAGGTGGCGACGACGACGAACAGAACCGCGAGCGCGATCATGTACCAGAAGCGTCCAAAGTAAGAGCCGAGGCGACCGAGCGTTTCACCCAGGTTGCGAGGCTTCATTGTTTCTTGATCGAGCATGCCGCTAGCGCGTCCGTGCATCATAGTGTCACCTCACGGGTTGCCATGTCATTGCGAGGAGGGCGCTCTTCCCGACGAAGCAATCTGATTGCCGTGTTGGGGATTGCTTCGCCGCAAAAAACGCGGCTCGCAATGACGAGATTATTTTGATTAAAGTTATTTTTCATTTTCATGTGCCAGTATTTGCGAGTTATAAATTTCAGCATAGATCGGTTCTTCTTCCATGAGTTGAGCGTGTTTGCCTTGCGCCACCACTTCACCTTTTTCGAGCACAAGAATTTTATCGGCGTTGATGACAGTGCTGATGCGCTGCGCGATGACGAAGGACGTGCGACCCTTCATCAACGTTTCGAGCGCCTCCTGGATGTGCGACTCGGTGGCGACATCCACGCTGGAGGTGGAGTCATCGAGAATGAGAATGCGCGGATCGAGCAACAGCGCGCGGGCGATTGCCACCCGCTGCTTTTGTCCACCGCTGAGAGTTGTTCCGCGCTCACCGACGTGGGTGCTGTAGCCTTCGGGGAACGACATGATGAAGTCGTGCGCGGCTGCGGCTTTTGCGGCGGCTTGAATTTCATCGAGCGTGGCTTCGGGTTTGCCGAAGGCGATGTTCTCGGCAATGGTGCCGCTAAACAAAGTTGTTTCCTGAAGCACGATACCGATCTGCGAGCGGAGCGAATCCAACGTCACATCGCGCAGGTCGTTTCCATCAATTGTGATGCGTCCTTCGGTTGGATCATAAAAACGCGGCAGCAGATTGATGATGCTGGTCTTGCCTGAACCTGTCGCGCCGAGCAGGGCAATCGTTTCGCCTGGCTTGGCTTCAAACGTGACGTTTTTCAAAACAGGATCACCGCCGCCGACATAGCGGAAGGTGACGTTTTCGAATTTCACGTTGCCTTTGACGGCGGGCAGTTTCGACGCGTTGGGCTTATCCACGATGTCACTCTTGGCATCCAGAATTTCAAAGATGCGGTCAGCAGATGCGGCGGCTTGTCCCATTTGCGTGACGATCATGCCGAACATCATGATCGGGAAAAACAAGTACATCAGGTAGAGCGAAAATTCCTGCCATGCGCCGATGCTCAACGTGCCGACGATGATCTGCTTGCCGCCGACATATAAAATCGCGGCTTGACCGAGGTTGGCGATCAAGAAGACCAGCGGGAACAAAAACGTGAACAAACGATTGACCGCGATGGATTGATCCATCGAAGCATCTGCCGCGGCGCGGAACTTCGCCTGCTGTTCCTTCTCGCGCGTGAACGACTTGATGACTTTGATACCCGCCAGATTTTCCTGCAAGACCGTATTCAAAGTCGAAAGTTTTTGCTGAACTTTCGCGAACATCGGCTGTGCAAGGCTGGCGAAGACACCGAACAGTACAATCGCAATCGGCAGGATCGGCATGGCTGTCCACGCCAGTGCAACGTTCGACGAGAATAAAATGATGACCGTGCCCGAAAGCAAAATCACCGCGCCGACAAGCTGCAATAATCCCTGTCCGATAAATAAACGCACTTTCTCAACATCGTCCGTGGCGCGGATCATCAACTGCCCCGTTTGATTTTTGTCGTGGTAGGCAAAAGACAACTGCTGAATTTTGGCATACAGATCGTTTCGCAGATCATACGCCACCGACTGCGAATTCTTCTCCGCCCAAAATGCTTGCAGGAAGGAGAAAATTCCGCGCAGGAGGGCAAAGCCGACAATTGCGACGAGGGCGGTGATCAGGGCGCGCGGCGCGTTTCCCAAGTCCGCTGAAAGCGCCGCCTTGAGTTGGTCAATCGTCGTGGCAGAGTCGTAGCCGAGAGCTTCGAGAATCTTCGGCAACGCCGTGCCAACAAATTGCGCGGGAATTTTATCCAGCGCGGACAAAACCTGGCTGGCGAGGAATCCGCTCGTGACCGCGTCGATCACATTGCGGATCATGTGCGGTACAGCCAACTGCGAAAGCGTGGCAATGATGAGAAAAACATACGGCAGCGCGGCTTGACGTTTGTAGTTCGTCAAATATTTCATTGCGCGCCCAATACCCTTAAAGGATGTCTTTTCGCGGGGAGCGCGTTTTTTGGATTGGGTCATGGTTGCTTGCAAAGGGATACTCCTTGTATAAATTTCGTTCAAACAATATCAATACTTTATGAAAGTTTCGTAGTGGCGACTTCAGTCGCTTTTACCCGAACGACTAAAGTCGTTACTACATTTTGTATGATTCAAACAATATCAAATCATTGTGTAGAAAGTTTGCAGAAGACAGAGATGTTTTGTGGATGCTACTTCTTCGCGTCCATTGTCTGCGCGGCTTTGGTGAGGATGTTCAATGCTTCCACCACCTTTTTCTGCTCCTCCACACTTAGCTTGGATGTGAGATCATCCATCCAGCGATAGCGCTCTTCGGTGCCTTGCTGCACCAATTCTTCGCCTTTGGCGCTCAGGGTCAATAACTTGGCGCGGCGGTCACTGGGATCTTCGGCACGGTCAAGATAGCCCGCCTGCACCAGTTTCTCCACCAGTTGACTGGCAGCCGCCGCGGAAATATCAAAACGCTCGCTGACCTCGGATATTCCGCACGAACCTTTATGATGAAGTTGCATGAGAATGCTGAATTGTGGCATGGATAAACCCGTGCTTTTTGCAAAGTGACTCCAGCCGCGCATGGAGCGGTGCATGAAGGCATCCATCCAGGCGCGCAGGGATTGGGAAAATAGGATTGTGTTTGTCATAGTTAAGTTCGCTTTTTAGTTAAGCGGACTGAACTATATGACTGAGTTAGTTTTTGGTCAAGGGATGGGGTGTTAGAGGAGCGTTAGAGAATTGAGTAAGAAGTGAGAAGTAAAAAGTTACAGTCACCTTAAAGGTGACTGTAACTTGGCTTTACATTTTGGTTATACATTTTAATCGTTAACTATGGGATGCTAATATCCGTATCTGTGCTTCCCAAAATCTCATCCAGGTCTTTCAGAATATTGTCCAGTTCCGAAAAATCGTCGGTTAGGTCGGGCATCTGCGCGGTGGGAATTGGCAAATTGGGCGAAACAGTCGCTGTGTCCACGCTTACGGGAGATTGAGCAGGCTGGGTAGGAGTAACCAATTGAACAGGGTCAATTGTCGCTGGCCTGCTCTCGGCTTGTGTTGGCGCAGGAGTATCCTCATTTCGACGGAGCCGTTCACGACTGCAAGCCGCCAGACTCAGGACAATCAGTAAACTCATGATTAAAATTTTTGTCTTATAACGCATTTTATTAAACTCCTACGGTTGTGGAAAATTCACATTTTTCCAGGCAGTGACTGCATCACGCAGCGCCCAACTTGCCTGGGTCATGGTCATGTGTGCATTCCCAAGCGCCCGCCGCGCATTTGTAACCGTATCACGCGCAGATTGCCTGTCTGCAACGTTGCCGTTTTCATCGAAACCATTATGAGCAGAAAGGATATTGCCGGCATTTTGATGTTCGGCATTTACACCTGACATGGAAGCGTTGAACGTACCAATGGCACTTTGCAACGCAGTCACATCCAGTCCGCTGGCAGAGGCTTTGTCTATCAACTCCTGCACCTTTGCAGAAGCCTGCGTGGCTTTGTCAATTGCGGTCTGCTGTTTGGAAAGCCAGATCTGTTCAAAGTTGTAGGCTTTTGTTAAAGCCTGCTCGATATTTTCCTGCGCCATTGCATTTGAAGCAGGAACAAGTGCAAGGCTCCCTGCCAGCAAGCCCGCCATGAGAAAAACAGATAGGATGGATAATATTTTTTTCATATGTCTCCTTTTGATTTTCCCATTATTATCGAAACAGATTACCAGCCTATTACACGAATGTAAAAAGGTTGTTAATTGTTTGGCAGTAAAAAGCACTTGTAATCCTCTCCACCCACTTGTGCCTCCATTCAGAAAAATATTTAGGTATGAATAATTTACCGGCTTCAAAATTATCATCAAATCAATTCACACCTCCCACACTCCATCCATCCCCTGTATAATGGAACACGATGATTAAATTTTCGATCCCCGGACGCGGCAATTATGAACTCGAACATCTTGTAATGGATGTGAACGGCACATTGGCAATCGATGGTCAATTAATGGATGGCGTGGCAGAGAAGATCGCATCTCTGCGTGACAAGTTAACCATCCATCTGCTCACCGCAGATACACATGGAAAACAAGCCGTGATCGACCAGCAGCTTGGCTTGACCGCAGTGCGAATTGCACAAGGCGACGAGTCATTGCAAAAAGCGGATTATGTCCGCAAGTTGGGCAGTGAAAAAGTGGCGGCCATCGGGCAGGGCGCAAACGACGCGGAAATGCTCGAAGCCGCACAGCTTGGAATTTGCGTCATGTCTGTCGAAGGCGCAGCAAAAGAAACTTTATTCGCCGCCGACTTGATCGCGCCGACCATCCTTTCGGCATTGGAATTGTTTGAAAAGCCTTTGCGTATCGTTGCCAGTTTAAGAAAGTAAAATCAAAACGCAGGGGCAAACTCCTGCGCCCCAAAATAAAAAAATCCTATGTCTTTTTCTGACCAACCTATTATCCCCACCGAACCAACTCCAACTCCGCCGCCTGCGCGTGACCCAAACGCTGCCGCTGCTGCACGCGGTCGCCGCAGACGTGCCAACCGCCGCGAGATGTTCCCCGCCGACGCCGAAGGGCAAGCCGCGCTCATCGCCGCACTTGCGCGCCGCGCTTATCCATCCCTTGAATTATTTGTGTTTTCATTGGTCTGCGGCGCGATCATCGGGCTTGGCTTCCTGCTTGATTCGCAAGCCGTTCTTTTACTCGGCATTCTCGTCACGCCGCTCATGACGCCCTGGGTTGGTTTTCTGCTTGCCATCTTAACCGGTTCGCCGCGCTTTCTTTTTGAAACGATCATGGCGCTGCTCGTCAGCGCGGTCATCGTTTTCCTCGGCGGACTGCTGGCTGGTTTTGCCGCGCGCCTTTTTCTGCCGATGACGCTCTCCAATGTTTTCATCCACGCGCGCTTGTGGATCCCTGAACTGGCTGTGCTTGCCGTTGGCGCGATCACATTGGTGGCGTCCTTCGCGCGTTCAGAAGACAGACCCTTTTTACCAAGCGTCATCATTGCCTACGCATTTTATTTACCCATCAACGCCAGCGGATTTGGACTCGGCTCTGGCGTGGCGGGCATCTGGCCGCAAGGTATTTTGGTTTTCGCTGTCCATTTTGCACTGGCAAGCATCCTCGGTTTGCTGACCCTCTTTGCCATCCGGCTTCGCCCCACCATGCAGGGAATTTTCGCCAGCGGAATCACACTCCTGCTATTCGCTGGGATTCTGATCATTTTTATGGGAACAGGCCTCCCGTCGCCAGTTGCGGCAGTCATTGCGACATCCACATCCACACCCACGATGCAAGCCACCGCGCTTCCATCCCTAACCCCAAGCCTGACAGCAACAACTACAAAGATTCCCCGCCCCTCAAGCACTCCGGCCATCTCGCAGACGGCCTCGGTCACACCGACTGTTGGCACCGTCACGATCACCAGCACTGCGACAATAACTGCAACAGCCTCGTCAACTCCAACAGCATCCACACCTACCGCCACAGTTCCGGCCACAGAAACGTTACCCGTTACGTTGACCAATGTCCCAGATTCAATATCCGGTGCGATTAGCGCAAGCGAAGGCGGCGGCGCAAATCTGCGGCAGACCCCCAACGGAAAATATTTGATGACTTTGGACAATGGCACGATCGTTGAAATTTATCCTGACTTTCGTCAGGTGAACGGCGTTGCGTGGCTGCATGTCTTTGTTACCCGCAACAGTCAACGTGTGGAAGGCTGGCTGCTGGAGTCAGTCGTCAGCTACGCCACGCCCGAACCAAACTTCGAACCAACTGCAACACCGTAAAAAATAAGGATGAAGGATGAAGAATGAGGGATGAGAATTTTATTCATCTTTTATCCTTCGTCTTTCATTCTTTATCTTTGCCCCTGGAGAAAATACATGCCCATTCATTTCGGTACCGACGGCTGGCGCGCTGTCATTTCAGATAGTTTTACATTCGACAATCTCCGCATTGTGACGCAGGCCATTGCAGACGCAGTGGCTTCTGAACATTGGGATAAATCCACGAACAGCGAAAAAAGCCCCGACAAAAATAAGATCGTGGTCGGCTATGATACGCGTTTTCTCTCCGACCGCTTTGCCGGCGAAGTGGCGCGCGTGCTTGCCGCGAACGGATTCACCGTGTTGTTGGCGCAATCTGATTCGCCGACGCCTGCAATTTCATTTGCGGTCAAACATAACAATGCCATCGCCGGCATGATGATCACCGCCTCACACAATGCGCCGCGCTATAACGGCTTGAAACTCAAGGGTGCATTCGGCGGTTCGGCGCTACCCGAACAATGCCGCGGCGTGGAAGTGTATATCAACGACAACGAAGAGCAGGCGCGCGGGCCCAACTTGATGGATTTCAAAAAGGCGCGCGACGCGGGCTTGATCCAAAAATTCAATCCCCTGCCGGCGTATTTTGAGCACATGCACAAATTGATCAATACAGACATCATCGCAGACAATCCGCAGCGTTTTGTGGTGGATGCGATGTACGGCTCAGGACGCGGCGTGATCAAATCCTTTTTGCAGGGCACAGGCTGTGAGATCGCAGAAATTCGCGGCGAGATGAATCCCGGCTTCGGCGGCGTACACCCCGAACCGATTGCCAAATATCTCGGCCCGCTGGCCAGCGCGGTCAGCTCGGGCATGGGTAATTTTGGCGTCGTCACCGACGGCGATGCCGACCGCATCGGCGCGATGGATGAGCGCGGAAATTTCGTAGACCCGCACAAGATCATGGCGTTGGCGTTGAAATATCTGGTTGAAAAACGCGGCTGGACAGGCGCAGTCGTCCGCACGGTTTCGACCACACGCATGATCGACCGATTGGCAAAACGCTACGGCTTGAAATTATATGAAACGCCCGTGGGCTTTAATCACATTGCAGATTACATGATGAAGGAAGACGTGTTAATCGGCGGTGAGGAATCTGGCGGCATCTCGTTCAAGGGACACATCCCCGAAGGTGACGGCCCGATCATGGGCTTGCTGATCGTGGAGATGATCGCCGCTGCGAATAAATCTCTGTTTGAAATGGTAGATGAGTTGATCGCAGATGTGGGTCCCGCCTTGTACGAGCGCGCAGACTTGCGCCTCAGCCGTCCCGTAGCCAAAGCCGAGATGACCGAATTCCTGACCAAGAAAGCGCCAAGCGTCATCGGCGGACAAAAAGTGGAAGAGATCAGCCAGCGCGACGGCGTGAAATACATCATGGCCGACGACTCGTGGCTGCTCATCCGCCCGTCTGGCACGGAACCCGTCCTGCGCGTTTATGTCGAAGGTAGAAACGCCGAAATGATCAAATCGCTCATGGCGTACGGAAAGACAGTTGCTGAAAGCGTGGTGTGAAAAGGATAAACGCTTCGCGTGAAGGATGAAGGATGAAGGATGAATAACGAAAACCGTGCTTCCAATTTTGGAAGCACGGTTTTTTGATTTAATAGCTGATGTTACGCAGAAACTCCGAAGGAGTGGAATGATTATAGTTAAGTAGGTCACGTTTAAAACGTGACTTTTTTCTATCCCATCACACCCAGCCACAATTGATACAACCCGAAACAAAACAAGGCAATCGCAGAAACGGCCAATAATATTTTATTCACCTTTGGACCGAAGCGTGACGCAAGTCCAAAGACAAGAATGATTCCCGCCAGACTGCTGATCATGGTGACATAAAACCCAGCGAGAAACCCTATCCCGTTGACCGGTGCTTCGCGCCAGCCCTTGAGCAAAATAGGCCCCGTCACCAGTGTCCAGAAAATATATGGATTGGGACTGAGAGCGTTCATCATCGCAGCTTTGAGCACACTTTGTCCGCCCGTCGATTCTGGTCGTGACGTTTGCAAGTCAAAGTTTTTCCAAGACTTAAATGTGCCGTAAGCCAGATATAAAATAAACAACCCGCCGGCAATGTAGAGAAATCTCTGCAACCATATCGGCACCTGACTCAGCGCCAGCAGGCAGAGCAAAATGATCGGACCATCGCTCACTAGCGGAGCGAACGCGGCGGGCAGAGTGTGCTTCCAGCCGCGAGTCAGGGTTTGCGAAATGAGATATGTCTGAAATGGACCAGGTTGAGATGCGGCAGCCAGTCCATAGCCGACGCCTTGAAGCAGGTAAATCCACATAATGAAATTTTACTCCGCGCCGCCTTCAATACCGGCAAACACCTCTGGCTCCATCGGCTTATGCGGTTGAACTTTGAAAATCTTAAATCCCCATTGCACCGATGGGCCAACCAACAGCGCGTAGATCACAGTGCCAACGCCTGCGGGGCCGCCCAGCCACCAGCCGATGGACACAACCGTCACCTCGATAATGGCACGCGCCGCACGAATGCTAATTCCTGTGATGCGTTTGATGGCCAGCATCATGCTGTCCCGCGGCCCCGCCCCCGCATCCACGCCGATGTAGATTGCGCTTGCCAATCCCATTAAAAAGATGGACAGCAACAACATACCAATTTGCAGCGGCAGATTATTTTTTATGGATGGAATGATCCAAAGCCAAAAATCCTCCCACGGACCAATGGACAAAATATTTGCCAGCGTGCCCCATCCCAATTTTTCACGCATCAGCAGCGCACCCGAAAGCACCATGAAACCCATCACCACGGTCATCGTCCCAATCGAGATGTGAAGTTTCGGCGCCAGCGCCACTTCCAAAACAGCCCAGGCGCTCGTGCCCAAATTACCGCGGATCATCAACGTGATCGCCAGACCAAACAAAAGGAATCCAATTTGGATTCTAATAAAGTCACGAATAAAAGTATTCCATCGAATAGGTTTGAACATAAATCTCCATTTTTTTCGTAGTAACGACTTCAGTCGTTTTACCTTATATAACGACTGAAGTCGTTACTACGTCTTTGCATTTGCGGATGTCATGATACCATGTTGTGATACACTCGCCGCATGACCCAAATGCTCCAAATCCATCGTGATTCATTCACCATCAGCACCGATCCATCCCGCCTGGACATGAACGTCGTGCATGATTTTCTTTCCCGCGCCTATTGGGCAAAGGGACGTCCGCGCGAGCGCACGGAACATGCGTTTGCCAACTCGCTCGTCTTTGGCATGTACGAAGGCAAGCATCAGATCGGCGTGGCGCGTGTCGTCACTGATTTTTCCATCGTCGCGTATCTTTGCGATGTCTTCATCCACGAGAATTACCGCGGGCACGGACTCGGCAAATGGCTGATGCAAAGTATGCTCGAACATCCCGACCTAAAACCTGTCCGCCGCTGGCTGCTTGCCACAGACGACGCACACGGCTTATATCAACAATTTGATTTCGCGCAACTGCCCGAACCCGAAAAATGGATGCAGCGCTTGCGCCCTTTCCCTGGTGAATAAAATGAAAATAAAACTCAATGCAGGACGTGAAAAAAGTTTATTGCGCCGCCACCCCTGGATTTTTGCCGGCGCGATTAATTCTGTGGATGAACCTTCGGTCGCTTCAGGCTCAACCGTTGACTTGATCTCGTCCGAAGGGCATTTTCTAGCCCGGGCATCCTACTCCCCCATCTCGCAGATCCGCGCCCGCGTCTGGACTTTTAATGACGAACCTGTGGATAAAGAATTCTTCCGCAGGAAAATCAAGGCGGCAATTGCATTACGCAACACGCAAAACGTTACACGTAACTCAAATGCCTATCGTCTGATCCACGCCGAATCAGACGGCATCCCCGGCTTGATCGTTGACCGTTACGACAATGTGCTTGTCCTGCAATCCCTAACCGCCGGCACTGAATTTTGGAAGGAAACCATCGCCGATCTTCTGGTCGAAGAAACCGGCGTCCAAAATATTTACGAACGCTCCGATGCCGACGTGCGCGAACTCGAAGGGCTAAAACCCGTCACCGGAATTTTACGCGGCACAATTACAAATCTCCAATTACCAATTACAGAATATGGATTGCGTTTTGAGGTCAATATAGCCACTGGTCACAAAACAGGCTTCTACCTCGACCAGCGTGTGAACCGTCACCACGTAGGCGAATTTGCCAAAGACCGCGATGTATTAAATTGCTTTTGCTACACAGGCGGATTTTCCATCCACGCTTTGGCAGGCGGCGCGAAATCAGTTTTATCTGTCGACAGTTCCGCAGACGCGCTCGTCCTCGGCAAAGAGAACGTCACGCTCAACAACCTGCCTGCTGAAAAAGCCACATGGCTCGAAGGCGATGTCTTTCTGCTGCTCAGAAAATTCCGTGACGAGAACCGCTCGTTCGACATGATCATTCTCGACCCACCCAAGTTTGCACCAACCGCCGCCCATGCCGAAAAAGCATCGCGTGCTTATAAAGACATCAACCTGCTGGCCTTCAAATTATTGCGTCACGGCGGAATGTTGTTCACCTACTCCTGCTCCGGCGGAATTGATGCGGCTTTGTTCCAAAAGATCGTCGCGTCCGCCGCATTGGATGCAGGCACAGAGGCGACGATCATCGAACATTTGTCACAGGGCAGCGATCATCCGGTCAGTTTGCATTTCCCCGAAGGGGCGTATTTGAAGGGCTTGGTTTGCGTAAAGGGGTAAAGGTTTTATTTGACCTCTTGCATAAGTAGCCACAGAGTACACAGAGACCTTTGAGGAAAACCTCTTAAAACTCTTTTTTTTTTCTGTGACCTCTGTGGCAAAATTGACTTTTGCAAGAGGTCTATTATTTTTCGCTTGTGAACATTTCCAAAAACACATCCACAATTTTCGGGTCAAAATGTTTTCCACTTTGTTCACGGATGTATTTAAGCGCTTTTCGTTTGCTCCATCCTTTGCGATAGGGACGATCAATGGTGACTGCATCCCAGACATCTATGACGGCAAATATACGCGCCGCAAGCGGAATCTGCTCACCCTTCAATCCGCGCGGGTAGCCTGTGCCGTCCCATTTTTCGTGATGGCAATATGGGATGTCCAAAGACTGCCGCAGATATTTGATCGGCTGAAGCATTTCGTATGCAAATTGCGGATGACGGCGCATGAGAATCCATTCCGCGTCTGTTAATTCCCCTTCTTTGAGCAGAATATTATCTGGAACGCCCATTTTGCCAATATCGTGCAATAAAGCGCCGCGCCGAATATAGAGGATTTCGCTGTCTTTTACGCCCAGCGCTTTGGCGAGAGTGATTGTCATTTCGGTCACCCGCCGCGTATGGCTTTCTGTCTCTTTGTCTCGCAAATCCATGGCCCGTGCCCAGCCTTCGATGGTGGCATCATAGGCGATAATAAGTTCAAGATTGACGCGTTCCAGGTCATCAAAAAGTTGTGTTTGATCTATGGTGATGGCAGCTTGCCCAGCCAGGGTTTCGAGGAAATCGAGCCATTCTGGATTTAAAGGCAATGCTGTGCGATTAAAAACCTCCAGCACACCTTTGATCTCGCCTTTCGCAGTGATCGGCACGGCGTAGTAGTCCAGAAAAAATTCGTTTTCCAAAATCGCAGCCCGCGTGAAGTTGAAGTCAGTTTCTGGCAGGTTGGGGATGTGAATCGTGCGGCGTTCAAAAGCGGCGCGCCCGGCGTCACCTTCGCCAAGTCGCAGATGCGTTTGCTCGACGGCACGTGTGCGGAATCCCTGCCCAGCGACATAATCCAATGTTTGCAGATGGGGATGGAACAAAAGAATGTCAACAGCATCCACCTTCAACTGTGCAATGGTTTGGGTGACAACTGTATTTAGGATGGGACGCAGATCAAAGGACGAGGAGATCGCGCGGTCTATGAGGTGCAGCGCCTGCAATTGATCCAGGCGGCGCGCGGTTTGTTCACGAAGCCCTGCTGAGTGAATGGCTCCTGCGGCTTGTGATGCAAAAAGGGAGAGCAGGTGTTCGTCGGCTTCGGTGAACTTTCGTTCAGAATCGCCAATCTCCTCCGCAGTCAGGATGCCGATCAATTCGCCGCCATAAAGCATCGGCACTACAAGGGCGGCACGAATGGAACTGCCCTCAAAGATCGGTGACCGCTCTTCCCAGGTTGAGTAATCATCCAGTCGCAATGACTTATAGGTTTTTGCTACGCGCCCGGCTGCACCCTCACCGAGTTGCAGGCGCGTTCCAAGAGGTGTGAAATGTGCGCTATCCACTGTCAGTTCCAGTTCTTTGGTCTCAGAAAGATAGAGGTACATGCCGCCTGATGAGGCGCCGAGCAATTTTCTGGCATGTTCCACAATAACTTGCAGCATGGGAGTTAGTTCAATTTCGCTGGAAAGAATGTTGCTCGTTTCATACAGCGCGGCAAATTCCTGGAAGCGGCGTTCGGTCTCTTCAAACAGGCGGGCATTATGCAAAGCCAGAGAGGCTTGCCCCGTAAAGGCGTGCATTAATTCGACATGTTCGTCCGTGAAGAAATTTGGCTCGGTACTGTCAAGCGAGAAGAAGGCAATGACTTCATCGTTGATAATGATCGGGGCGCCCGCCCACGAGCGAATGAAACTTGATTCTTCAGTGCGAATCCAGCCCGGGTATTCCTCAACATCTGGAATGACCAGCGGTTGTTTGTTATTAAACATCCAGCGCAGGTTTTCCACAGCATTCATGTCAAAACCAAGTTTTAGAGCAATATCAAAAACATGGTCGCCCTGTTTTTGATATCCGCGCGTTCTTGCGATATTGATCTTTTGTTTTTCTGACTGAACGAACATGATGGAGCCGCCCTCAAAAGGAATAACGCGCTCAAGGGCCTCCAGCAGACGGTCAAGGATGGTTTCAAAATCAAGGCTGGCGCTCATGGATGCGCCAGCGCCCAACGCGTCGCGCAGCACATCAGATACCTGGCGTTGTTTTCGCTCCGCCTCAAAAAGACGGGCGTTCTCCAGTGCGCTGGCCGCCTGGTTGGCCAGCGTTGCCGCCAACCGTTCATCAGTGTCGCTGAAAGCATTGATCTGCTCGCTTTCAATGCTGATTACTCCAATTACGCGTTCTCCTAATTTCATGGGCACGTAAAGACCCGATTGCAGACCGGGATATGTATCTACATAACGCGCATCATTACGCAGGTCATTTGAGCGGATAAGTTGTTTGTGTTGCACAGCCCAGCCGCTCATTCCCTGAGAGGAATGAGCGATCAGAGTTTTAAAGCGCTCCCCTACTTGATGCCGCTTCACTTCACTATTTAATCCGGGTTGATTGAAAGCCAGTAATTCAAGGCTTTCATCCTCTGGATGGTATAAGCGGACAGTTGTGTGATGCCAGCCGAGTTTTTGTTCGAGTAATTCAATTACCTTTTGCCCGATCTCGCCAGGGTTTAGCAGTTGATTGATCGCCAGTCCGCTTTCGTAAAGCGTTTCCAACTCCATG
This sequence comes from Candidatus Brevifilum fermentans, assembly GCA_945877125.1. GTDB lineage: Bacteria > Chloroflexota > Anaerolineae > Anaerolineales > Villigracilaceae > Villigracilis. Next base: position 47,761 of record CAMCQT010000007.1, on the reverse strand, counting down.
ACACGCTGGCTCATTTCGTATTCAGCCTGTTTGCGCTCGGTGATATCGTGAATTACGCCGTGGATTAATTGCGGGTTGCCGTTTTCATCACGCAGCATAATTGCCTGATCGCGAACCCAGAGAAGCTGTCCACTGGCAGTTCTCATTCGGTATTCTGCGCTAAAGGGTTCTCCATTTTGCGCACAAAGCATGTATTTTTTATTAACTACTTGAAACTCATCAGGGGATATCAGGCTGTCCCAAAGACTGGGAGAATTCTGCTGCCATTCCTGAGGCGTAAAACCCAGGATCGTTTCGACCTGAGGGCTGACATATAGCATATTGATGACGCCATTACTGACCTCATCAATATAAACAATGGCAGGGATCTGCTCAATCAGTGTACGGTATTGCCGCTCGCGTTCGCGCAGAGATTGCTCGACCTGCTTGCGCTCGGTGATGTCTTGAATAACCCCGTGCATTTTCGAAAGCTGATTCTGTGCATCAAATTCCAGTTCGCCCAGCCCATGCAGCCAGCGTTCAGCCCCATCATTTTTTCTGATGATCTTGTATTCCCTGTCAAAGCGGGCATGTTTGCCGATAACCTCGTTTGCAAAATAGTCGGTCATCTGCTGCCGGTGATCGGGGTGAATCAGATCAGACCACCCTTCCACAGAGCGGACGTAGGCATCGTTTATTCCGAATAGTTTGTCGAGAATGGCGGTGCTTTCCCACATGCCGCTGGAAAAATCCAGTATATAACTGCCCATGTTCGCAATAATTTGCGCTTCTCTGAGCAAACTTTCACTTGTGCGTAATGCTTCTTCTGCCTGTCTGCGCTCGGTGATATCACGCACAACGGCTAGAAGTTGGTCTTCCCCATCAATTTGTAAACTTTGCAGTGAAACTTCGGTCCAAAAAAACTCGCCGTTCTGTTTTTTAGCAAGCCATTCAAAAAATTGAGGACCCTCTTCCAGAACCAAATGAATTTTTTCGCGAGCCTCAGCCCCCGAGTATGGAGAACTGCCGATGCCAAAATCACCCACATTCCTGGAGAGTGCCTCTTCTTCTGATTTATACCCATACATTTCCAGCATGGATTTGTTGACGTTTAACAACTGTCCGCTCGGCACTGCATGGATAAAAATCGCCTCTGTTGTAGCGTTAAAAATTTCGCGGTATTTACGTTCGCTTTTTTGCAGGTCTGAAAGTGTTTTTTTCAATTCCTGCGTGCGCTGGTTGACACGGTTTTGCAGAATACGGGTGAAAATGGTCAGAGTGAAAATAATTAATAAGGCGATCAATATTCCAAAAAATAAATAGGGCGGGTATTCCTGCCAGACATTCTTTTGTTGACCATCGAGCCAAAGGATTTCATTTATCCGTAGATAAGTATCTGTGAATTTATAAATTTGCGCCTGACCATCGGTCTGAAAAGCTATGTTCATAACATTGGAATTATTTTTCACACTGCGTGACGCATCTTCCCCCGCAATTGCTGAATGTTCATTTTTTATCCCCGTGCGCTTTTCTCCAAATGACCCGTGGTCTGCCAGAATGCAAACTATGAGAATAGTGATGAGAATAAGAAGCGTGTATTTTTGCTTTTCATTAAAGTATTTCATGCACAGATTCTCCGTTGATGACTTTGTTGTTATTCTGTATCAAAGATCACGGTGCGATTACGTCCAGCTTGTTTTGCGGCATACAGGGCTTCGTCCGCGCGGTGAATTATATTCTCCACTGATTCATCCTGCGGCGCGTGGAATATTTCGGCGATGCCGATACTGAGTGTAACAGAGGCAATTCCTTTTTCGGTATCCAATCCGAACGCCTCCACACCTGCACGGATACGCTCCGCCAACAGATAGGCTTGTTGAGCACCTGTCACCGGCAGCACGATCACAAATTCCTCGCCGCCATAACGCCCAATGAAGTCTACTTCGCGTAATTGAGAAAGCGCAATCTGCGTAACGCGTTCCAGCATCTGGTCTCCGGTGGCATGTCCGAAGGTGTCGTTAATGTGTTTGAAGTGGTCAAGATCAAACATAATCATGGATAGTGGCTGTTGATAGCGGCGGGCAACATCAAACTCATGTTCAGCAAGTTCAAATAAATAACGTCGGTTGTTGATGCCGGTGAGGACATCGGTATGCGCTAATTGTTGTGCGTGTTCAAACGCAAATTTTAGTTCGAGATTTGCCCTTTCAAGATTTTCTTTGGCAAGGCGCAGGTCGTCATCTGCCTGTTTGCGCTTGGAGATATTTAGTTTGATGGCGATGAAATTTGTAACTTCACCATGATTATTCAACACAGGCGTGATCGTTTCTTCTTCATAATATAAACTGCCATCTTTACGCCTGTTGACCAACTCTCCGCGCCAGACTTTGCCCGCGAGAATGGTGTCCCACATTTTTTTATAGAACGCCGCATCATGCTTTTCAGATTTAATGATGCGGGCATTCTGCCCAATGGATTCCTCTTTTGAATACCCTGTCAAATCAGTCCAGGCCGGGTTGACCCATTGGATCGTGCCTTTTCTATCTGTAATTGCAATGGCATTCGCAGTTGTTTCCAAAGCGGCGATTTGCAAAAGTGAATTATCTTCCATCTGTTTGCGCACGGTGATGTCCTGCACAATGGCAATGTGGAAATCGGGGATTGCGCCCGCTGCCCACATGGGAGAGACGGTCAGCGCCACCCAGACGATGGATCCGTTTTTATGAATTAGGCGTTTCTCCATCGTGTATTCTCGAATGACGCCGGACTTTAGACGCTCCATATTATCCAGATCAGACTGAAGATCATCTGGATGTGTAATAGATTGAAAATCAAGCGTTTCCATTTCCTCGCATGAATAGCCAACGATGTCGCAATCTTTCTGATTGACCTGAATAAACTTTCCGGTATGCGTATTAATTCGGGCCACGCCAACGGCCATTTGCTCGAACAGCACACGCAATTGAGATTCTCTTTCACGCAGTTCTTTTTCTGCCTCAATACGCGCGGTAACATCGCGCAATATTCCCTCGTGGAATAGGATGTTGCCCTGCTCATCATGCACATAATATCCATGATCTTCAACCCATATCTCAGACCCGTCTTTGCGCTTCATGTGGTAGACATCAACTTCTTCCTGACCGGTATCCAAAATATGACTGCCTCTTTCTTCGGCTGAAAAATAAAGGTCTTTTTTGATGTCCACTGCCAGCATTTCTTCCTTGCTTGAATATCCAAACATCTTTACCATGGCGGGGTTTACATCCACAAATTTTCCCGCGTGCGTACTGCGATAGAAGCCATCCACCATCCTGTCGAATAAGGCGTGGTAACGTTCCTCAGACTTACGCAGTTCATCATCTGCCTGTTTGCGCACAGTAATATCGCGGAGAATAATCAAAACATTGTCTTCAAGTCCGATAATAATATGGGCTTCTTCATAATAGTGCTGTTTGTTTGAAAAATCAAAATCATATTCAACCAGTTGATTTTGTCCGGTTTGAACTGCTTTGTTGAATGCGGAAGAAAAGACTTCCACTATTTGAGGCGGTAGAACATCCCGCATATTTTTGCCCAGAAAGTTCTCTGGGGGCATCAACAGTGAACGTCCTTCGGGCACATGAAAATCAAGAAATATGCCGTCACGGTTTAACATAAACAAGATGTCGGGAATCGCATTCAGCAGGGCTTGATGTTTTGCTTCACTAATGCGTAATTCTTCTTCCGCCTGTTTGCGCGCAGATAATTCATTTTGCATTTGTTGTGCCAGACGCACATTATGCAGACTGACTGCAATTTGTCCGGCAAAAGATTCCATGGCGGGCACGTCGCCTTCGTTTAGAGATAAGCTGCTGACCACCATTAATCCCAGCGTGTCGTCATCCACTCGCAGGGGCGCAAAAATACCCTGTTCAACTTTCAGGATATTCATAAAATTTTCCACCAACGAATGAATATCCTTCGGAAGCGTTGCGGCAACATATTTTCTTGCCGATTGCACATGGATCGTTTTGCCTGTGTTTATATAGCGGGTATATTTACTTTTTGGAGCCAGCGCAAAGCGATAGCCTATCACTGAATCGCCTATCATTTTTTCGACACGCCGAATTAAACTGGGCGCATACGAAGTATGCGCCACAGTCAGTGACTGGCGGTCGTCATTAACCATGAACAGCGAGACTTCCCCACCCAGAGATTTGATCTGGTCACCAACGGCATGATAAACCTCCTCTGCGGTGCGCGCCCGTTGGATGGATTGTGCGGCACGGCTGAGCGCCAGCAAAAGATCTCGGCTATGACTGAGCGCATCTGGCGCCAGATTTTTTTTGGATTTTTTAGGCGATTTTTCAACCATGACGATCATCCTTTTGGATTCGACGTATCGTAAAAATCCATTTTAGGAAAGCAAACAGGCTTTGCTTCAACTAACTTTACAAATTAAATTTGAGTCTTAATCCCACCACCCCCGCGCTTATTTTTTTGAAGTTTATAAATTCAGCCTTCCAAAGATAAAGTATTCTGATATAGACAAGGTGAAAGTTAATATATATTGACTCTTGCCCTTAGTCAAGCATTGCCTTTAATACCTTACGAATCTGTATTTGCAAGCGCCGAGGTTGAACCGCATCCAACTTCACCTGCTGCGCCCCCACAAATTTTGCAAAACGGGCAAGTCCGCGGCCGAGTGCGTTGGCAAAGGCTTCATCTTTTGGCGCATCGTCTTCGAGCCAAAAGCCCAGGATGTGGAGCGTGTTCGTTTTGCGGTCCAGCTTCGGGTCAAGGCGAGCAACGAGATCATCGCCGTACAAAATAGGCAGGGTGTAATATCCCCAGCGGCGTTGGTGCGCGGGCTTGTACACTTCCCAAATATATTCAAAATCAAAAACCTGCTTTGCCCGCCCGCGCGCGCTGACAATTTCCAACGGGGCAATCAATGTGACTTCCTCTTCTGTGGATGTTTCCAGCGGATGCCAGTTTTTGGGAATACGCCCCGCTTCCAACTCCGACAGGTTGGGCTGGTCGCTGTTCAAAAAGAGGAATCCATCCTTTGAGTTTTCAACCTGCACCCGCGAGATAACTCCCTGTTCGATGAGCCGCTCAATTCGCCCTTTGCCTTCCTCCCGCGTCACATCGCGATGAAGAAAACCAGCCAGACCGGTACGCCACGTGTTCTCACGCACCAGCCCCAGGTGTGCAATGGTTTTGCGGCTAAAAAAATCCTCGGCTTCTGATTCAGGTACCGCGTAATCATATTCACTGGGCAGCACGCGTTCGCGCAGGTCGTAGATTCGGTCAAAACCTTTGCGGTTGGTAATCATCACTTCACCGATCAGCCACAAATAAAACAACGCAAGAGACGCTTCCTTCCGTCCGCGATAACTCCAGGTTTTGAGAGCCTCGCCGCCAAAATCACGGTTTCCCAGCGGACCACGCGTGCGTAATTCGCTTAAGACAAACTTTAGCAAATCAGCGGGCGGATGCTTGAATGATGCTTCATACCACATTCCCTGTGCTTCGCGGTGTTTCATGTGCAGGCGCCAGTACGGAAACTCATTCATGGGGTACATAAATAACGTGCCACCATAATCGAAAAAGCCGCGCTGTTGATAGGCGGCTTGGTAAAGATGTTCCTGTTTGTAATTTAGCACACGGCCGTACATGGCAATGTCCTGACTGCGCGCGATCATGGTCAGCGGGTCAAGTTGAAGCGCCTGCATTTGCCGCAAAGATTCATCAGCGCCGACCAGCCCTTCGAAACGGCGACCCGGCCAAAGCCCCTGCTGCCCGAGTAAAAATCGGCGATATGTAAGTTTGGAAATAGTTATCATAATTTATAAAAAAAAGACCGAGGTTTAATCCTCGGTCAAATCTACGTTTTACAATCTGTTATTCATCATCCAATGATGCGATTGTCCGCAATAAACCAAAGATCAGAACGCCCAATTTCAGTCCCTCACCCGAGGTTATGGCGGTCGAGCGTTCCGTTTTTTCTGCGCGGCGGGTAAGGAGAATTGCAGCTACAAGACCTGTAACCCCGCCAATCAGCACGCCTAATAAAATGATTTTATTTTTGTTCATGGGTATTTATCCTTTCAGGAATGCCTTTATTTTTTCGATGAAACTGCCAAGAGCGATCACGGGTTTGACTGCCATGTCTGCTGCGCGAGTGATGTAACCTTGCGCCAGGTAGACATAATCTTGTGCCAAGCCCGTGTAATGCGGTAATGCTTCCAGTGCGCGCGCCATCAAATAGATAATGCCGATCAAAATGATGAGGAGGATCAGCCCTGTAAGCAAAATGGGAATGATGATCCAGATCGTGGAGATGGCTGCCCAGCGGCTTACATCGCCGTTTGAGTTGAAGGTGGCAAGACTAATGAGCACGACCACGCCGATCATCACCAGCACGCTGATCACCACCGGTAAAATGATCTGCACATTGCGCTGCTTGCGATGCAGTTGATAAGAATAATGTTCGGGGTGAGGAAGTTGGGCTTTCATTGTTTATATTTTAGCATAAATCACCTTCCTGCTGACCTTCGTGAAATTTCAGTGCGCCAGGGGTGTGCGTCACTTTTTTGAAAAACACAAACACGAAGGTCACAAAGTACACCAAGGAAGGATCCTTGACGATTTTGCGCCATTTTCCCCTTTGTGACCTTCGTGTACTTTGTGTACTTTGTGTTTAAGAAGATTTCCCAAAAATTTTGACGCCCACCCAAATTTCAGAAAGACGCCATCATTAAGCTTAGGCAAACTTAAGTACCTTTCCACAAAATGTCTGGAAAGACTATAATCGCGGACATGACTACTAAAACTAAAAAATCCACACCTGTTATTGAAATTGAAGATGAAGAAGCGGAAGTCCTTGAGCAGGCTCCCGACGAAACTGTCACCTTCAAGTTGAGTCACTTTTATTCGGTATTGGTTGTGCTGGCTTTTTCGGTTGGCATTCTTGTTGGCTATGTTGCCTGGGGACGCGACACCACTGTCACAGCCGCCGCCGCTCCTGCCGCAGCACAGCAGCCCTCGGGTCCAGTGGTTGAAGCGCCTGTCACACAGGAGGCACAATTCATCCGCTACGATATTCCCACAGAAGGCTATCCAAGCCTGGGAGCGGATGATGCGAAGATCGTGATCGTTGAGTTCAGCGATTTCCAATGCCCCTACTGCCGCCGGTTCCACGAGGACACGTACAAGAAATTGCTCGATGCCTACCCGGGACAAATCCGTTTTGTCTATCGCAACCTGCCCCTGCCGCCAACCATGCACCCCGATGCGATGTCTGCCGCCGTGGCTTCGCTATGCGCCAACGACCAGAACGCCTACTGGGATTATCACGAAAAATTATTCAGCAGTGACACGCTGGGCGAGGAAACCTATATTCAATACGCCACTGACCTTAAATTGAATGTCGAAGAGTTCACCGCCTGTCTTTCGAGCGGCAAGCATGACGACTTTATTGCACAGGACATGGCGTTTTCATCTGACCTGGGTGTCCAATCCACGCCGACCTTTTTTGTGAACGGTCTTGCGCTCGTAGGCGCCCAGCCGCTCTCCAGTTTTCAGCAGCTCATTGACAAGGAACTGGCGGGAGAAATTCCCCAGTAAAGGTTTCACCAGGTGACAGTCACCTTTTATAAAATGGAGTTCGCAGAGTTCTTAAAGATTCTGCGAACTCCGTTTCTTTTTGGTATGATGAGGTTCGAGATACAAGACCCCCCAAAAATATAATTTCACCTTTGAGAGAGACTCATGAAAAAATTTGTAGCCATAGCCGGAAATATCGGCGTGGGAAAATCCACGCTTGTGAAAATGTTGTGTGACGAAATGAGCTGGGACCCGTTTTACGAACCTGTGACCGAGAACCCATACCTCGCTGATTTTTACCAGAACATGTCGGCGTGGGCGTTCCATTCGCAGGTTTTCTTTCTGACCCACCGCCTGCGCTCGCACATGAATTTGGCGCAGCACCCAAACTCGGTGATTCAAGACCGCAGTGTCTACGAGGATGCGGAAATCTTCGCGCAAAATCTGTATGACCAGGGCAACATGAAAGACCGCGATTTCAAAACCTATCGCGAGTTATATGAGACCGCCGTGCAATTCCTCCCGCCGCCTGACCTTGTGATTTATTTGCGCGCATCCGTGCCGACACTTTTGAATCGCATCAACTCACGCGGACGAACTTATGAGCGCACGATTGCGCCTGAATATCTGCAAAACTTAAATGAGTTGTACGAATCATGGATCGAGAATTTCACGCTTTGCCCCGTGCTTGCCGTGCCTGCCGATGACCTGGATTACGTGGCGCATCCTGGTCACCTGCGATTAATCATTGCAAAAGTGGAAGACAAACTGGTTGGAAAAGAAGAAGTGGTTTTCGAAGCTGATGAAGTTGCGCGCGCGGCTGAAGATTAGCCCCTTGACAGAATCTGCCGATTGCATAAAATCAGCCCCAATGTCAACAGCCTGTCTACACAAACTCCCCCCGCACCCTCAAATTCCTGGGACAAGTGTTTTTATTTTTTGAATTTGGAGAGTCGCTTTTAGCGGCTCTCTTTTTTTGTATCTTTATCTCAAAGGAGTAATTATGTCCGCAGAAAAAAAGTCCGCAGTCATCGGCTTCCTGCCAGATGACACCCCGCCCATCGGAGCCATGCTCAGCCTTGGCTTCCAGCAATTTTTGACCATGTTCCCCGCCACCGTGCTGGTCTCGATCCTGACCAAGTTCGACGTGGGCATCACCCTGCTTGCCTCGGGTCTCGGCACGATCATCGCCTTGCTGGTTTCGAAGCGCAAGATCCCGATGTACTACGGCTCATCATTCTCCTACATTGCAGTCATCATCACGGTCATGAGCAAATTTGCGCCCGCCTGTTTCAACGACCCCGCTCAAGTCTATTGTCCAGATGGTGTTCAGATCGTTCAAGTCGGTATCCTCCTAACTGCTGTCTTTGAAATTCTGATCGGCATGTTAATCATGCGCGTGGGCAAAGCGGCATTGGATCGCGTCCTGCCGCCGATTGTGACAGGTTCGATGGCGATGGTCATCGGTATTGCGCTGGCGAATGCCGCCCTTGGCAACGCTGGTAACTGGGCAGCCCCCGAAGTGGCGACTGTAACCTGGACAGTGGCTTTCATCACCATGATCGCGACCATTCTCTTTTCCGTTTATTTGCAGGGCAAAGGTTTGATCGGGATGCTGCCAATTTTGTTCGGCGCAATTTTCGGCTACCTCGTCGCCATCCCTTTTGGGCTGGTTCACTTTGAAAATGTCGCCAGCGCCGCCTGGCTCGAAATGCCCAAATTCACCTTCCCCGCCTTCACCAACGGCGAAGCCTGGGGCATGGCGCTCAGCATCGCGCTGATCTTCATCGCCACCGTGCCTGAGTCCACCGCTCATCTCTACCAGATGAGTCTCTACATCGACGAACTCGCCGCTGAGATGGGACGCAAGCCCTACAACATCAAGGAACTCATCGGACTCAATCTCATCGCCGACGGCGCGGATGATCTCGTGGTTGGTATGCTCGGCGGATGCGCTGGCACGAACTACGGCGAGAACAACTCGCTGATGGCGATCACACGCAACTACTCCACAGCCGTGCTCATGGCGGCTGGCGCGATGGCGATGGTCTTCGGCTTCTTCGGCAAACTCGTGGCGCTGGTCAACACCATGCCCGCGGCAGTGGTCGGCGGCTTGAGCATTTACCTCTTCGGCGTGATCGGGATGCAGGGCGTCGCGCTCATTCAATCCGAGAAAGTCAACCTCTTCGACCCGAAGCAACTCGCGGTCGGCGCGGTCATTCTGATCTGCGGCATCGGCGGCAACCTTGCTCTGGCGAATGGCGTCTTCCCCTTCCACATTCCGTTCCTTTTCCCGAACGGCATTCCCGCCATCGTCTTCGCCGCAATTTTGGGCATCTCCCTCAACGCAGTTTTCCTGATCTTCAAAACCCCTGAAGTTCGCGGGAATTAAAGCCTTCGTAGGTCACGCTTGCAGCGTGACATTTCCCAAAAGGAGTGTCACCTTGCAAACGTGACCTACATTTCGGAAGTTCGCGGAAACAGTTTTTTTAGAAAGCCTTGTTCATTGAATCAAAAAGGATGGCGAGAAATTTCTCGCCATCCTTTTTGATATTTGGAATTATGGTAATAAAATCTTACCCGTAGGTCACGCTTGCAGCGTGACTTTTTTTTCAAAGAAGTGTCACGTTGCAAACGTGACCTACTGACTTTTCACCCAGCCCAACCCAATGCGTCCGCGCTCGGTTTCGATCTTTTGGATTTCCACATCGATGATGTCGCCGACTTTGAGGACGGTGCCGTGCGGAATTTGACTCTTGTGCAGCAGACCGTCGCCTTTGAGACCGATGTCCACGAAGGCGCCGAAATCCACCACGTTACGGACTGTGCCTTTGAGCTGCATTCCGGTCACAAGGTCTTCGGCTTTGAGCACGTCCGAGCGCAGAATGGGCGCGGGGGTATCGGCACGCGGATCACGACCTGGGCGGACGAGTTGTTCGAGGATGTCTTTGAGCGTGGGCACACCGCATTCGAATTCAGCGGCTAAGGTTTCGAGCGGGGTGCTGGCGGTCAGGGAGTTCAAGGCGGAGATTCTGTCCGGGATCGACGAATCAACTGTCAGCGCGGCGCGGGCGAGAATGGATTCAGCTATCGCGTAGGATTCTGGATGGATGGCTGATTCATCCAACGGGTTCTTCCCATTTCGAATCCGCATGAAACCTGCCGCCTGTTCAAAGGCTTTGGGACCAAGTCCCGTCACCTTCTTCAACGCGGCGCGGGATTTGAACGGACCGTTCGTGTCGCGATGCGTGACAATGTTGGTCGCGAGTTTGGGACCGATACCCGCGACGTGCGTCAGCAGCGCGGAACTAGCGGTGTTGACATCCACGCCGACGCTGTTGACCACGCTTTCGACGACGCCGTCGAGGGCGTGCGTGAGGGCGGTTTGATCCACGTCATGCTGATACATGCCAACGCCGATGGACTTGGGATCGATTTTCACGAGTTCGGCGAGCGGGTCTTGGGCGCGGCGGGCGATGGACACCGCGCCGCGAATGGTGACATCGAGGTCGGGAAATTCAGCGCGAGCGAGGGCGGATGCGGAATAGACCGACGCGCCGGCTTCGCTGACGATGAGGTATTTTGTTGCGTGTTGCGTTGGGGGTCGAGTAGAGCGAGCGCTTTTCTCGCTCGTATCGAGACCACCGATTAGTTCAGCCGCCAGTTTTTCAGTTTCGCGCGAGGCGGTGCCGTTGCCGATGGTGATGAGCGTGACGTGGTGGCGGTTGATCATGTCCTGCAAAGTGTTGATCGAACCCTTCCAATCGTTCTTCGGTTCGTGCGGATAGATCACGCCCGTGTCGAGAAGTTTGCCTGTGGGATCAACGACAGCGACTTTGCAGCCTGTGCGGAAGCCAGGGTCGAGCCCGAGGACGGTGTGACCTGACAACGGAGCCTGACCGAGCAGGGCGCGCAGGTTGGTGGCAAAAACTTGAATGGCATGGTTATCGGCGACTTCGCCTTTTTCGCGGCGCACATCGCGTTCGATGGCGGGCAGCAAAAGCCGTTCGGCGGAATCTTGAATGGCCAGCGCGAGTTGATCGGCAAACGGGCTGATGATGTCCTGCTCGAATTCGGCTTGGATTGCGTCGAGCCAATCGCGCTCAGGAACGTCCACGCGGACGCGCAGGATGCCTTCCTTTTCGCCGCGCGTGATGGCGAGAATTTGGTGCGGCTGGAGTCGGTTGACGTTGCCTTCAAATTCATAATACGATTCGTACACAGCTTTTTCGTCGGCGGCGTTGGCGATCTTTTCCACGCGGACTTTGCCGAACTTGAGCGCTTTCTCGCGGGTCACAGCGCGGACGTTGGCGTTGTCGCTGATCATTTCGGCCACGATGTCGCGCGCGCCTTGCAGGGCTTCTTCGATGTTGGTCACCTGCTCGTTCAGGAATTTCGCGGCGAATTCTTCGGGTGAGCCGAAGTCCTGTTTCAAAATCAGATCAGCCAGCGGCTCCAGTCCCTTTTCACGGGCGACCATGGCGCGGGTGCGGCGTTTCTTTTTGTATGGCGCATACAAATCTTCGAGCGCGGTCATGGTGACGGCGGCGGTGATGCTGTCGCGCAGTTCATCTGTCAGTTTGCCCTGCTCTTCAATTGAAGCAAGGATGGATACGCGGCGTTCGTCGAGTCCGCGCAGGCGGATGAGTTCATCGGCGATGATGCGGATCTGTTCGTCGTCGAGCGAGCCGGTCATTTCCTTGCGATAACGGGCGATAAATGGGACGGTGTTGCCTTCGTCTAAAAGGTTGATCACTGCCGTGACTTGCGACGGCTTGACATTGAGTTGGGTTGCGATCTGGTCTGCGTGAGTCATGAGAGGGATTTTATCAGGAAAGGATAAAGGATGAATGAGGAAGGATGAAAGTGGGTGGACGTCAAAATTTTTGGAAAATCTTCTTAAACACAAAGTACACGAAGGTCACAAAGGGGAAAAGGGCGCAAAATCGTCAAGGATACTTCCTTGGTGTACTTTGTGACCTTCGTGTTTGTGCTTTTCAAAAAAGTGACGCACACCCGATGAAAGATGACATGGCTTTTCTCAAAGGTGAGCAACGCCTGCAATCACAATAAAAGAACCGCCAGGCTCGTGATCTTTGCGAGTTTGACGGTTCAAAAGGCTCTGATATTAATTGGGGAAAGTCATAGGTCACAAAAGGACACTACACTATTAACCATGACTGGAAGAACTCGCCATGTGTAAAACAGACATCACTTGTGTGGAAACATCCTCAATTGACGCAATGCCGTTAATTTCGATCAGAAGTCCGCGCTCCTGATAATATTGAATCAGAGGGGCGGTTTGATTCTGGTAGATTTCAATGCGGTTTAGAACCGTTTCGGCTTTGTCGTCATCACGTTGATAAAGCTCAGAGCCATCGATATCGCATACCCCTTTTAACCTGGGTTGATTAAAGTCTTCGTGGAAAATGTGACCCTGTGCCTTGCAAGTCCATCGTCCGGCCAATCGTTCGATCAGGGTCTCTACCGGGGCAGTGATAAAAAGAACAAGGTTGACCTGCCCGCCGAAACTATGCAACAGGACTTCAAGTTCATCTGCCTGGGTGGGTGTACGCGGGAAGCCATCCAGGACGGCTCCATTTTTGCAATCTGGCAGCAGGAAGCGTTCACGTAACATGGCAAGTGTCACGTCATCTGGTACCAGATTGCCTTTGCTGATATAAGCATTCGCCAACGTGCCCAATGGTGTGCCGTTTTTGATATTCTCGCGGAAGATATCTCCCGTGGAAATGTGCGGCAATTCGAGTTTGGTTTCCAAAACTTTGGATTGTGTGCCCTTTCCTGCTCCAGGAGGGCCTAGCAGTACGATATATGTCAACATAGATCACCTTTTTATTTTCAACTAGGCAGGATTGCCTTGGATGGACTATCTAAGTAATCTAACATTCACAAAATACTATCTTGACAATATCACATTTCAAAACCTTTTACCATAAAGTCCACAAAGGGGCACAAAGGAGAGCAAAATGCTAAAACCAAAGGTTTCCTTCGTGTACCTCACCTGCACTGCAACAAACGCAGTGTGGCGCAAGTGTCGTGCTCTTTGTGGTTAAGGATTTTGGTTTCAACCTTAATGTGACATTGTCGAACTATTTACGATGGAAAAATCTTGTCGAATACTTCGGGACAATACTTCTGCACCATCTCGGAGGACAAGCCGTTTTCTTTGCAAATCTCGGCGTACAAATCCACGCTGGGACGGCGGATGCGTTTTTGGGTGTCGAGGTCGAGTCCCCACAAACCGAAGCGCTGAGTCCAGCCGCGTTCCCATTCAAAGTTATCGACCAGTGACCAGTGGAAGTAGCCCTTCACCGGCCAGTTGAAGTTGACCGCGCGCCAGACCTGATGCAAATGCTGCGCCAGATAACGCGGTCGCATTTGGTCACCTGAATCTTCCACGCCGTTCTCGGTGATGATGATCGGCAGGTTGGGATAGGTGCGTTCGATCCATTTGAGCGAGTTGAAGATGCCTTCGGGGATGTTGGCGATGAAGTCCGTGCCGCTCATGTCGGCGCCTTTGGGGTAGCCGCTGTTCGAGAATAATTCGCCAGACTTCATCAGGTCAAACCAGACTGTATCGACCGAGTAGTAATTCAGGCCGAGATAATCCTGCGTGCCTTTGGCTTCTGGGATATTTTGGCTGCCGACGGGAGAACGCATCACGCCGGTTGAGATGGCGGAGGGGAATCCCATGTTGACGCCTTCGTAGCGGATGTTGCGCATCAAAATATCGAGCGGTGACCACTTGACGCGCGGAACCATCGGGCGGTAATGCAGGGCGTAGCCTACGCGGGCTTCGGGCTGTAACTCGTGGATGGCGCGATAGGCGGCAGCGTGACCTTTGACCATGTTGCCCAGCACGCGCATGGATAATTTGATGTCTTTCTTGCCGGGCGGAAATGCGCCTTGCACATATCCGCTCAAAGCGTAAACATTCGGTTCGTTGATCGTACACCAGAGGGTGACATATTCCTTGAGCGCATCCACCACTTTACGGGTGAACTTCTCGAACAGCGCCACGATCTCGTCGTTCTCCCAGCCGCCTTTTTCGGTGACCCACAGCGGATCGGTGAAATGATGCAGGGTCACCAAAGCTGTCATGTTGCGTTCCCTCAATCCGCGCAGCATGTTGCGATATTTCTCGATGGCTTCCTCATCCCAGGTGTCAGGTGTCGGCTGGATGCGGCTCCACTCCAACGAGAAGCGGTGCGCGTTTTGTCCGGTTTCGGCGGCGCGGTCAAAGTCCTCGCGCCAGCGTCCACCCCACCAGTCGGCGGCGAGACCCGATTTATCAATCGTATGTCCCGCCTCTTCCCACGCGTACCAGTTGTTGTTGGTGTTGTTGCCTTCCACCTGATGCGAGGCGGTCGCGGTTCCCCAGAGAAATCCTTTTGGAAAATGATAGGCTGCTTGCGGCATGTTGTTTCCTGGTTGGTTATTTAACCTTGATGAACAGAGATAAACGGAGATGAAAATCTTTGTTCATCTCCGTTTATCAAGGTTAATTATTTCGAGCGCGAAAGATATGCTAAATATAACGCGACCGAACCGGCGACGGCGGCGTTGAGGGATTCGATCTTGCCGCGCATGGGGAGTTTGAGGACGACGTCACATTTCTTGCGGACGAGGTCGTGCAGTCCTTCGCCTTCGGAGCCGACGACGAGCGCCAGCGCACCTTTGAGGTGACGTGAACCCGCTTCCATCTCCGCCCCGGCCTGGTCCAAGCCGACAACCCAGATGTCATTCTCTTTGAGCGCGTCTATCGTCTGGGACAGATTTGCCTGCGCGATGAGCATGTGCTCGCTCGCACCCGATGACGCGTTGACCACGGCCGGCGTCACATCCACCGTCCGCGCGGAGGGGATGACGACGCCATGCACGCCAAGCGCTTCTGCGGTGCGGATGAGCGTGCCGAAGTTCTGCGGGTCTTGCAGGGAATCGAGCATGAGGATAAAAGGCAGTTCGCCGTTGGCGTGTTCGAGAATATCAAGCACATCCGAGTACGGGTAGCCGCTGACTTCAGCCACGATGCCCTGATTGTTCTGATGCACCTTGTCCAGTTTGGGACGCGCAACACGATTGACCTTGATCTTCTGCTCTTTCGCCAGTTGGAGGATTTGCTCGATCTTGCCTTTGTCCTGCACGCCTTCGCCGATGTCAATTGAAAATATCTGCCTGCGTTTGGCGGTCAGGGTTTCGTAGACTGCATTACGTGAATAGATTAGTTCTCTCATATAGTCCTGATTTTACTTTATAAAGACATCTTCAAAGTTAGTCGATACCTTCTTGAAGATGTCTCGGTCCAGATTGTTTTATTTTTCGCCCGTTATCGTTTGTAAACGTTGCTTCATGGTAATTCCAATTTTTTGTGGCGACAGGTTATATTGGATGTATTCTTTTGCATTACTGGAGATCTTTTGATAATAGGCACGATCGTAGAATAATGACTGCATTAATTCCACTGCATGTGAAATATCAGGATCAGCCCATAGTTTTCCTGCTTCATAAAATGGCACACCGGGTTTAACAGGGATTAACCGATAATTTACTCCACAGGAATTATCTGGGTTCATAAAGTCGGTGTTTCCAGACCAGTTGGTCATAACTACAGGCTTGCCGAGGGACATACTTTCTGCGGGAATCAATCCAAAACCTTCGGATCGATGAAGAGAGATATAGGCATCGACCAGATTAAGCAGGGTATTGAATTGTATTTTTGAAAACGACTCTTCTATCAGATAACAATTTGGATACCCACGGAGCTCACGTTTTATTTGATTGATGAAATCCCTGTCGTGATTTGAATTCCGAACTTTCATTACCAATCCAACATCCATATTTTTAGCCGTAAAAGCCCTCTTAAATGCATCGATGGTTGCAAGAGGATTTTTTCGCTCGCTTACACTATGAACGTCATAGGCGCTCAAGAAAAGGAATGTGCCATCTAGAAGATTAAAGTCGTTGCGCGTCAAACTTAAATCCAACTCAACTTGAATACATGGGGATATTTTTATAACGGGAATGGGGGATTTCTTTTGAATAGTTTCCTGAACAAAACGGGTAGCTACCCATATTTCATCCAACACGTCGAAACATTTTAGCCAATGATCAGGCAGGTCTGTTAATTCCCAATACCATACGCCAATATTATAGCGGGCTAATGATGTGCCAAATTGTCGCCATAATTCGTGATATTCAGGTGGGTTTACGTGAATTAAATTAATATCAAATTTGAATGCCGACGATCGTTCAGAATCAAGAGTTTTATTCTTTTTAATTGCAGCGACCTCAAAGTTGATTGAATTTACCAGGATATTAGTTGTCTCGAGCGCCTGGGCGCTGTTATGGGCGGCGTTTCCCAGCCCCGTACTGGAGTTTAGAAAGCCGATGATATTAATCCCCGCTTTGTTTTTAAGCAAGACGGAATTGGGATTATTTCTTTTGGCATATGTCCATTCACCCAGCGCCTTATCGTATAAGTTGGGTCTAAATAGTTTCTGCAAAAAGATATATATTTTGTAATTCTTTATTATTTCCCTATCTCTGACAGAGATATATTTTTTGACAAACGAATTAATTCTACTCGTCATAATGCCTTAATTCCATTTACACGCTATTGCGCCCGTACTATCGCAAGAATGATTCTGAGATACATATTTATTGGCATACAAGGTTTCGTAGACTGCACTACGCGAATAGAGTAATTCTCTCATATTAGTCCTGATTTTACTTTACAACGAAGTTGACAAGTTAACAAGTTGATAGGTTTGCAGGTTTGCAGGTTGGTGAGACTGCTATGATATTTTTCTTCTGGCGGTGAGGGTGATGATGAATAAGCTGACGAGGAGGATGACTACGACGCCGTAGGCTTGCCGGATGCTGGTCATGTCGGCGAGGCGGCCGAGGATGAGGGGCAGCGCGAGGATGGCGAGTCCGGCGGCGAGGGTGGCGCGGGCGCTGGCTTGGGTGGTGTTATTTTGCGCCACGCCCATTGCCATCGAAAGCAGCAGCGGATATAAGCCGGCGACGCCCAAGCCCATGATGAAGAGTCCGGCTTGCCCGATGATAATTGTGTTCGTTATCCAGAATGCGGCGAAGCCGATGCCTGCGACTACGATGGAGGCGATGACCACGCGATGCACGGCGAAGCGTTGAACAAGCCGGCTGGCGGTTAGGCGTCCGATGATCATGGCGATCAGGAAAAGGCTGACAGATTGCGCGGCATTCGCACGCAGCATGTGCAGGCTGTTCTCGAGATAGTCGGCGCTCCAGGAGATCATGCAGAACTCGACTGAGACGGCGAGGACGATTGCGATCCAGTAGACCCAAAACAAAAGGGGCAGAGACTGCCCAACGGAGGCTGAATCCGCTTTGGGGGCGGTGGGTGGCGGCGGGGCTGCGTTGCCAAATCCAAGCCAGAGCAAGATCGGAAGCAGGGCGGCTATGCCTAAAGCCATCCTCCAGCCGCCGGCCATGAGGGCTGTCCACCCGACCATGAGCGGGGCGGCGGTGGAGACGAGTGAGGCGATGACGTTGGATTCTGCGAGCGCCACCACGCGTGATTCGCCGTGCTGGTCGGAGAGGGCGGAGGGGATGATGACGAGGATCAGTGAGCCGACCAGCCCCATGCAGAAGGATGCGCCGATGGTGAGCGCGGCCGTGCGCCCTGCGATGAGGATGAAGGCGCTGAGGCTGATGCCGATTGCGCCGAGCCAGAGTGCGCGCTGCTGTCCGATGCGTTGGATGATGGTATGGCCGCCGAAGCCGACGATTAGAATGCCGACCGCAAAGGCAGTGAAGTGTAAACTGCTGACGGTGTACGAGAGTTTGAGTTCGTCCTTGAGGAAGGGAGTGATGGGTCCCAGTACGTTGAGGAAATACGAGAAGAATGCCAGCAAAAAGTATGCCAGCCATGTGAAGCGGTCACGATGAAAAGTTTGGGGTGTCATGTTGCCTTTTATTGATGCAGGGATATTGCGTATTATAACTGCGCGGCTGGATTTTCAAATTTTTCTCATCGCCCGCAGGGCAGCGGACAGTTTTTTTCACTAATATTTCCTGTAGTTTTTCTGCAAAAATTTGCGATTATTTATTTTAAGGAAGAACCCCGATAAACTTCGGGGTTCTTCAATCTATCCAGCTAAAGGCGAAACTTGATATTCTATCCTGCCCGGCACACTAACGTGCCGTGATGCATCCAATATTTCAAGAGAGACGAGGCTGCCGTTAGCGTCGTAATCCAGAATTACCCCAGGCTTGTCCTCGTCGCTTTCGGCAACAGGGGTTTCGGTGAAGATAACTGTCAGGGTGTCGTCTGTTTGATTGTAAATAACCTTCATGAAAATATTTTACCACCTCGAAAAACTTACGCTTATTCGCAAATAAATTTCTTCAATTTCGCCGCCACTTTCTGTGGAACTTTTAACTCATGCTCCCATACGCGGATGACGACCCAGCCTGTCTTTCGTAATTCCCGATTGACAGATTTATCACGCGCTTTGTTTCCGTCCAGTTTCTTTTGCCAAAATTCCTGATTGTTCCCTGGCATGTTTGAGTGTTTGGGGCAGACATGCCAGAAGCATCCATCTACAAAAAGTGCAACCTTTTGTTTGGGGAAAACAAAATCAGGCTTGCCAAATACAGCCTGATTTCTTCTCCATCCTGAAATGTGATTACTCCGCAGAATTTGAATCATAACCAGTTCCGTATCCTTGTTTCCCTTCCCTTTGATACGGGACATGACTTCGGAGCGTTTTTCTTTTGTGAATACGTCAGACATGTTTATTTTTACTTTATTGGTTTTGTAAAAATCTTACATAATCGACAAACTGGTTAATTGACCACAGGTTCTTTTGTTGTGCTTCGGTATATGTTGTATGAAATGCACTTGGAATAACTAGCGTAACATTTCTGCCTGCCATAGCCCGAGTTTGATCTACAGATATTGACTGCTCCAGTGTACAAAGATGTTTATTGGGTATTCTTTCAGCTTCATCAAGTATCTGCCGCCAGCGTTCTTTGCAACTTGATTTTGCAGCAAGCATTACAAGAAGCTCAGCACTAAAATCACTGTTATGGTATTCCCTGTTTCCAGGAAAAATAAAATCTGGTTTGTTTCTACCTTCGGTTATAACTTGCGCACCAAACATCAATTGATTGTCAAGAAATATTCTTGACAGGTGATTTTGTAAAGCCAATCCCATTCTTGACTTTCGCCTATTTTGAACAGACAAAGAATAACTAATGAAATCATCAACCGATGAAAAACCTTCTGTAAGTTTTACGGTAACGAGAATTTTTTCGATGGCACGAAAAACTCTCTCTTCTCTATCAATAAAAGCCACCAAGGTTGCATCAGCATCCTGCAAATTTATATCAACTAGGGACTGTGCCAGTTCAGCCATTCTTCTTGCAGAAGGAAAATTCCTTCCTTCTGCGTTAGCCAAAGCTAATTCTCTGACAGCAATTTCATCATCATCTTCCGAAATTGGTATTGAAACTTCAATACCTAATTCCTCAAGGATTTGTCGCTTGGCAAACTCCAACTCTAAGCCTTGTAAGTCTTCGCCGGTTATTAATTGCATCCGAGGTGTCGCATCTTCAAGTTGGAATAGTACTCGGGCAGTTCTTAGCCAACTTGAGTTATTCTGAAAAACTAAGCCAAAAATTTCTCCGCCCAAAGTTCGAGCCAGCACTAAAACATCCCCTGGGGTTGCGCAACTTATGAATTCGCCAGTGTAATACATTCTCCATTCAGATCTTCCAGTACGCTCTGCGCTTTTTGCTCTTGCATCATAGAACTTAAAATTGCCTGTACTTTGGAGAGTATCTGCTTCATCTGAAAAATAATGCCAGTTTATTATTCCAGAGATTGGTTGGTCTGTTTCAAAGAACTCTTTTACAGCATTATCACCGTTAATCTCATGCTGATTTGACCCCCCAGGCAAATCAACTTGTGCTAGGGTCTTGAAAATTACTGCGCTGAATATTGAGTTAAGATTGTAAGACATACACTATCCTTGGAATACCTCTGCAAGTTAGGATTTGCCAGCTTTTTCAAACAACCGATTGCTCGATATTTGGTAAATATCTTTTTCTGGGTTTTTCAAACAATCCAGCATTTTGGCTGCGATTTGTTGAACAACTGGAACAACAACCGAGTTTCCGAATTGTTTATACGCTCTTGTATCACTGCAAACTATTTTGAAATCATCGGGGTAGCCCATAAGCCTCGCGCACTCTCTTGGTGTTAAACGCCTTGGGTTTTTATTGTCCTGAGCAATTAAGACTTCTGAGCCGTCTTTGTAATATCGGGCACTTAAAGTTCGAGATACACCATCCATATCAGCAATTCCAAAGCCAAATCCATTGCCTTTAGCTTTATGTTTTGCAGCATAATTTTGAAGATATTCCCATAGATGGTCAGTTAATGTGTATTTTTCTGGGACTTTTTTTTCAAGGATTTTCTTGAATTTTGGCTTCTTGTCTTCCATTTTCGGGAAATCAAAAAATATTGGCTCTTTAAAACCGACAATGTAAATTCTTTCCCTATGTTGAGGAACAGTTGTGCGGGCATCAATCACTTGGGTAAAGATGGTATAGCCAAGTTCTTCCTGAAGTGTCTTTTCAATTATCTTAAAAGTATTTCCCTTATCGTGGCTTCTTAAGTTTTTTACATTTTCAAGCAGGAATGCTTTTGGGCGTTTTTTGTCTATAATATTTGCTACGTCAAAAAACAAAGTACCTTGCGTGGCATGTTTAAATCCATGCTCATTGCCCAAAGCATTATTTTTGGAAACTCCAGCAATGCTAAAAGGTTGACAAGGAAACCCAGCAGTCAAAATATCGTGATCTGGAATATCTTCTGCATTAATTTTTGTAATGTCCCCATCAGGTCTTTCACCAAAATTTGCTTCGTATGTATCTTTTGCTTTTTCGTCCCATTCGGATGAAAAGACACACTTTACACTTCCTTCTCCTGCATTTTCAAAAGCAAGTCGAATTCCGCCAATACCTGCAAATAAATCTATGAAAGTAAAGTTCTTTTGTTTTTTCTTTGTAACACCTATCGAATTACCACTGCTTTCAGCAATTCGTTTTGGTTTTGTACTCTTAACAACAACTTTTTTAGCCATTTATACCTTTGAGGGGGGAATCGAAAGTGAGTTACTCAGGTTTGAGTAACTTATCAGGCGTGACGCCAAGTGCTTTTGCAAGCGCAAAAATATTGATTAGGCTTACGTTTCTTTTGCCAAGTTCAAGCGAACTGATATAAGTTCTGTGTAACCCCGATAGTTCAGCTAATTGTTCCTGCGATAACCCCTTTTTTGTTCTTAATTCTCGTACTCTTTCTCCAAAACGTTTTAGGGTATCCATCCACGAAGATTAATGCCATGCAGACAATAAGTCTACACACTTTGAGTAACATACTTGTAAAATAAAAACTTCCGAAGCCAACGCCTCGGAAGTTTTTATAATTCGATTATTATTTTCCGTCCCATTCCCCTGATTCGTATTTTTCCTTTATTTTTGCCCACCGCATGTACACCTCCATTTCCCCATCATCATCTTCACGTTTCATACCTGTTTCAACAGCAAAGCGCACAATGGCATTGAGCTTTTTCCAATTCTCTTGAATCGTGGACGCACGCAACTCCTGCCGTTCGATTTCTTCAACGGCTTTCCAGCGGTCACGCAGGTGGAAACGAATCTCATCGTTATTCATAATCATAATTATAGCATGTGGAAAAATAAAAACTTCCGAAGCCAACGCCTCGGAAGTCCTTTTTACTTATTACTTTTTACCTATCCCCCACCCTACGCATGACGCCAGGTCGTGCCATCCTTGCTGTCTTCGATGGTGATGTTGAGTTCCTTCAACTTGTCGCGGATCTGGTCGGAGAGCGCCCAGAGTTTTTGCTTGCGTACTTCGGCGCGGACTTCGATCAGCAGGTTGATGAAGGCGTCTGCATCACCGGAGCCTTGCTTCTCTTCGAGTTTGAGTCCGAGCACACCGGAGAGTTCACGGAAGGTGGCTTGCGCGGGTTTGAGCTGCTCGTTGTTCGCTCCGCTGTCACGCGCGTTGTTGATGATCTTGCTCAGTTCGAACAAGGCGGCGATGGCACCGGCGGTGTTGAAGTCACTGTCCATGGCTTCGGTGAAGTTTGTTTTTGCGGTTTCGGCGGTGGAGGCGATGGCTGAAACTGCCTCGGGGCTGAGTCCGCTGGCAGAAACAGAAGCAGGTCGCAGGGCAGATTTGAGGCGTTCCACATTCTTCTGCGCGGCGTCGAGCGTGTCATCATTGAAAAGCAGGGGCGCGCGATAGGTGCCGTTCAAGACCAGCATCCGCATCACATCCGCTTCACGTTTGGATAAAAATTCCTTGATGCTGACAATGTTGCCGAGCGACTTGGACATCTTCTCGCCGCCGAGCTGCAACATTCCGTTGTGAACCCAGTAGCGCGAAAATTCCTTGCCGGTGTAGCACTCGCTTTGCGCGATTTCGTTTTCGTGGTGCGGGAAGATCAGGTCATTGCCGCCGCCGTGGATGTCGATCTGCTCGCCGAGTTCAGCGAGGTTCATGGCCGAGCATTCGATGTGCCAGCCCGGGCGTCCTTTGCCCCAGGGACTGTCCCATGAGATTTCGCCTTCCTTGGCGACTTTCCAAAGCGCGAAGTCCATCGGGTGGGTCTTGGCTTCCTCCACTTCGATGCGCGAACCGGCTTGCATGTCGTCCAGCTTGCGGCCGGAGAGTTTGCCGTACCCTTCGTCACTGGTCACGCTGAAATAGACATCGCCATTGGTCGCGGCGTAAGCGTGTCTCTTTTCTATGAGTCCAGTGATGAACTTGATGATGTCTGGCATGGTCTTGCTAACCTGCGGATTGGCGGTGGCCGGAAGCACGTTCAAGCTGACGAGGTCGTTGGCGTAATCTTGAATGTAGCGCTGCGAAAGTTTGAGCGGGTCTTCGTTGAGTGCCTTCGCGCGGTTGATGATCTTGTCGTCCACGTCGGTGTAGTTCATGACGTGCTTGACGGTGTATCCGCGATATTCAAGATAGCGGCGGATGATGTCAAAGACCAGCGCCGACATGGCGTGCCCGACATGCGCGTCGTTG
Source organism: Candidatus Brevifilum fermentans (assembly GCA_945877125.1). Taxonomy (GTDB): domain Bacteria; phylum Chloroflexota; class Anaerolineae; order Anaerolineales; family Villigracilaceae; genus Villigracilis. Next base: position 24,054 of record CAMCQT010000007.1, on the reverse strand, counting down.
TAAACCGTCACTCCGCAGACGTACATTTTTACGAGGTTCGGTTCGAGGGTTTGAAATTCTTCTGTCTTGCGGCTGAGGGTGTTGTAGATTTTTAACATGGGGTTCCCTTTTACAAAGGTTTCTGATGTATCTGAGGTTTATAAGGTGTAAAAGATTTAAGCGTTACTCTATTTTAACCACAGATGAACGCAGATGAAAGGAATTTGCATGAGCAAAATAAAAACAGGGCGCATCTTGTACGCCCTGTTCACTGATTACTGATTACTTTTTACTTCTTACTTTCCCTTATTATTTTTCTTCGAGCCCTCTTCATCCACACGACCAAAGATCATGCGGCCGGCGGCGGTCTGCAAGACCTTGGTGATATTCACATCCATGTATTCGCCGATGTATTCCTTGCCGTTCTCCACCACCACCATGGTGCCGTCTTCCATGTAGCCCACACCCTGGCTATGTTCCTTGCCTTCCTGCATAATGTTGATACGCAACGCCTCGCCGGGCAGTACAACGGATTTGACGGCGTTCGCCAGTTCGTTGATGTTGAGCACGGTCACGCCTTGCAACTCGGCAATGCGGTTGAGGTTGTAATCATTCGTCAACACCGGACTCTTGAGTTGTTTGCCCAGGACGATCAGTTTGTCGTCCACTTCGCGCACACCGTCCACGTTGATATCCGAAATACGGACGAGGACATTCGGAAGTTTTTGCAACTCAGCCAAAACTTCCATGCCGCGGCGTCCGCGCTGACGGCGCATCCCATCGGGAGAATCCGCGATGTATTGCAGTTCGTTCAACACAAAGCGCGGAATGAGCAGCGTACCCGGCAGGAAGCCCGTACGGGCAATGTCGGCTACGCGCCCGTCGATAATGACGCTGGTATCCAGTAAGATGTTGCGGTTGAGATTTGTCCAGGATGAGGAAGACCCGCCGGTCTCGCCGTTGCGTCCGCTGAGGGCGCTTAATAATCCCATAATATCGCCCTGCCGCATCACAAAAAGTGAAACGCCAAAGTACGAGAAGATCAGCACACCCACGAACGGAAGCACCTCACCGAAGGGCTTGGGCAGCAGTGAAAGTGGAAAGCCAAGTAAAGCCGCAATCAACAAACCAACGACCAACCCTGTCAGTCCGGCGAATAAACTTTCAGCCGCCATCCGACCCAGCAAAGAGCGCATGGCGCGCGCGGGGCGTGTGGTAAAGTATGGAGTAAGGATAATTCCAGCCAGCGCACCGACCAGCCCAAAAGTCGTAGTGGTAATGTAGCCATCTGTTGTTGTTGGGTTTGATTTCGAAATGTCGAATCCCCAATATCCGCCTACAACTCCAAGTACGATCATGCCAATAATACGAAGAATAAATTCGAAACTCATTAATAACTCCTTTTAAATAATAAAATAAGTGCTTGCAGGATGATAGCACGGGTAATAATACCCGTCAATCGCACCGGTCTAACTCATATAATATTGTTATAATTCAGGAAAACGATGGCAATTGACCGATTTGGACGAAATATTCACTATTTACGCATCAGCCTCACAGATCATTGCAATTTGCGCTGTATTTATTGCATGCCCGAGGATATGACCTTCCGCCCAAATGCAGACCTGATGCAGGATGACGAAATCCTCACTTTCACGCGCCTGTTTGCCAGCCTCGGCTTTGATAAGATCCGTTTGACGGGCGGCGAGCCGACTGTCCGCGCCAACGTGGTGAATCTCGTACGCGGCATTGCCTCCACCGAAGGCATTCGCTCCGTCTCCATGACGACAAACGGGTTGCTGCTCAAGAAGCTGGCTCAACCTTTGGCAGATGCGGGCTTGCAGCGCGTTAATGTCAGCATTGATACGCTTGACCCGATCAAGTTCAAACGCCTCACCCGCTGGGGAAAACTGGATGACGTTTGGGAAGGCATTCTCGCCGCCGAAAAAGCCGGACTCACGCCTGTCAAACTCAACGCGGTGGTGGTCAAAGGCTACAACGAAGACGATGTTGTAGACCTCGCCGCCCTAACCGTTGACCATCCCTGGCAGATGCGATTTATCGAAATGATGCCCTTCGCCGGCGCAACAGATATTCAAGTCAACCAGGTCATCACCATGAAACAAATTCAGCACAATATTGAATCTGAATTTGGCAAACTCGAAATCGCCAACGACGGCAAACTGGACGGCGAAGCGCAGGTCTTCCACATCCCGCACGCCAAAGGCAACCTCGGCTTTATTTCATCGGTCACGCATCCATTTTGTTCAGCTTGCACGCGCGCCCGCCTCACATCTGATGGGAAACTACGCCTGTGCCTTTTGCGCGAAAAGGAAGTAGACCTGCTCACGCCCATGCGCGCCGGTGCATCACTCGATGAATTACGCAAACTCCTGCTCGACGGCGTTTGGGAAAAACCCTGGGGGCACGGTCTGGCGGATGGAGTCATTCCGTTGAACCGCATCATGAGCGAAATTGGAGGATAACTCACATGGCTATGAAGAAGATCAAAGCAATTCTATTTGACCTCGACGGCACGCTTTTTCATCACCTCCCCTCTTCCGGGGAGGTTTTTATGGAGTACCTCAGAAGTCTCGGCTTTCAAATATCAGACGCGGAAAGAATCCGCGCCGAGCATTGGACACATTATTATTTTGCCCACTCGCCAGAAATTCAAGCGGACTCCAAAACTTTCGGCGATGACTCAAAAGGCTTTTGGGTCAACTTTGCACGGCAGCGTTTGATCGCATCTGGCATTGACCCGGTCCGGTCTGCCGAAATGGCGCCCAGCGTTTCAGCGCACATGAGCAAAGCCTATCAGCCCGAAACGCATGTACCCGAAGATGCCCGCACCCTTTTGAAATTCCTGAAAGAATCGGGGTACATGCTGGGCATGGTTTCCAATCGCGAATCTCCATATCAGGAAGAAATGCAAAAACTGAATCTGGATTGCTACTTTCAGTTTTTTCTATGGGGTGGAGAAATAAATTCCTTCAAACCCGACGCACTTATTTTTGAACGCGCCCTCGAATTAGCCGGGACCTGCGCACACGAGACGATGTACGTCGGCGACAACTATTTTGCCGATATTGTCGGCTCGCAGCGCGCCGGTCTGACGCCTGTTCTCTACGACCCAAGCAGTCTCTTCCCTGATGCAGACTGCACGATCATCAAATCCTTTGCGGAAATTCCCGCATTGCTAATTGATGTTACGTAACGTGAACCACAGATAAAAACAGATGAAAAGGACTTTGGGCTATTTTTTGTATCCTCTCAAAAAGTCGGGTAAGTGAGACTTCCGAAGTCTTGAAGACTTCGGAAGTCTGATGCGCCCCCAAAAATATTGACATGCCTAAAATCCAATCCCGAAGGGATGAAACGATTGTAGAACGTCATGCAAATATCCATTCCAACCCCGAAGGGGTGTCATGATCTACGTAAGAAAAAATGACACCCCTTTGGGGTTTGTGCTTCCACTTCACACAAAGCTATAATCATTTCACTCCTTCGGAATTATCTTCCACCCACACCGCGAATAATTTGAGATTTCGCGGTGTTTGTTTTAGAATGGATATGAAAATATTCTTCGCCCCGAACGAATAGACAAAAGGAGTGATCCATGGCTTGGGAACGAAAACTCATCCGCACGGTACGTGTGCGCAATTCGCAGAAGAAAGGCGTGCTTGGCAAACTGCTGACCGTCATTGCAGAAGCCGGCGGCAACACCGGCAGCCTTGTGCTGTTGACCGAAACCTCACAGAATGTGGTGCGCGACATCACCATCACCGCCGAGGATGAAGCGCACCTTGAAGCGATCCTCGAAGCCATGCGGAATAACGAAGGCACGCGCGTGCTTGAAGTCCGCGACGAAGTGCTGGAACTCCATCAAAAGGGAAAGATCGCCATCCGCTCGCGGTACAAGATCGACTCATTGGCCACACTGCGCCGTGTTTACACGCCCGGAGTGGCAGAAGTTTGCTTGCGGATCGCCAAAGACCCATCGCAGGCGCGGCTGTACACCAGCATCAGTCACATGGTTGCCATCGTTTCAGACGGCACCGCAGTGCTTGGACTTGGGGATATTGGTCCGCTGGCCAGTATGCCTGTCATGGAAGGCAAAGCCATGCTCATGGAAACACTGGTTGGGCTTTCGGGCATTCCCATTTTGTTGAACACGAAAGACACCGAAGAGATCATCGCCGCAATTTATGCCATCTCACCGACCTTCGCCGCCATTCAACTGGAGGATATCTCCGCGCCGCGCTGTTTTGAGATCGAGGAAAGATTGCAAGCCATGCTTGACATTCCCGTCTTCCACGATGACCAGCACGGCACGGCAGTGGTTTGTACGGCGGCATTAATCAACGCGGCGCGCGAGACCGGCACCGACTTGAACAAAGCTGTCATCGGGCAGATCGGGCTTGGGGCGGCCGGCCATGCCATCGGGCAGATGATGATGCGCCTAACGGGCAATCCAGTTTACGGCGCGGATTTGAATCCGGCAGCGTTGGATCATTTTGAAAAAGCTGGCGGCATCAAATCCAACCTGAAAGAGATCATGGAAAAATGTGACATCGTGATCGCCACCACGGGCGTGTCGAACCTGATCAAACCTGAAATGGTTCGCAAGGGGCAGGTGATTCTCGCGCTGTCGAACCCGAACGCTGAGATCGACCCCGAGGTTGCGATGGAACACGGCGCCGCTTTCGCCGCGGATGGGAAATCGGTGAACAATGTTTTGGGGTTCCCCGGCATCTTCCGCGGCGCCGTGGATGCGAACGCGCCGCGCATCACGCACGAAATGCTGCTGGCCGCCGCGCACGTCATCGCCGAGATGACCCCGCCCGGTGAGTTGGTGCCCAGCCCGCTGGATAAAAAAGTTCATCGTGCCGTGGCCCGCGCCGTGGCTGAGACTGCCATCAAACAAGGCATTGCCCGCGCAGAGTACGTGCCGTATGTGGAGGAATGAAAGGCAAAGGATGAACGCTTCGCGTGAAAGATGAAGGATGAAAAAAAGTCGAAGGCAGTGTGCCTTCGACTTTTTACTTCTCACTTATTACTACCCACTACTCACCACCTACTATCCACTACTCACTACCCCACTATCCACCACCCACTTTTTCCCCATTTTTCAACGCCTCTTTCAAAGTCACTCCCAATCTTTCAATTCCCTCGCGGATATTATCTGGATTTGAGAACGAGAAATTGAGGCGCATCGTATTCTTGCCGCCGCCGTTCGGATGGAAAGACCCGCCGGGGACGAATGCCACCTTGCGTTCCACTGCCACCTTCAACACCTCGGCTGCGTCCACATTTTCGGGTAACACGCCCCACAGGAACATGCCGCCAAGGGGCTTGGTCCAACTAACTCCGGTCGGGAACATTTCCTCCATCATTTCGATCATCACATCGCGCCGTTCTTTGTACGTCGCGCGGATCACTTTCACGTGTTCATCCAAAAATCCGCCTTTGGCAACTTCATACGCCACATGCTGATTGAAAGATGAGGTATGCAAATCAGCGGCTTGCTTGGTCATCACCAGCTTGCGAATCACCTGCGGCGGAGCGATGACCCATGCCAGGCGCAAGCCCGGCGCGAGCAATTTCGAGAACGTGCTCAGGTAAATAACGCTTCCGGTGTATTCGCCGTCATTGTCATTGCGATAGCGGCTGTCGAGCGTGGCAACGGACGGAATGTGATCGCCGTCATATCGCAGTTGACCGTACGGATCATCTTCCACAATCGGCACTCCGTATTGATCTGCCAGCAGCACCAATCGCTTGCGGCGTTCCAAGCTCAACGTGGAGCCGGACGGATTTTGGAAATTGGGGAGAATATAAATGAACTTCGGTCCAATGCGAAGCGCCTCCTCCAACTTGTCCATAATCATGCCGTTTTCATCAGACGGTACAGAAATATATTGCGCGCCGTACGCGTTCCAGGCCTGCAACGCGCCCAGATAGGTCGGCGATTCCACCACAATATAATCTCCGCGGTTGATAAACAGCCTGCCGATAAAATCCAGCGCCTGCTGCGAGCCAGATGTGATCATAATATTTTCGGCAGTGACCCGCACACTGTAACGCGTATTATGCCGCGCGATCATTTCACGCAGGGGCAGGTAACCTTCGGTGGTGCTGTATTGCAAAGCCTGCGCACCGTGATCGGTCAACACCTGATTGCACGCCTCCTGAAATTCCTTGACCGGGAAAACCTCAGGCGCAGGCAGCCCACCTGCAAACGAAATAATATCAGGCTGTTCGGTGAACTTCAACAATTCACGGATGACAGAACTTCCCATTTTTTGAGTGCGATGTGCGTAACGGTACTCCCACGGTGTTTGCATTTATTCTCCTTGGTATGAGATAAAAAAAGCCTGGCAGGTACGTGTGTACCCATCAGGCTGGCTGACGACTTATGGCATAAAAATGCACAAAAGGTCTGGTGCCAAAATTTTGTTCATGCGCTAATATCTTACCCATTTTCAGGCAGGACTGCAACTATTTTAATCACCCTGATTTTATGACAAATTTCCCTCGATGATCTTCTCGACCGAAGTCCGCGTATAAAAATCCAACGGCAGATGAAGAGCCGCATCTGGCTTAACCCAAACATGGTCCTCCGCCTCATCATTTAACTCCACTTTGAGAGAGTCGGTTTTGCAGGCATAATCGAAGAAAATAAAATGCCGCTTCTTCCAAAACGACGGGTCATAAATAAACTGCTGAAAGTTGATAAATTTCAGGTCGTAAATATCCAGCCCCGTCTCCTCCTTCGCCTCGCGGATCGCCGCCTCCTCCAGCCGCTCGCCCAACTCCACATGTCCGCCGGGGATAACATACTTACCCGGCCATTTGTGACTCTTCAACAAAAGCAACTCCCCCGCCTGATTGAAAATAAAAACCCCAACCGTCGGTTCTGGAAAAATTTGATCTGCCATTTTGCTCCTTTATTTCATGTCATTGCGAGGGCGCTTTTGTTCTTCGCCCGAAGCAATCTCCCTGCAATAGGAGACTGCTTCGCAAAGTGCGCTCGCAGTGACATTACATCCTACCCAAAAATCGCAATCACCATCACGCCCACAAATACAATTGCAGCGCCCACCACGCGCACGCCGCCCATTTCCTCTTTCAAGAATCGCCAGCCGAGGAAAGCCCCGATCACCACACTCACCTCGCGGATCGCACCCGAATAACTGAGTGGGGCAAAAGTGTAGGCAAAAAGCGCCATCATGTAAGCCACCAATCCCAGCACACCGCCAAGCAATAAATAACCGCGATTTTTTCTCCAACTGTCTGCGAAATGACTCCAGCCAAATTTTCGCACAAGGTAGGGAGTTGTCACAAATGGCATCATCGAAAACATAAACAGTCCATACGGCAGGGCTTGACCATTTTTCACGGCGGTACCGTCAACCAATGTATAAATTGAAATGATAAACGCCACCAACAAAGCGGTCAGAATTCCACGCAGATGCGGCTTCTCGCCATTGCTTTGGATAAGCGTGGTCGCGCCAATCACCATAATTCCGCCCGTGATAAAAGCCAGCCCAATGTATCCGCCGACCGTCAAATGTTCGCGTAAAAAAATTGCAGACCACAATACCAGAAAGGCTGGAGCCGCTCCACGCGCAATGGGATAAATGAGCGAGAAGTCATGGTCGCTGTAGGCGCTGCACAGCAAAATAAAATAAATGGATTCGAGAATCATGCTCAAGACTGCAAAGCCCCACATGGAGCGCGGCGGCAAGCCCGTGAAGAACAGAAGTCCCAGCGAGAAGATTGCACTCAGAATCACCTGCCAGCCCATTGCAATATATTTTTCGTCTGCACTCTTAAGCAAAAAATTCCACATGGCATGCATGGATGCGGAAAGAAACAGCAAAATAAGGGCTGAAATTGGCATGGGTTATCTCATAAATTCGATCAGTTTTTGGTTGACTTCTGCGCTGGCATCGTGCTGTACCCAATGCGTGGCTTTGTCAAAGAAGGTCAACTCGCCTTCGTCGCACAGATCAATCGAAGGCTGCGCCATGTCGGAACTGAGCGCAACATCCCGTTTGCCCCACAGCATCATGGTTGGAACATGTACCCGTCGCGCGGATGTTTTTCGGCTGAACGCGGAACGCAATCCGCGGCGCATGACGGCGCGATACCAATTGACCATCCCCGTCAACGCGCCTTTTTGTGACCAGGCTTTTTTGTACTCCACCACATCCGCTGCGGTGAACGTGTTTTTTCGTCCCGACTGCACCAGCATGCGCGCGAGGTATTCAAAATTATTTTTACCCAGCATCCATTCCACAAACCAGGGGATTTGAAAAAAGAAAACGTACCAGGATCTTTTGCGTTGGGCGGAATTATGCAAAACAAAATCGGTCATCACATCAGGATGCGGCACGTTGAGAATGGCGAGTTTTTCAACTCTTTCAGAGTGATTAATGCCAATTATCCACGTCACAACTGCTCCCCAGTCATGCCCGATAATTTTCGCTTTTTGAATCCCAAAGTGGTCGAGCAAACCAACAACATCCTTCGCAAGAATATCCACATCATACGCGGCGATGCCCTTTGGCTTATCGGATAAATTGTATCCGCGCTGGTCTGGGACAATGACACGGAAGCCCGCCGCAACCAAAGCGGGGATTTGATTTTTCCAGCCGTAATGAAACTCTGGAAACCCATGCAACAAAATGACCGGCGTCCCATTTTCAGGTCCGTCGGTCATGACATGCAGGTTGATGTTGTTTGTGGTGATAAATTGACTTTGCATTCCGCGAGTATAACGGAAAATAGTTATCTATTTCCAAAAGCCTTCGGCGGCAGAGACATCAGATAGGCGTACACTGCTTTCAACTCATCGTCGCTCATGTGGCGGTAGGATTTCCACGGCATGTAACTGGGATTAATTTTCCTGCCGTGATTATCGCCTGTCCGCATGATTTCGATAAACCCGTCCTCGCCCCAGTTGGGCAGGCGGCTGCCCGCGCCAGAAGTCAGGTTGGGAGCGGGCGGCCACTCTGCAGGGAAGCCTGTGATTTTTCCGCCAGAATATGTTGGACCGTGGCAGACTATGCAGGACTGCGAAAGGTACGCCCCATATTCGGCTGTAATCCCAGGCTCGGGCGCGGGCGGAGCAGGTTGGTCGTGCGGAATCAACTCGGCGGGCAGGAAGGAAATCGTCTTGGCAATATTCATCACAATGAAACCTGTGGTGGATAATTTACTCGGCGGCACTTCGTTATCCACAGGCGGCATACTTTTGATGTACGCCAGCACATTACCCAAATCTTTGTCGCTCAAAAAATAAAACTCGGTGGATGGCATGAAGAGCAGCGGCGTTCCGTCCGAGCGGATGCCATGCTGGATGGCGCGAATCAAATCCTCGTCTGTCAGTTGGTCGCCGATTCCGCCCGCTCCGCTGGTGAGGTTGGGGGTGATGACCTGCCCGATGGCGGGGTTGTCCAAATAAACCAAGCCTTGCAAATTTTCGCCGTGACAGGCTTCGCATCCGCGATACTGGAAGATGCGTTTGCCTTCGGCAAGGGATTCGGCGTCAGAGGGGATTTCAACCATCTGCACGGGGACATCATATTTTTTATTCAGCCGCGCCTGCCCCATGCCATACAAAACCAACATGGCAACGATGAGAAGTCCAACCAGACTGCCTGCGATAATTCCAAACCATTTTAGAAATTTTTTCATGCTTCCATCCTTTTTTCATCATCTTGAAACTTCCGAAGTCTTAAAGACTTCGGAAGTTTGGGCTCAACCTTTTGCGTGCAGTTTCAACGTGCCATCTTCCAAAATTTCGACGCTCAATTTTTTCAGCGGCTTTTGCGCGGGACCTGCCAGCACGTTCCCGTTTTGGTCATAGCGTGAGCCGTGACACGGGCAGTCAAATCCGCTGGCGCTTTCGGCGACGGTGCAGCCGAGATGCGTGCAGACCAGACTGTACGCGACGATTTCGCCGTCGCGATTGACGATGACCGCTGGAACATCACTGCGGACAGTACGCGAGCCGACAGGGAAATTGGCGCTGTCGCCCAAATCAAATTCAACGGGTGCTTCGGGCGGATAATAATTGAAGTAGCGGAAGAGTCCGCCCAGCCCAAGCAATCCGCTTAAACCGAATAGGGCGTTGGTGGATAATTTTAGAAAGTCACGACGGGAGAGGTTTTTCATGGGGTTTTATATTTCCGCAAGTAGAACTTGCGGACTCCATTAGGCTGGAGTCCCGAAGTTCTACTTCGGGATTGCTCCCAAAATAGTTAACACGAGGATAACTGCCATAATTAAAACCGCAATCACTTGCGCGATGCGGTTGCCGCGCGGGAACCAGTTGCCAAGTTCTTCACGTTTGGCGTTGGGCAGGATGTAGGGCAATGACCCAAGCACAAGCACCACAAAGATGGGAATCAAAATTCCCATTACGAAGGGGTCGCCAAATTTGAGCAGGTACTGAATCCACAGGAAGAACCAGGGCGCGCGCGAGTCGCCTGACATAATGTTGAACGATGTGATGGGTTGTTTTATCGGCGCGGGAATGAGCAGGGAAAACAGAATCAAAATGACGGCGGCGAGAGTCATGGCAAGCACTTCACGGCGCAGCAAATCAAAGCGGGTGATGCGTTCATTTTCCTTGCGCTCAGTCGGCGGCGGGATTGCGATTCCGCCATCACGGCGAACCCGAAAGGTATGCCAAACCATCAGGATAACCGCACCCAGCATCAGCCCGAAAATGTGCCACGCATAAAATCGGATGAGGGTCGAGTCGCCAGGTTCGCTTCCTCCAATCACAAATCGGTACAAACCTTCGCCGATGAACGGGACGGTCTTCAACATATTCGCGCCGACCACCAGCGCCCAGTGGATGCCCTCGTCCCAGCGCAGAACGTAGCCCGTGAAATCGAGCAGAAGAATGAATGCCAGCAGTGCCACGCCGAGCACGTGATTGAATTTGCGCGGCGCGGCATACGCGCCCGTGAGCGTGACGCGCAACAGGTGGATGCTCATGACGACGACGAGAAATTGCGCCGACCAAAAATGCAGGTTGCGGGTCAGCGCGCCAAACGGCACAAGGTTGGTAATGGTCTGCACCGAAATTGCCGCCTGCGCGGATGTTGGGACGTAGTAATACATCTCCAGCAAACCCGTGACGAGCAGAATCAATGAGAGGAAAACCGCCGCGCCGCCCGCGCCGAGTGTGTATCGAAAACGCGATTGCGCCGCAGGAATGCTGGGCGGGTGCAGGTGATGAAAAAAGTTGGGTTTGCCAGTGGAGGCTTGTTGGATGTTCACGCCGATTGCCGCGAGAATCAGAACGCCCACAAAAATCAACGCGCCTGGGATTTGGCTCGCAGGCGGCGTGACCTTGCGATGAACCGAAATCGCCGCACCGCTGGATTCGCTCAACGTGAAACCTTGCACCTCGCGCTCGTTCATCCGCAAAACGTAAGCCGTCAGCGACCAGGCTTCTGCGGAGGTCAACGAGCCAGCCCGCGCAAAGGGCATGTTTTCGTGGATGTGGCGATACAGTTCAAAGGAGTTTGAAAACCGCGCCAACGCGCCCGCGCCCGCCAAAGCGGGGATTCCCGTCTGCGGCAGTTCAAAACTGTTGGCAGGTGCGTCGCTGGCGTGACAGCCTGAGTCCCAGCAATTTTTTTCTTCGGGCGGAAATGAGTTTTTCCAGTCTTCGGTCAAGCCCTGTCCTTTATCCCCGTGACAGGACATGCACATGCCCCAGTAAGTTTGCTCGCCTGTATCCGCTTGTGCAGGCGGATAGACTGTCGGCGGCTGTGCCAGTCGGCTGGAATCAAATGTGGGTGTAATTGAAACTGTTGCGGTTGCCTGCTGTAACGCGGTAGAAGTCCCCACAAAAGCGGAAGGAAGAAACGCGCCCCCAAGTACCAGAATACCGATGATGACGAAAATGTAAGCACGACGCATGATGTAAGATTATACATCCGCCAATAAAAAACCTCCGAGTTCACAAAGAACCCGAAGGTTTTACTTCTCACTTCTCACTTCTCACTTTCCCTCTCCCATCCCCTCCACAATCGTCACATCACCCTGCTCAGGCAAATGGGTCTTGCCGTGAAAATCAATCATGTGACCCGACTTGGCGGCTTTGGTTTCGAGATAAAAAAGATTGTGTTCATTGGGCGGCAAAATATGCGGCAGACGCGCATTGACCTTGACTCCGTACTGTTCCAATTGAGAAACCTTCTTGGGGTTGTTGGTCATCAATTGGATCGAGCGCACTTGCAGCGAGTGCAGCATGTGCGCGGCGACGGCGTAATCGCGTTCATCGTCGCGGAAGCCGAGCGCCAGATTCGCCTCGACCGTATCCATGCCCTGATCCTGCAAACTGTAGGCGCGGATTTTGTTGGTCAGCCCAATGCCGCGTCCTTCCTGACGCATGTACAAAACAATTCCCTTGTCCATCGCGCCAATTTTTTTCAACGCGGCTTCGAGTTGATCGCGGCAGTCGCAGCGTAGCGAGCCGATCACATCACCCGTCAGACATTCGGAATGCAGGCGCACAGGCACATCCTCCGCGTCGAACACCTCGCCCTTGACGATGGCAACATGTTCCTTTCCGTCCTGATTGTTGGTAAAGGCAACGATGTGAAAATCGCCAAAGCGCGAGGGCAACTCGGCGACGGCGGCGATGTGTACGCAAACGATGTTGCGCGTGCAATTATCGCAATCGGGGCTTTGCGCCATAATTAATTTGACTTGCTCGTGCAGGTTGGTTGTCATGTTTTCTCCTACAATTTGTATTTCAATAAAATTCCGCCGTCTTCGCGCGTTTCGACATTCATCAATTTCAACGCGATGGCATCGCTTCGCGCCAGTCCGAGTCCATCGGCAAGGGTTGGGGCAATTGCGCCGCCGAAAATCATCGGCGCGAGGTAAATCATCAATTCGTCCACCAGTCCCAGCCGCATCAGTTCAAAATTGATTGTCCCGCCGCCTTCGACCATCAAACGATTTATGCCAAGTTGCTTCAACGTCCGCGCCATCTGGCTCAGATCAACGCGCGGCGCGTCATCCACAAAAACTTCCACACCATGCGCGCGCAGGATTTCAACTTGATTTATAGATGTCTGGGACGTGGTAAATATTACGACCCGCGTATCTCCCGCTTTTATAAAATCCGATTCAAGTGGAATATTTGCGACTGTGGCGATTCCCACCTTAATCGGATTCGGCGGCAGCCCGCGCAGGATTCTACCCTCACGCAGCGCTTCGCTCTTAACTGTCAGCTTGGGCAACTCGTCGAGCAGCGTTTTCCCCCCGACGAGGATTCCGTCCGCCGTGGCGCGCAATTCATCCACGCGCTCCTTATCCCATTTGGACGAGATCGCAGACCCCTTGCGCTCGAAGGTGTCTATCTTCCCATCCGCCGTCATGGCGACGTTGATAAAAGTGTAGGGTCGGTTCATCTGAAAAGTCAAAGGTCGAAGGTTGAAGGTCAAACGTTTTTAGTACGAACCCGAAAAATAATTCATCATCAAATCGCTGAGGTCGGCGGTGGTGTGGGCGCGGACGGTGTTGAAAAAATCCGCAGTCGTGGCGCGTCCGCGTGAATAACGGGCGGCGTAATCTTTGAGGAAGGCGTAGAAATTTTCATCACCCATCCGCACGCGCAGGTCTTCCATAAAATGCGCACCGCGCAAATAGACGGCGTTGGTGTAGGCGCGGAACGTGCCGCCGCTGTAAATGGGCGTATCCACGTAGCCGCTCGGCGAAAAATAATCCACGCGGAACTGCCACCACCAATCGCCGTAGCGCGGGTAGTTGAACTCGTAGAAAATGCGCTCGCTGTAGGTCGCCATCATTTCATCGAGCCAGGGTTCCATTGCCTGATCGTTGCCCACCAGCCCAAACCACCATTGATGGGCAATCTCATGCACGCCAATCGAAACGAGGTTGTTCTTCGCGCCGCCGCCGTACTGCCCGTAAAAATCTGAGGCGATGAAAACCAGCCCGTCATATTCCATGCCGTCGTGAATATCGGTCTGGACGATGGCAAGCGTCTCGTAGGGGTAGGGCGCGAACTTGAGCGAATAAATGCTGACGGCTTGAACTGCCGCATACAGGATTCCCTCGCCTGCGGCTTTGTAGCCATCGAAATAATACGAGCGGATCACAACCGTCCCGACGGCTGATTCGGCTACGAGGAATTCGTCACTGGCTGAGAGTGTGAACGTGCGCGCGCCGTACAGCCGATAGCGAGTCCACTCGCCGTTTGGCTCGGCGGGCGCGCTGGCGGCGACAATCACATCCGCGCCAGTTTTGAGGTTGAGTTCAATATCCGAGACATCGTAAACCAGATGTTCACCAAACGGCATGGGGTCGTGTAAAACCCATCCGCCACTCGCTTCGTGTGGCACAACAAACGGATACCAGTCCACCAAGTCAATTTGATTGAAGTCGTAGCCGAAGAGTCCTTCGTTGGCTTTGGCGGGGATGTTGATTTTGAACTTAATCCCCAGCGTGGTGGCAGAATTTGGCTGGAGCGGTTGCGGCAAATTTAGCGTCAAGCGCTGGTCATCGAGCGAGTACGTGGTCAGCGCCGCGTTATCTTGAAAAATTGCGCTCAGCGTAAATGCTCCGCCGTAGCGGTTGGGCTGGACGGATAACACAATATCCGAGAGCGCGACGCCCGTTGTGTTGTAGTAGCGGATGGTCTCGTCCACATCCAGCGTGTGGGCGTCAAAATCCAAAGTGGCTGAGAGGATGTAATTTGTGCGCGAAGGATTCGCAGGCGGAGGAACTGCTGTCGTAGCTGGATCAGCTACGAGCGTGGGCGGAAGCGGAGTCAATGTCAGCGTTGGGGATGGCGTGAGGGTAATCGTCGAAGTGATAGATGGAATCGGCGACGCGGTGAATGTCGGCAGCGACGTGGTGATTTCGCCCGATGGTTGAAACGGCGTCGGCGTGGGTGAGGCGTTCGGGTCTTGCGTGATTAAAATAAAAGTGGGAAAAACCGGCGCGGTAGGCGTGGGAGAGGCGCAGGAAGCGAGGAGCGTGAGAAGTAAAAAGTAAAAAGTAACGCGTGTTGCGCGTGGTTTGCAATCCCGAAGGGATGATAGGATTATAGAAAATTTCATGGAAACGCCAAAATCCCGAAGGGATGACATGCTGTATTCAGAAAAACATGACACCCCTTCGGGGTTATTTTTTTCGTTTTACAAAATTCTATAATCATTCCACTCCTTCGGAGTTGCTGGCTTAATAAATATTTTGAAAATACTGGCGCACGATGTCTGAATAATCTGTGCTGGTGTGTGTGCTGAGGATGCGGAAGAAGTCGTTTGAAGTTACGATCTTGCCGCGACTCTGGGCGAGGTAGTCTTGAACAAAGGCAAAGAAGGCTTCATCGCCAATGCGCTCACGGAGCTCTTCGAGAAAGTGCGCTCCCTGAAAATATGCCGAGTTGGTGTAGGGACGGAAGCCCTGCCCATCGTAAATAGGAATGTCTACAAAGCCCTGCGGCTTGTAAAAGTCAATACGGTATGCCCACCACCAGCCGATCAGGTCGGGGTGAATATTTTCGTAGTAGACCCGCTCGGAGTAGGTCGCCAGTGATTCGTCCAACCAGGGCTGTTGGGCTTGGTCATTGCCCACCTGCTCGAACCACCACTGATGCGCTGTTTCGTGTACCGCAACAAAGGTCAAGTAGTTGGCGGGCGTTCCATCATACAGGCTGTAAAAATCGCGGCTGAGATAAAAGAACGCGGAATATTCCATACCGTCGTTGAAGTCGCCCATCACCAGTGAAAGCGTCTTATGCGGATACGCCCCGTAGCGGCTGCTGTAAACGCTCACCGCCTCGGCGCTGGCTTGCAAGGCGGCTTGTCCACCCTGCTCGCTGAATGGAAAATAATAACTGGAAACCGTCACATCGCCGACCATCAAACTGGAGACTTGAAAATCGCGGCTGGCGGCAAGCGCAAAGGTGCGGGCGGAAGTGATGGTGTAGCGGATGAAACCATCCTGCGGCTCGGGGACTCCGCTGGCGGCGACAATCGGCGCGGTGGCTGGGTCAGCGAATTTGAGATTGACCTCGTAGTCGGCAGAGTCGTAAACCAGATGTTCTCCGTAATACCAGGGTTCATGCAAAACCCATTCCCCGTTGATGTGCGGCACTACAAACGGATACCAGTTCGTGAGGTTTAACTGCCGCTTGGTGTACCCATAAATCCGCGGACGTGAAGCGCTGGGGTCTTCCTGTTCGGCAAAAGGCAGCGAGAGTGTGTATTGAATATTGATGGTCATCACCTGCTCGGCTTTGAAAAAAGAGGCGAGCGCAATATCCAAACGCTGACCATTTAGGGTGTAGGTGGTGGTTGGCACTCCGTCAATGGAAATGCTCTTGAGCGAGAAACTGTCAGTCCACAAATTGGGAACAATGGCAATGACCAGCGTATTAAGTTGGTTGCCCGTGTGGTTGGGATACAGAATCGTCTCGTCCACGGTGACGGTGTGCGCGTCGTAGTCAATGGTTGTATTCAGTGTATATTTTGCGCGTTCAGGCGCAGGGATGGGCGTGGCTGTCGGCAATACAGGAGTGGGTGTTGGCAGTGAAGTATTGGTCGCAACAGGTGTAAAAGATGCCGTGGGCGTAGCCGTAGACTCAGGTGCAAAGGTCGAGCACGCCGAAAGAATAAATATCAGGAGAAAAAGGGCAATGACGGAAGGTGTGGCTTTGTTTCGCATGGGCTGTATTCTAACAAAAAAACAAAGACCCCGGAGTACTTGATAAACTAACCCCAAAAAAGTAGGACGAAAAGAAATGAAGAAGTAAAGCAATACAGTTGTATTAATAAGAGGAAGGGAAAATCAGCACTGAGGTTGTGGGACTTTTTTGATTAAGTATCAGGGTGTTTTATCGCGGATGCAAAGGCGTGGTAATTTAATTCTGAAAGTGCTATATTAATTTCAAGAAGACCGCGAGGTCTTCCTGATGGCAAGACTGAACAAGAAAGCCTTGCAGAGAGGCAGATATGTCATTGCAAAATCAACCAAGCGGAGATTCTATATCGTGGCTGCTCGAGCCTGATACGCCCGGCGTCCGCTACCTGGCGCTGCGTGATCTGGTGGGGCTTTCGGATGAGGATGCAGAGCTAAAATCTGCGCGGAGAAAAGCCCACACAGAAGGACCCATCGCGAAGGTTTTATCGAAAATGGAAGAGGCGGGATATTGGGTCAGGGAGGGACCTGGCTACAATCCAAAATATCGTTCAACAGCCTGGTCTATTATTTTGCTTGCCCAACTTGGCGCATCTGTCCGCGAGGATGCACGCATCGAACAGGCCTGTAAATATTTGATCGATCACGCTTTAGTCGAGGGCGGTCTATTTACTTCGATCACGTCCGGCGCGCCATCTGGAACCATCGATTGCCTGCAAGGAAACCTGTGCTGGTCACTCGTCGAATTGGGATACGATCATCCGCGCCTGAAATCAGCTTTCGAATGGATGGCACGGACAGTCACCGGTGACGGGATCGCACCCGTGGAAGATAAGGATGCGCAAGTCCGCTATTATGCGTATAAATGCGGTCCCGTCTTTGCCTGCGGAGTCAACAATAAGTTACCCTGCGCCTGGGGCGGATGTAAGGTGATGATGGCATTCAGTAAATTACCCGCGAATAAAAAAACGCCTTTGATCAAGAAAGCTATCAAACAAGGCGTGGATTTCTTCTTCAGCATTGACCCTGCCACCGCCAATTATCCAAGCAGGCTGGGAGACAAACCCAACAGAGCCTGGTGGAAGTTTGGTTTCCCCGTTTTTTATGTTTCAGATATTTTGCAAGTCGCCGAGGCATTGACCGGACTTGGGTACGCAAAAGATAAACGATTAGCCAACACGCTCAAGATCATCCGCGAAAAGCAGGATGAAAACGGACGCTGGCTGATGGACTACGATTACAGCGGCAAAACCTGGGTGAATTTTGGCGCGAAGAAAGAACCAAATAAATGGGTAACATTGCGAGCATTAAGGGTTTTGAAAGTGGCTGTCTGATTGCCGCTGGTAAACCCTCTTCGTACTGATTTACTTTTATCTTTTATTTCTCTCCGTACAAATGTCATTGCGAGGCGGTTTGTGCCGAAGCAATCTCCTGTTTTATAAGATATTTCACTCAAAAGAGTATTGTCCACGCCGCCAAAGTACAAGATCGGCAACTCGCAATGACATTATTTTTGAGATGTACGGTAGAGAATCTTTTATCCCATAGCGCCTCTGGAAAAGGTAAAATATTGAAGCGTAAAATACAAGACGCAGAACAGTGTCTACAAATTCTTTTAAAGGTAAAGCCCACTACTTTTTATGGAAATCAACGAAGAAGTTATCAATTCACCGATCAATAATCAATCCGTCGTCAGCCTTGTGTTTGGGATATTAACCCTGCTGTCTTTTTGCACGGGTCTGTCGCCTCTTCCATTCACTGGCATCCTTTGTTTCCCAACAAGTTTTCTGTTGGGAATTTTTGCGCTGATATTTGGAACAATCTCCTTAAATAGAATCCGCAGACTAAATGAATCAGGCCGCCCCATGGCATGGATCGGAATCATGATCGGGGGATTCGTTTTTGTATGCGTAATGTGCATGGTCATTGCACTTGCATCGCTTTTTATTTTCGCGCCCAATTCAATTCCATTGCCGCCATTCATTCAACAATTTCAAATTTAATAAATCATCCCCTTCACCCTGCGCACACTGCGATACTATTATTACAAAAGGTTAATGTCATTGCGAGGACGCACTTGTTCTTTGTCCGAAGCAATCTGCTACCTGTGGGAGATTGCTTCGCCGCAAAAACCAAGAGCACGGCTCGCAACGACACGCAAGTATCACATTCCAACTTGCGCATCCAACCTCTCTCGGTTATCCTTGCGCGTGGGAGTGGTTAGGTCCCGGTGGGCTTCCTGGTCTTCAACACCAGTGGCGGGTCGCGTTGCGGGCCGCGGTGGGTTCGTCTCCCATCCACTCCCGCCTATCATCTGGACGGTGGACGATGGATAATAGTCCATCGTCCACCGTCCATTATCAAAAAGGTAATTCAATGTCAATTCCAGAAATTGAAGTTCTTACAAATTTTGTAGCGCGCGTCTTCCGCATTGAAGATGTAACCAGCGGCGACTTGCAAAAGGGATTCTTCGCACGCTATCGTGGTCAACTGCTGGATGAAGATTCCGCTTCGCTCTACGACCGTTTGGCTGATTCTCTCACCCCATACAATATCATCCCCTTATTCAAGATCGAAAACGGGCGGCAAGTGATCTACCTTGTGCAGAAACCGCCAGAACCAAAGAAAGACAATGTCTCCACGAATATCATCCTTTTCGTGCTGACCGTATTGAGTGTGATGCTGGCTGGCGCGCAGCCCGAAGGCACAATGCCCGATAACCTTGCAGGGCAATTGCTTATGATGGCTAAAAGTATTCTCACAGGCTGGCCTTTTGCATTAAGCCTGCTGGGTATTTTGGTGTCGCATGAATTGGGTCACTACTTCATGAGCCGCTATCACAAGACGCCCGCCACACTGCCCTACTTTATCCCCTTTCCTTTTAGTCCGCTTGGGACGATGGGCGCGGCGATCATCATGCGCGGCGTCCCAAAAAACAAGCGCATTCTTTTTGACATCGGCGTGGCGGGGCCCATTGCCGGACTTGTGGTGGCGATCCCTGTTTTATTCTACGGATTATCACTTTCCACACTCGGCACCATTGACCCCAATCCAGGCGGCTTCCTCGAAGGCAACTCGCTGATCTATCTTTTCGCAAAGTATGTGACCTTTGGTCAATTGCTGCCTGCTCCCGTTGAACCACAGGGAGTTTTATACTGGCTGCAATATTTCTTCTCAGGTCGCCCCGTTCCCTTTGGCGGCTTGGACGTGTTCATTCATCCCGTTGCATTTGCAGGCTGGGCGGGCATCTTGGTGACGGCGCTAAATCTTATTCCGCTGGGCACACTCGACGGCGGACACGTGGTCTACGCGCTCTTCGGTGACAAAGCCAAAAAGGCTTTCCCTTTCGTGGTTGCCATAATGGCTGTACTCGGCATTTTTTGGAGCGGATGGTGGCTATGGGCCGCGCTCCTCTTCTGGCTGGGACGTGTCCACGCTGAGCCTTTGGATCAGATCACCACGCTCGACCCCAACCGAAAACTGGTCGCTGTTGCGATGATCATTATCTTCGTTTTGACTTTCATGCCCGTCCCATTTATGACTTTAGCGCCATAATATTTATTTTGTCACACCTGCACTTGCGTGCGGTGCAAGTGTTGCGAGGGCGCTCTTGGCTTTGCCCGAAGCAATCTCCAATAACATGAGCAGATTGCTTCGTCGGAAAGATCAAGTGCCCTCCTCGCAATGACAGGACACCACAATGAAAAAACTACTGACCCTCACCTTCATCCTATCCATTTTATTATCAGCTTGCGGTACAGCAGACGCCACATCCACCAGTGAGCCATCTGCGGCGACCACGCAATCGGCGGCGACACAAATGCCGAAGCCAGAACCAACCAGCGGGTCAGCGACCAGTCTTGGAGTTAGGCAGGATGCGTTGAATAGTTTGGAGATCATGGTTTGGTCTCCGTGGTATGGAGTCGAGTCAAGTCTGTTTGAGACATTCATCAAAGAGTTTAATGAAACGAACGAATGGGGCATCAAAGTTAACGCGCAGAGTCAGGTCAATTTTACGAACTTGTATGACAACGTAACGGCTTCTCTGCCGACGCCGGATAAACCCGATATGGTGATTGCGCTGCCCGAGCACGCGTTGGAATGGGACGCGCAGGGCGTGGTGACCGACCTGATGCCGTATGCGCAAGACCCGCTGTACGGCATTGACTCAAGCGATATTCCCAACGTGTTTTGGAATCAAGATCATTTTGGCGAGAAGCGTTTGGCAATTCCTGCCCAGCGTACGGCGCGTTTTTTGCTGTGGAACGAAACCTGGGCTGGCGAAATTGGTTTTGATTCCAGTCCCGATGCGCCCGATGATTTTAAGCAACAAGCCTGCCGCGCCCAAAAAGCCATGCTGAAAGATGCTTCGCCGCAAAATGATTTTATGGGCGGCTGGTATGTGGACACAGAACCCATGACCGCGTATGCCTGGCTGCTTGCTTTTGAGGGCGGCGTTTTGGATGGCAGTGACTATCGTTTTCTCACTCCGCATAATATTGAAGCATTTAAGTTTTTGCGCGAACTCTCCGAATCTACTTGTGCCTGGCAATTGGCAAATGGCAACCCGATCAACGCTTTTGCAAATCGTGAAGCCATGTTTATCACGGCCAGTCTGCAAGACCTGCCGGAGGTTGCGCGCGCATTTGCAAGCGCCAAAAATACCGATGCCTGGAAGGTGATCTCGTTCCCCGGTGCAAATGAAGATGCACTCATTGTGTATGGCTCGTCTTATGTCATTTTGAAATCAACAAACGAGAAACAACTGGCGGCGTGGCTGTTCACGCGCTGGCTATTGGATAATAAACAGGATGCGCGCTGGGTGGAGGCGACCCACCTTTTTCCGCTTCGCTCCTCCACTTTGAGCCTGCTCGGCGACTACGAGAAGACTCACCCGCAGTGGGCGCAAGCCGTCAAACTTTTGCCGCAAGGTGAGATTCAACCTCAACTGGCTTCGTGGCGCAAAGTGAAAACCCTGCTCGGCGACGGGTTCACGCACATGTACCTCGTCAATGTTCCCAGCGGACAAGTCCCCGCGATTCTGGCGCAAATGGAATCCATCTCGCGCAGTTTGCAAAAGTAAATGGGACATAATAGACTTTATCAGTAATAACAAAAGCAGCCATTTTTTTACAGACTTCACAGATTGTTTCGCCGTCAAAAGACAAGAATGGCGGCTCGCAACACTTGCATTACGCGCCAGTGTGGTGTGACAACTGAGTAGTTATAATATTCCCTATGTCACATAAATTTTATTGAGTAAGGAGAAAAAAATGAATATCGTGGATATATTTAAAGGTGCTGTTAAACAAATTCGTTCATCCTGGTTATTATTGATTTATATCTACGTCCCAATTCTCCTGCTTTTTTTGGCGGCGGGAAAATTGACCCAGGTTATTCCTGATCTATCAATTCAGGATTTCCTCAGGGATGTTGCTGCTCTTGGCGACATACCATCCTACTCAGGTTCCATCTCTCAACTTGGTTTACTTTTGTGGAGCGCAGCAACTACACTGTGCTTCTTTACCTATTTCATACTTAAAAAAATAAACCCCTCTCGCAAAGAATCACTTAATTTTCTTATGTTTAGTGGTTTGCTGACCGGCTACTTAATGCTTGACGACACCTACATGTTCCATGAGGAGGTTTTTCCGGAATATTTGAAAATCATTCCAGAGAAAGCTGTGATCCTGTTCCTGGGAATAGCAATGCTGTTATTTCTATACTTTAATCACAAGGAAATCCTGCGAAGCGAATATGGCTTATTATTTTTGGCTTATATGTTTTTTGGCATTTCAGTATTTTTAGATGTGATCCCATCCCGTTTTTTCGAATACATACAATATATGTAGAAGATCGAATATTTTCTTGAGGATGGAGCAAAATTTGTGGCGATTGTTACATGGCTTACCTTTTATGTGCGCTATGGTTATCAACAGCTTTCATCACAAATTAGTCAAAATTCACGATTAATATAGATTGAAAATAGTCCTTGCCAAGGGACTGTTTAATAACTGGGTTTGCTGGCTTGAATTGCCAAACCCAACCCTATAAATGGGATAGTTTCTCGTAACCTTGTCAGGTTTGGCAATCTGGCAAAGCATGGCAAAGACTTATTAAATAGGGCGGCGAGACTTTTCTCCTCGGTCTATCGTCCACGGTCCACCGTCCTTCATCAAGTTATAATTTGAGCCATGAAAAATAGATCATGGCTCTTTCCTTTTCTACTGCTGATCGCCGTCGTTTTGTATTCAACCTTTGCCAAAGTTGAATTGCCCGGCGAAGGGTTTTCCACGTTCGGCTCAGACACTGTCCGCGCAGAAGTAACCCAGATCATCGAAGAGGGCGAAATTGAAATGGGCGAACATACTCAAACCTATCAAGTTGCGCGTGTGAATATTTTGGAAGGCGAGTATGCAGGCATTGAGATGGAAATTGATTATGGCAAGCGTCAGGTGCGCTCCGACGAATACGATCTGACCATAGGCGACAGGGTGATCGTCTCCATCAGCAAGACGCCGGAAAACGTGATCAATGCCTACTTTGTAGACTTTGTCCGCACGACGCCGATGTTGTGGCTGGCTGGCATTTTTGCGCTCGCCATTGTTGTCATCAGCCGTTGGAAGGGCGTGGGCGCACTTTTGAGCATGGCGTTCAGTTTGTATGTCATCATTGGCTATATTATTCCGCACATCCTCATCGGCGAAGACCCGCTGCGTGTGAGCATTATCGGCTCGATCATTTTGCTGGGTGTCACGCTCTACCTGACCTACGGCTGGACTCTCAAAACACATGCCGCAGTCTTGAGCATGATTCTCGTTTTAATCCTCACTGGCGTGCTTTCAGCTTTGTTTGTTGTCTTCACAAAATTGAACGGCACAGGGGATGAGAGTGTGATGTTCCTGGTTCAATTGACCGAAAATCCGATCAATATGCGCGGATTGCTGCTCGGCGGCATGATCATCGGCGCGCTGGGCGTGTTGGACGATCTGGTCACCACGCAGGCATCGGCGGTCTTTGAACTGTATCACGCTAATCCAAATTTTAAGTTCCTCGCCTTGTACAACTCAGCCATGCGTATCGGGCAGGATCATGTGGCGGCGACGGTCAACACCCTGGTGCTGGCGTATGCGGGCGCATCACTGCCCAAGCTTTTGCTGTTTTCACTGGCTCGCGGAGATTACGGGTATCTCGTTAATTATGCCCTGGTTGCCGAGGAAAGTGTGCGGACGCTGGTCGGCTCGCTTGGGTTGATCGCGGCTGTGCCACTCACGACCGTCATTGCGATTCTTTTTGCCCAAAGGTCAGAGTCGCTTGGGCGGTGGGAACAAATTCTCGGTCCCGAAGGAGAAGCGGACGGGCATCATCATT
>CAMCQT010000006.1 GCA_945877125.1 Candidatus Brevifilum fermentans | reverse complement strand
CTAAAACTACCCGGTGCGCAATGGAATTTGGATGGCGCAATTTTGACCGCCAAAGCGCGAACGGCTTGGATGAGCGGCGAATGGCAAAAACTTGTCTCTGCGCGTTCGCTTTTGCCTCTCGCTGCCTGACACCTTTTGCTTGCACACACAGGTTCGCAGGTTGCAAGTTAACCTACAACCTGCGAACCTGTAACTTGCCTTACGCCAGTTTCTGATCGCATGTTTTCTTGAAGCCACATTTGGCGCAGCGTCCTGCTTGTTCGTGTGAACGGGGTACATTTTTTTTATGCTCATCGCGTTTCATATCCACAAGCAGATCGATCAGGGCTTCCTCCAGTTCGCGGGTGTAGTCTATTGCAAAGTCGCGGTTTTCGTAATGGATGATTCCATACGGCGGACGTGTGTGATAGGTTTTCTCGACCAGCAGACAATATGCTGCAAGCTGATAAATATGCGAATCGTACGGAGCTTCGGGTGCCCGGCCTGATTTGACCTCGACTGGGATGATCTTCCCGTTTTGCTGAACTAGATAATCCGGCTTGCCGGTCAACTCCAGGGCTGTGTAGAAAAGCGGCTTCTCCACTTTGCCCCATCCGCGCGTATCAGAATAGATGATACGTCCGCCGGGCAAGCCTGCTTCCTTCCGCTGGGTCGATGATTTGCGGAAGAAGAAAATGGCAAAGATGAGAAGGGCGAGGGCAAGGTAGAGCATGAGGGAAAGGATGAAAGATGAAGGATGAGGGATGAAAAATGGAAAGCAGAAGTTATCAAATCTTTTCGGCGATTCTTATTATTTTCTTTAAGCGGGTGAAATCAGAGCCGGAAAGTTCTTCCAGTCTTTTTTCCAAAGTTTTGATGAAGTCAAAACTGTTGTTCTCGTTGACTGCGGGTAACATTCTCTCGGCGTGTTCCGGCACTTCCTTGTGCGGACAGGACAATATATGCTGAAGCAGATACGGGAAAATAGCCTTGCTGTACTCTTCATTCGCGGCAGCGGTTTCCGCCAGCGTGGAAATGGATTTGTTCACGCCGATTTCGGAGCCAGTCTCTTTGACCTTTTTGATCTCGTCCAAATGCTTAAATATAAAATCGGGTTTGACTTTGGCAACTTCAGAGAGGGCAATGATCGCGCCTTGTGCCATATTTTGATGTTTGCTTTTTAGGAATTTGATAAAGTCCGCGGCGTAGGGTGTGATGAGATTCGGGTCAACTCTGCCGAGTTCGTACATCACGTTCATGCAGTCGCCATGAATATTTTTGTTGTCGTTCCACATATTTTCGGCGATCTCACGAATGCCCGCGATGTCGTCACGCGCGGCAAGGTCACGCGCCAGGTCAAGGTTGGGGGTTCTATCACGACGGGTTTGCAAATAGCCAAGACGATTTAACAGATCAGACATTCTTCTCCAATAAACTTCGGAAGTCTTTTAGATTCTTTAGGGTAGAGAATCGTAGGAGAGACTTCCGAAGTTTGGTAATTACAATTGTGCGGTGCAATATGCCACCAGTGTGAGAATTGCCGCCAGAAGCAGGATCATGCCGAGGCTGCGCAAAAGAAGCGCGGAGAGGGTCTTCCGTCCGTGCTTGCGGTGCAGTTCAGTTCCGGCGGCGAGTTCGGCTTGATTCTCCGATTCGACTCCGTCCTTGCGATAACGCCAGGCGCGGCGGCAATATAAATAACTTCCAATTTCAGATGCGCGGATGATCGGCATGAGGGGAGTATAGCACAAATTTTCTATGGCAAGTTATGATAAACTACACGCGCAAAAATATTTTTACTTGCGGAGGAAGTCCATGTCTAATCGTCAGGTACATTCAATTGAGATCGCAGGCATAAAGCGCGACCTGCCTTTGTTTGAGATCAAGCCCGGTTTGAAAATCGCTATTTTGAATATTTTAGGTGACACCGAATTGGTGCAAGCCTGTGCCCGTGAACTTGCCAAAAAAATTCAAGATGTTGATTATGACATTCTTGTGACGGCGGAGGCCAAATCCATTCCGCTGGCGTATGCGCTTTCAGTTGAAACAAAAAAGCCGTATGTAACCCTGCGTAAAACGTACAAGCCTTACATGGGTGATGCGCTCCAAGCTGAAACGCTTTCGATCACAACGGGTCAGCCGCAGGTTTTGATTTTGGATGAAAAAGATCGCCACTTGATCAAAAACAAAAAAGTGGTCATAGTGGATGATGTAATTAGCACAGGCTCCACGTTGCAGGGAATGCACATGATCTTGGACAAAGCCCAGGCTAACATTGTTGCTGAGGTTGCAATCCTGACCGAAGGCGACCGTGCCCAATGGATGCACATTATCTCTTTGGGACATTTGCCGTTGTTTACGGAGTGACGGGATTGGTAAATCGGGAATTGGGAAGTTGGTAAATTAGAGAAAAAAAGTAGACCCTGAGAAAACTTCTCGGGGTCTACTTTTACCAATCTACCATCCACCAATTTACCAACCTACCCACTCATCCACCAATTTTCTCTTTTGCTCCCGCTTCATTTTTTTGATCGCGAGTTCGCGCTTCATGGCTTCCGTTCGATTCGGATGTGTTTCCAAATACACCAATTTTACAGGTCGGCGGGCGCTGGTGTATTTTGCGCCGATGCCTTTATTGTGCTGGGCTACCCGTCTTTCGGGGTCGGTTGTCCAGCCTGTGTAAAATGTGCCGTCGGCGCATTTTAGGATGTAGCAATAGCAGCTCATTTGTCGCGGGATTTTTTTACAAAAAAGCCGCCAAATAATCTTTCAGAAAATGAAGGCATGTCAGATATTTCAGTTTCCTGTGATTTTGCCCAGTCTGCGGACATGCGCTCGCTTAACCAGCGTTTGCGCCCCTGCAAGGCAGATTCCAATCGCAGCGCAACCCCATCATCGTTTTCATTTTCAATATCATCGCGCAAGCCGCGCAGGGCGGCAATGGTTACATCCAATGCGTGAACAACACTTGCCCGATTATGCAAAGCGGATAGTCGCAACGAATCGATCTCATCCTGATATGCCAGCCCAGCGGTAACTGTTGCGTATGCGCGGCCGGCCATTTTGCGCGCATCCTGCCAGCCGGGCTGATCGATGGTCGCATTCAACAAAGATGCCGCCACAAGTTGCGGCAAAAGATGCGTGGTAGACATCAAGCCGTCTGATTCAATCGGGTCGGCAAGCAAGGCTTTCGCACCCAAAAGGCGGACAAAGTCTATTGCCAAAATCACCGCTTCCTCGGGCGTGCCGTGGGGTGCATCTACCAGGAAAATGCCATTCGAAAACAGATCAGGCTGGGCAGCGGTCAGACCGAATTGAAAATCATGCAAGGCTTCAGGATTGATCGCCGGCACCAATCCAACGTAATGACAGCCATCAGGTAAAATTTCCTTCGCCCATTTTTGCACACCCGCCTTGATCGGCGTGGTATCCAAAACCACGGTGCCTTTTTTCAGGTCAGGCGCAATCAACTCCAAAGTCTCCCGCACCTGGCTGACAGGAATGCACAGCACCACCAACTTCGCATCTCGCACGGCGCTCGGCAGGTTGTGCTCCATTTTATCTGCCACCCCTTTTTGTGAAGCCTCTCGCTCCACGTCCTGCTTTTTATCGTGCCCAACACGCAGAATGGAATTTTTATGAGTTGCAAGCGCCAGCCCCATCGAAGCGCCAATTTGACCAAGTCCAATGATTGTAATTTGTACAGGCATGTTACCCTCGCAAGAGTTTGATGACGCGATTATACTGCCAGTGTTTCCCCTTTAAACGGCGAGAACCGCGGACGCCGACCGCGGTTCTCTTGGTAAAGGAGGAGAAGAGAAA
Source organism: Candidatus Brevifilum fermentans (assembly GCA_945877125.1). Taxonomy (GTDB): domain Bacteria; phylum Chloroflexota; class Anaerolineae; order Anaerolineales; family Villigracilaceae; genus Villigracilis. The sequence continues at coordinate 75,339 of CAMCQT010000006.1, read as the reverse complement.
TCACCTTACAAAACTAAATTTATCATGATTACCTAAATACTGCTTGACGATTAACCTACGACTGCCCTACGATTGTCGGACAACTAACAAGATTGCAAAGGCTTTTGTATTTTTTTCTGGAGGACGACCAAATGACATTCTCTTCCCTCGATATTTATCTTGGCGAATTAAATAATACGCCGCTCGGAGATTTACGCATCGCTGTCTCCGCCTTGGGCTTGGTCGCCGTTGAATGGGCAGATTCTCAGCCCGAGCTGGAGAACTACCTCTTCCGCCTGAAAAGCAACGTTGAACGAAATCAAAAGATGATCCTGCCTTACGCAAAAGAACTGACTGAATACCTAAAAGGCAAACTCCAGAATTTCACCTTCGCCATAGATTGGGCTGTTTTAAAACCATTTCAACTGAAAACATTGCAAGCTGTTTATGCCATTCCCTACGGCAAAACACAAACCTATACCGATGTTGCCATGCAGATCGGGCATCCCAACGCCTACCGCGCTGTGGGGCGCGCCAACGCCACCAACCCCATGCCGCTTGTGATTCCCTGTCATCGCGTCATCGGCACAGATGGTAAACTCCACGGCTACGGCGGCGGAGACGGCTTGCCGACAAAAGAATGGCTGTTGAAATTGGAAGGCGCGGTGATTGCGTAGTAAATTTTATGGAAGAATCCGAATATAGTCTACATAGGAAGTGGCACTCGCTCCTGGATATCGCACTCCCTCTGTCAATCTTTCAAATTGAGCATTTCTCAATGTCTCTGCATCTTTCGGGATAACTGAACCAATTGTGATCCCATCAACCTGACAACTGAACGTCATCGTCTGTGGATCCACTTCCATGCGCAAGACATACCATTGATTGTATTTGGCTGGGATCGATTTTTGCAGATCCGCTGGCTTTTTTCCCCCAGGATTTTCCAAGCGAAAAAAAACACTTACATCGCCATGATCGGCGAGGATTCCACAATATGACCACCAGAGATCGCCTGGCAGGTCATATGTGAAAAAATCGATTTCTTGCGTAACAGCTCCACCTTGATGATCGTCATCAATCATTAATTTGGCTTCCAGCGCTCCCAGATCCTCTCCTCTGACCATTCTTGGCTGTGTAACGATGAGGTCACACCCATCGTTTAAGTCTTTGAAAACCATACTCCCGTTTTGTTGGGACACAGAACCGCAATTATCGCGCTTGCTCCAAAGACCGGGGTTAACCTTGCCATCATAAGTAGCGACATTAAAATCATCATACATTGTCGGGTCGGAATAACTAGTAGCAATAGGGATAGGCGTTGCAGCATCTGGTGTAGTTGACAACATATTTTGACGAGCCTTGCCTGATAACATGATGCCCGTTATTACGACAGCAATCACAACTACACTCATAATCCCTATCCAAAGTAGCTTTTGTATTACAAAACGCGGCTTGATTTGGACTGGTTTGGTAGCTTCCGTCAATTTCTTTTTTGCCATCCTTTGCACCTGCTGGCGGTCGGGATATTTTGCGTCAATCGTCTTGACTTCATTCCACTTATCCAAAGCTTCCTGGTATTTTCCCTCCTTCAACAGGCGCACGGCGTCCGCATATATGGCGGCTAACTGATTCTGCTTTTGCACTTCCTGCCCTTCGCGCTCCAATTCAGTTTTGGCTTTTTCGGCAATCCCATCCCTGTCTTCAAACTGGCTGTCCAATTTTTGGATCTCTTCAACCTTGTCCAATGCATTGCGCCAATTTTTCGAGCGGATCAGTCCATGCGCCTGTTCATATAAAGTATTGACCTGATTATTCCGTTCATTAATCTTTTCAATCTTTAATATTTCGTCTTCAACTTTTCTCAACAAGCTTTCTGTTTCGAGAAAGCCTGTTTGCGCTTTGTGAACCTGTTCCAGTAAACTTCGAGCCTCATACCATTTTCCCAAAGCCATTTCACGGACAGATTGACTATAAAGGTCATTCAAATCAGAAAGACGCTTAATTTCCGCGGCTTCCTTTTGAGCAGAAGGTAATAATTCATCGGGGTCAGGATGGTTTTGCTCAATCGCAAATATCTGTTCAAAGACCTTTAGAACCGCATGCCATTTCTTTGCGGCATGTAACTTCTTCGCTTCGGCGTACAACTCCCCAAGTTGTTTTTGTTTTCTTGCGTTTTTGAACAACTCCGCAGAATCTTTATAATTTGAAGATTTCTTCAGCAACTCATCCAGGGTTTTGATGGCAGTCTGCCAATCCTCTGTTTGACATGCATCCATTGCCTGCCTGTAGAGTTTTGATAAGTCCCTCTGCCGTTCCGCTTCTTCAAATTTTTCAATCGCGTTTTTATCGCCAGGTCTTTCAGCTAAAATTAACTGAAAGCGCTGGCAGGCTTTGCTCCAATCCTCGGTATAGAATGCGGCAAGTCCCTCTGTGTAATATTGGTCGAGCCTGCGTTCTGTTTCATCATCTCCATATTCATAAGAGGATGGTGTGATAATTGCCCCCACCTTATCTGCGCGTAGTTTCAGAGAACGTAACAACTTTATAAAGCCATCTTCTTCAAACAAGTCCACCCATTGCCAGCGGCTTAACCTGTCTGGCACAATACAATCTTCCAAACGTGCAGGAATCAAGAAAATTGCTCCTTCGGGTTTTTCTTTTGCAGCGTCCAATGCAAACAATATTTCTTTTTGGATGTACCCTTCCTGGGTAATTGACTTGTTTGACAAACAAACAACGACTACGTCCGATTCTCGAACCGCGCGCGGAATTTCCACACGCCAATCCTGTCCAGGCAATAACTTTTCCTTATCGAGCCATGCATCCACCCCTTCCACAACCAGACGCTTGTAAAGAACCCACACCTGCGGCTTGTCGCCGGATGCATGGCATAAAAACACTTTCAAAGCCCGTTTTTCACCAATAGCCATGATTACATCTCCACCAAAGCCAACCTAAAGAATTTTCCTATTATAACGGCAACGGGAAACAAATTAATCAATATAGTTGGGGGGGGAATATCACAAGGTGTTTTAGAAAAACCGACAAGACTTTGGACAACTCGCGCCTTAACATGATAGACTCGAAAACGTGGATATTCTTTCTCAACTTTTCTGGACTTTTATCAAAGTCAATTTACTTAGCACCTCTGGACCCGCCTCGGTGGGTTTGCTTTACCACGAAGCGATAGGCAGGTTCGTCACCGAAGATCAATTCATTCAAGCCGTGGGGCTTTCTTCAGTATTGCCCGGCAGCGATGCGCTTCAGCTTGCCATGTATATCGGCTATTCCGCAGGTGGAATCTCTGGCGGATTGGTGGCTTTGCTTGCTTCGATATTGCCCCCCACGGTTATCATTTTGGGCGTGACAATGGTTCTGCATCGCTTGCGCCGTGAAGCCTGGGTGGGTAATTTTGTGGAAGGTCTCGCCCCCGCCATTTCTGTGCTAATGATTTTCACCGCCTGGAAAATATTTGAAAAAGGCGGCGAGACCAGTTGGGTAGGGTGGACAATTGGCCTTGTCAGTCTGCTTGCCATGTGGCTTAAAGCGCCCGAGCGAATCGTCGTCATTATGGCTGGCATTATTGGGATCATTTTTCTTTCGTCATGAATCAATCAAAATTCTCTGTCTGGCTTCGTCTGTTATGGATGTTCCTTAAAGTAAATCTACTTTCACCTTCCGGCCCTGCATCGGTTGGCTTGCTTTATAAAGAGGCCGTCGGAAAGATTATGAGCGAAGAACGTTTCGTGGAAGCGGTTGGATTCTCAAATGTCCTGCCGGGGAGCGAAGCCCTAAAACTTGCCATGTTCGTTGGCTTTGCGGCCGGCGGCGTGCCCGGTGTGTTCACCGCATTGCTTGGCGCAGTTTTACCTCCCACAGTGATGATGTTCGCAGTGGCTGCGATCTTGCAGCAATTTCAACAGGAAGACTGGCTGCAAGGTTTTGTAAGAGGCATGAGTCCCGCAATTGCCGCGCTGATTATTATGGTGGCATGGGAACTCTTTCACGTGGGGCAAACAAAAAAAATCGACAGGCGTACATTGCTTATTGCCGCGCTTAGCGCTGTGGCGCTGTGGTTTGAAGTCCCATCTCCGCTGGTATTGCTTGGCGCGGGAATTTTAGGCTTACTCGTATTTCGGTAAATGGAATTAACTATGAAACCTGATTTACTAATTGCAACAAATGGATTTAAAGGAACATGGCCTTCAATTGAATATGGCGCATGGCTTGCGGCGACCCTCAATGCACAGATCACGCTTCTTGGTGTGACCGAGAACCTGAGTCCTGCGGCAATAGACGACGACCACCACCCTTTGGAGGATGTCTTTGCACGCGCCGTTGAATTGTTCCAGAAAAATGGAGTGACGTACAGACTCGAGGTTCAGAATGGAAATGCGGAAGATGTCATTCCGCGTAAAGCCAAACAGGGCAATTACATTATTACTGTACTGGGCCCGCTTGGGCGTCCGCAGTTTCGCCGCATGTTAACCGGGCGTTCCATCCGTCATTTGATGGAGGAAATTGAACAGCCGATTCTGTATGTGCCCGAGTCCAGACTGCCTTTGAAAAAGATATTGATCTGCATCGGCGGGCTTGGCTACGAAGTGACAGCCGAACATATTGCCATGCAGATGGCAATTAAAAGCCGCGCCGAGATCACTCTGCTTCACGTCATTCCACTCATCGATATGAATTATCCAACAGCCAAAACTGTGAGCACGCACTGGCAAAACCTGACAGAGACAGATACCCCCGTTGGGCGCAGTCTGCGGCAGGCTTTGGAGATCGCAAAAAATGATGGTCTCACCGCAAGCGTAAAAGCGCGGCAGGGCAACGTTGTGGAAGAGATCATGGCTGAGGTCAAAGAGGGAAATTATGACCTGCTGTGCATGGGGTCTTTGTATAGTACAAACGCCCTGCGCCAAATTTACGCGCCGAACGTGACCGCAGAGGTTTCTGATGGCGCGGCATGCCCGGTGTTATCGGCAAGATATAAAAGAGAATCGTAGGTCAGGCTTTTAGCCTGACGCCCTTTGAAATTTGACGCGACAACTACTTATGCAAGAGGTCTGCCGTAAAAAAACGACTGAAGTCGTTACTACATAAATCCATTGTTTATTCTGCGCCCATATCATTTTGGTCTTAAAACATAACTCACCCCGAAATTAATCTTTCGGGGTGAGTTATGTTTTTGCTTGAAAAAAATTTATAACCCGGGCGTATATTTCTTTTCCCATTCGGCAATCGCGGCGCGGATGGCGTCTTTGATGGCTTCGTCAGGGACATCATCTACGGCATTATATTTATTCAAGCCGACGTAAACTTCCACGCCGCCTTGAATTGATTCTTGCAGACGAATCCCCTGCTTCGCAAGCGGGGTGTTCATCAGGCGCGCTTGCAAAACGGTATCGACCTGTTGGACAATGCTCATGGCTGAGATATTTTTTTCTGCTTCGGGTTTCTTTACCGCGGATAAGGGTTGAGGGGCTAACTGCACGGGACGAGAAACTGCCTCTTGGACAGGATCAGGCCCGGGCGCGGTCTGTGCCGGCGCCTCAGGCTGGGATGCGTCCGTTGGAGATTGTCCACTCTCAAGCCACGGACGAATGACTGTGATCAATTCAGCCAGGCGCTTTTTCCTGTCTGGTGATAACTGACCCGTGACGGGCGTGCCGTCCATTTCAAGCGTGAATCGTGCGCCGTTTTTTTTGAGACGCAGAACTCCGGGATCGTCTTGAGCAGGAGAGGCGCTTGTAAGATTTTGTCTGGCTTGTGCGATCTTTCTTTCGGCTTCCTCTATTTTTATTTCGGCGCTGGCTTCAGCGGCTTGTATTTTTTTTGCCGTGCGAAGGTTGGAATCAAGAAAACCAATAAACCACCCTACGGCCACTGCAAGCAAAATATAAAAGATATTCATAACTCACCTCAAGCGTTGACAATTTGGGCAGACGTGCGTACCGCGTTGACCGACTGTGAACTTTTGAATCGTGGCGCCGCACACGAGGCAGGGGCTGCCGTCGCGGCCGTACACACGAAAATGATTTTGATAATCGCCGCCGCGATAGACCCAATCTATGCTGGCGCCGTTGCGGCGGATGCCTTCCTTGAGTACGGCGCGGATGGACTTGTGCAGTGCCTCGGCTTGTTTTTGTGTGACATTGTTGGATGCCGCCATCGGGTGCAATTGCGCGATGTGCAAACATTCGTCGGTGTAAATATTGCCGAGTCCGGCGAGGAAGGTCTGGTCAAGAAGCAATGGTTTTAAGAACCGTTTGCGTGCCTGCAAATTTTCAAAGAGCCATTGCGCGGTGAAATTTTTTTCAAGCGGTTCTGGACCCAGTTTGCCAAGAATTTTTTCCGGCTGATCCGTCAGCCAGACACGTCCAAATTTACGCGTGTCGTTGAACGCCAGATAGTTTTGATCTGAAAGATGCAGCAGAAGGCGGTCATGTTTTTCGGGCTTAATTTTACCCGTCCTTATCACCAAATCGCCGCTCATCCGTAAATGTACAAGGAATTTGTAAGATTTGAGGTGGATGATAAGATATTTTGCGCGGCGTGAGACATCCAAAATCTCCTGTCCGGCAATCTGTTTTTTGAATTGGGCGGGCGATGGAATGGCAAGCGTGCGCGCCCAGCGCAGGTCAGCGGAGAGAATGGTTTTGCCAACCAGGTCTGGTTTTAGGGCACGGGCGATGGTTTCTACTTCGGGGAGTTCGGGCATGGGGGTATTATGTCATTGCGAGGGCGCTTTTCCCGAAGCAATCCCTAGACAACAGAAGATTGCTTCGTCGAGGAGAACGCTCTCCTCGCAATGACATCCTATTTACTCGTTGAACATCTCACCAACTGAGCGTCCTTCGTGTCCGCGTCTGATGACTTCGCCCAGTAACGGGGCGATGGAGAGCACGGTCAGGCGGCCTTCCAGTAATTTCTTTTTTTCGATGGAGATCGGCACAGAGTTGGTGGTGATGATTTGCTTAATGGGCAGCGACGCCAAACGCTCTGCGCCGTTGCGGGAAAGGATGGCATGTACGAACCCCAAATAGACATCGCGCGCGCCGTTTTGTTTGACCACATTCACAGCCTGCGAGATGGAGCCTGCTGTGTCCACTTCATCGTCCACGATGATCACGTCACGATCTTTAACGTTGCCGATCAAGGTCAATGCTTCGGCGTTTACGTCATTTCCCTGACGGCGTTTTTCAATGAATGCGATGGGCATGTCCATGTCGGCGGCGTAGTTGCGGCCTTTTTTGGCAAAGCCCAGGTCAACAGAAACAACCACGGGGTCTTTCATATCGGCGCGGAGGTTTTCATTAATATGTTTCACCAGCAAATGCGATGCGGTCAGCACATCGCCGGGGATCGAGAAGAATCCCTGCACCTGTCCAGCGTGCGGGTCGAGGGTCATGTAGCGATCTGCGCCGGCCACTTCGAGCATATCCGCAACCAGACGGGCGGTGATCGGCACGCGCGGCTGATCTTTTTTATCAGAGCGCCCGTAACATAAATACGGAACGACCGCTGTAATCCGCGCCGCAGAATCCAGCCGCAAGGTTTGGATCATGATCAGCAATTCCATCAAGTTGCGATGCACAGGGGTCGTGGTGGTTTGGATGACGTACACATCCTGTCCGCGTACACTTCCGCCGAGTTTGACAAAAAGATTCTCGTTTGGAAATTCGATCACTTCGCGCTCACTCACCGGCTGGTGAAGATACTCAGCAATGCTTTGCCCAAGTTCAGGCGAGCCTGTGCCGACAAAAAGTTTTATTCCGCCGTACACTTTTAGACCATGATGCATTTATTTCTCCTTCTTTCGCGCAATCCATTCGGCGCGCAGTACACTCATAACAATCACGTCATCATATTTTCCGTGCTTGTATACGCCTTCTCGTAAACGACCTTCTTCTACAAAACCGGCTTTCTCGTAAGCCCGTTTCGCGCGTATGTTTTCTGCATAAACATGCAGGTAGGCACGGTTCAAGTTCAATGTGTCGAAGCTGTGCCGCAGCAATAAGATCATGGTTTCTGTGCCGTAGCCTTTGTTCCATTCATCTTTTTCGCCGAGCATAATTCCAAGTTCGCCGATGCTGTTTATCGGGTCTATGCCAAACACGCCGCAATTGCCGATCATCTTCCAGCCTTCGCTCTCGCGGATTTCGATCACAAGTGTTTTCTCGTTTGGGTCGCGCTTGGTCATTCGTTCAAACCAGTTCTCTTCGTCCACGGTAGACATTGGCAAATACATTGCCAAATATTTTGTCACATCTGGGTCGTTGATCCACACGCAAAACTTTTTTACATCATCACGCTCTGCCGCGCGCAAACGGATGTGTTCACCATAGATCATGCTCATTTTAACCTTCCATTCATCAAAATTTTGACGGCTTCACCCGGCGATAAATTTCTTTGGATTATTTTCTCAAGTACGTCATCGTACTGCTTTTGCGGGATATCCTGACGAAAACGGCTGACCAACTCCTCGTAGATTAACGCATCCAACTCAACCTCGAGCCTGGCACGCTCGCGAATGGTCCAGCCTCCGCTGTGAGTTAAGTGCGCCACGTGCCGCGCAATGGCTTGAGCCAACTCCACAATCCCTTTGCCTTCGGTGGAGACAGTGCGCTGGATGAGCGGAATCCACATCGGGGTAGAGGATGCTTCTTGTTTAGGACCAGCTATCCGCATGGTGGAGCCGTGATGTTGAAAAATCCGCTCGGTGGGATGCGCCAATTCCAGCATGGATTTCAACGCCTTCTCGGTCATTTCCACGCCGGGGCGGTCGGCTTTATTGATGACGAGGATATCCGCGATCTCAAGGATGCCGGCTTTGATGGCTTGAATGTCGTCGCCAAGTCCGGGCGCTTCCACGACCAAAGTGGTGTGCGCGAGGCGGGCAACATCCACTTCGCTTTGACCTGCGCCGACGGTTTCGATGATGATGACATCAAACCCGGCTGCGTCAAAGACCTGCACCATGTTCGCCGTGGATTTTGCCAACCCGCCGAGTGATCCGCGCGTTGCCATCGAGCGGATGAATACGCCGGTGTCGCCGGCCAGATCGCGCATCCGCACGCGGTCGCCAAGCACCGCTCCGCCCGTGAAAGGGCTGGACGGATCCACGGCGACAATTGCGACGCGCTTGTTTTCAGTTTTGCGATAATACAACGCCAGTTGATTCACCAGCGAAGATTTGCCCGTGCCCGGCGCGCCCGTCACGCCGATTAGATGGGCTTTGCCTGTGTGCGGAAATAATTCAATTAACGCGGCGCGGCCTTCGGGTGCATCATTTTCCACTTGCGTCAGCAGGCGGGATAATGCGAGGCGGTCACCATTGAGAACTGCTTGAGAATAAGTCATAAGTGTATGGAACTTTTACCACAAGACCGTGAAAAAATCTTTGCGCGAGATGATTTAATAAAAAACACAGAGTATCTTAAACTCTGTGTTTGATGGGTCGTTATCCAGCCACTGCAATTTTGACATCACGAATAATATCTTCAGTGGATGCGCCGGGACCATAGACTCCGGTTACTCCCATTTCTTTTAAACTTTGCAAATCTTCATCTGGAATAATGCCGCCGATAAAGATCTTGACATGCGATTGTCCATTTTTTTTCATTAATTCCAAAAGCCGGGGAGTCAGCGCCATGTGTGCGCCTGAAAGAATGGAAAGCCCCACCACATCCACATCTTCCTGAAGCGCGGCTTCGGCGATCATTTCAGGGGTCTGGCGTAGGCCGGTGTAGATCACTTCCATGCCTGCATCACGCAGTGCGCGCGCAACAACTTTTGCGCCGCGGTCATGTCCATCCAGTCCGGGTTTTGCAACCAATACACGTATCTTTTTTTCGGTCATAGTTCCTCCGAGGGAATGATGAGCAAAGATTATACTATGTATCACAAACTCACTTAAGAAAATTCCGAGAACAAAATCTCGGAATTTTCAAAACATAACCAAATTAATTTACCGAATCACGCCCCATCATCTTTTGGCGGCGCGGTTTGACCGTAATCTAAAATTGAGCGCATTTGGGTTGCGCCTTCGGGCGGACCGACGATCTTTTTATCTTCCATCGTATCCACGAGGCGCGAGGCGCGGGTGTAGCCGATGCGTAATCTTCTTTGCAGCATGGATACGGAAGCGCGGCCTTCCTTGCGGACGATTTCCACGGCGTCGTTGAAAAGCGGATCACCCTCCACCTTTTTGCCTTCGTCCCAGAGCGGAACTTGCTTAAGCGGAACGCCGGTGGGCACGAAATCTGCGGCAGAATCAGCGGCGACAGAGGTACTTCCGCCGCCTGCTTGGGTGCGCCAGTATTCGACCAGTTTTTGAATTTCATGGTCTGAAACAAACACGCCTTGCAAGCGCGCAGCGGCGGGCGCATCTGGAGCCTGATAGAGCATGTCACCGCGACCGAGTAATCTTTCAGCGCCGGGTTGGTCGAGAATAACGCGGCTGTCTGTGTTGGAGGCTACGGCAAACGCAATGCGCGCGGGGAAGTTGGCTTTGATTAGACCAGTGACCACATTCACAGACGGACGCTGTGTAGCGAGAATTAAGTGAATCCCCGTGGCACGCGCCAACTGCGCAAGACGTGTAATAGTTTTTTCAGTTTCGTCCGGCGCGATCATCATCAGGTCGGCCAATTCGTCAATGATGACAACGATGAACGGTAATTTCTTTTGCCCCTTTAACTTCATCTTTGAGTTGTAATCACTGATGTTACGCGAGCCGGCGCTTGCAAACAGATGATAACGCTTGTCCATTTCGCGCGTCATCCATTGCAGTGCGCCGATGACGCGATCCATTTCAACGACCACTTCGCCGAGCAAATGCGGGATGCCGTTATAACCAGTCAACTCTACGCGCTTGGGGTCAACCAAAACAATGCGCAAATCATCGGGTGTGTTGTAAAGCAATAAACAGGTCAGAATGGAATTGACGCACACTGATTTACCGGAACCCGTAGTACCGGCGATCAGCATGTGCGGCATACTTTCAACACTGGCTATGACGGGAAGTCCGGCCACGTCACGTCCCATACCAAAGCCCAGAGGCTTGGTGTAGCGTTTGAAAGTATCAGTTTCCAAAATATCGCGCAGGGCGACCAATGCCATTTCTTCGTTTGGTACTTCGATGCCGACATAACTATGTCCTGGCACGGGCGCTTGAATGCGGATGCGCGGCGCGGCCAACGCGAGCGCAAGATCATCAGAAAGAGAGGCGATCTTGCTCACGCGGACTTTGGTCCGCACGCCGCCGCGAGTTTCAAGGAACAGCGGTTCGACGCCGAATTGTGTGATGGAAGGTCCGCGGCTGATGGCGACGACCTGAGCCGGTGCGCCAAAAGATGCGAGTGTTTCTTCGATCAGGCGTGCGCGTTGTTGAATAAATTCTTCGTTGATGGTGGGCGCGTTGCCTGAGTCAAGAATGTCGCCGACTTGCGGCAATACCCAGTTGATGACGGACGGTCCGCTGGTGGTGCGCGTGGGTTGAACACCGCCTACTGGAACGACGGGCAACACGGCGGAGGGATCTATCGGCGTGAAATCTTCTATCGAAACGGAATCAAGTTCGGGCGTGGATTGAGGCGCGATGGGCTTATTCAGCCACTTGCGAATCAAGGTCATGATCGGCATAAGCCAGAGGAATAAATCCCGCACTGGCTTGTCTAATAAAACTGCGATGCCGATAATCAGCCAGGCAAAGAGGGCAACGAATGCGCCGCCGCTGCCGAGTCCAAACCAGAGCATGCGTTGGAAAAGTCCGCCAATTGCGCCGCCGCCTGCGCCTGTGAGGGCGATCATTTCAGCGGTTTCGGCTGTGGCGACGACTGAATGTAAAACGGTGAGCAGCCACAAAAAGAGAATAATGCTGCCGATAACGCGCTCAGCGGAAAGAGAGGGGATGCGTTCGATCTTGCGGAAGACGAGCCACAGCCCAAAGATTAGCAATCCAAGCGGCAGGATGTAAACTCCCCAGCCAAAAACTTGTGAGATGAAAAAAATTGCGCCGCCAACAATGGCGGAGCGGTTTGCGGAGACAAGTCCCAAAATTATAATGATGCCAATGAATGCGAGGATAATGCCGACTACATCAAGTTTGCGCTCAGCGGAAAGATGATCCCAAAATGAAAGAGCGGGTGACGCGGGCGGCGGTGGAGGCTGATGGTGCGGCTTGCCCTTTGGCGCAGATTTGCCATGCGACGAGTCTCCTTTTTTAGGGGAGAAAGTTTTGCCAGCCGGAGCTGTATTTTTCTTTGGAGGAGTGGATGGTTTTAGAAGAGGCATGAATTTAAAAGGATGAAGGATGAAGGATAAAAGTACAAAAAAGATTATAGCACTAATGGTCTATTTTCTTTAAGGTACAATTGCGGGGATAAATTTCGTAGCCCAAAAATACCGTGCGATCCATTGTTGATTAGCGCAAGGACTCAAACATTGTTCGAAATACTTTTTCTTGGCACATCCGCTTCTGCGCCTTCTGCAAAGCGCGGACTTTCGGGACAGGTCGTTTCTCATAACGAGTATCGCTTCCTTATTGATTGCGGCGAAGGCACACAAAGACAGATTCTTCAATCGGGTATCGGCTTTAAACGGCTGACGCGTATTCTATTAACGCACGGTCATCTTGACCACATCCTGGGATTGGGCGGATTGCTATCCACGCTGTTGCGTTGGGAATCAATTGATGAGCTGACGATCTTCGGCGGACGCAGTACGCTGGAACGCGTGCGGACGCTTTTGTATGATGTCGTTCTGCGCGGCAACCAGCCTCCCATGCCTTTGATGTTGAAAGAGATCAAGCCTGGCATTGTCTTTGAAGCGGATGATTTTACGGTGACTGCATTTTCGGTGACGCATCGCGGACCCGATTGTCTTGGATATATTTTCGAAGAAAAGGCGCGCCGCCCGTTCCTGTCACAAAAAGCTGATGAACTTGGCGTACCGTTTGGACCCGAACGCCGTGACCTGGTTGCTGGAAAAGAGATCACCCTGCCCGACGGCAAAATCGTCACACCTGACGATGTGCTGGGTCCGTGGGAAAAAGGCAGTAAACTCGTGGTGGTCGGCGATGCCGGTCGAACAGATAACCTGCTCGAGGTGTGCAAAGACGCGGACGGACTTGTCATCGAGTCCACATATCTGGATGAAGAAGCAGATATGGCGAAGCAGTTTTCTCATCTCACCGCGCGCATGGGTGCAGACCTTGCCATAAAAGCAGGGGTTAAGAAACTTATACTTACTCATATTTCGCGACGCTATCGTGAAAAAGATGTGATTGTCGAAGCGCAATCCATTTTTCCAAATGCGGTTGTCGCACGCGATTTTGACACATATCAAATTAAGAGAGAAATATAAAATGGTAGATAAAATAACAACAATAGGGATATTAACTTCCGGCGGCGACGCCCCCGGCATGAACGCGGCCATCCGCGCCGTAGTCCGCACCGCATTTACGAAAAACATAAATGTGATCGGTATTAACAATGGATACGAAGGACTTATCAATGGCGAGTTTCATGCCATGGATGCGCGTTCTGTCGGCGGAATTTTCCAGCGCGGCGGAACGATATTGCTCACCTGCCGCAGCAAGCGTTTTATGGAACCTGCGGGTCAGCGCGACGCGATCCGCAAGATGAATGAAGCCGGCATGGATGCGTTGATCGTGATCGGGGGTGAGGGGTCACTGACTGGCGCGCACGCGCTTTCACAAAAAGGGATAAAAGTTGTCGGTCTCCCCGGCAGTATTGACAATGACGTTTGGGGCACGGATATTTCCATCGGCACAGATACCGCCATGAACACCATCATGGAAGCCGTGGATAAATTACGCGATACCGCATCGTCTCATCAGCGCGCGTTTGTGATCGAAACCATGGGACGCAACAGCGGCTATCTCGCAGTGATGGCGGGAATTGTCTGCGGTGCAGAAATGGTGCTGGTTCCTGAAGTGCCTGTTACATGGGAGGAAGTGGCCGCATCTGTGGCGAATGCCTATCAACGCGGCAAGACGCACGCGATCATCATGAATGCAGAAGGTTCAGCCATTGACACTACTGAACTGGTGGCAAAAATTGACACGCTTGATGTGGGCTTCAAAACACGTGTGAGCATTCTCGGTCACATTCAACGCGGCGGCTCGCCGACTGCCTATGACCGTCTGCTGGCCTCACGCATGGGAGTCAAAGCCGTTGAGGCGCTACTCGAAGGCAAGCACGGCGTGATGACCGGATTGCAAGGCAAAAACATTGAGTACATTCCGCTTTTGGATGTGATCAGCAACAAGCGCAATGTGAACATGGAATACTATGAAATGACGAAGGTGCTGGCGAGATAGGGAAATGATGAAAGATAAAGGATGAAGGATGAAGCCGCTGAGAATAATTTTCAGCGGCTTTTTTATATTTTATTCGCTATTTCACCGTCACCTGAATTACTGCCGTATCCACCCGTTGATCTGTCCGCACGACCAGCAATTGAACCGCGTACAACCCGCTTAAACCTTTTGTATCCCATTCGGTCAGCACGCCGTTTTCGACGGGAGTAATTACATCGCCGCCGAGTTGAATCCATTCCTGCGGATTTAATCCCTTGCCGATCTGTACGCGATAATAACTAAAATTTTCACCTGAAGCCGTGCCGATAAATTTGACAACGCCGCTGACTTCTGCAAATAATTCGGGAGCCGTGATGTTGGCGGTTGGTTTTACGGGCGGGGCTTGAATGGCATCATACGAAGTAGGCGGAATCTCCAAGCCTGCGCTCAGTGCCCAATCGCGTGCGGTTTCGGGGACAAGCATGTACACTCGTTTTTCAACCAACTCGGGCGGCGTGAACACCGTGGCAAGCAAACCCGTTTCCCGGTTGACTCCAAACTCACGATACAAAGTATCCGCTTGAATTGGCTCACTGCCGTTTAGGAAAACTTCGCTCACCAAATTCGGACATTCTTTTGTGGGCAGCATTCCCGAAGGGTCGCAGACTGTCAGCGTGGAAACTCCCTGAGGCACAGACCAACCATCCGCGGGGGCATTGCCCGAGGCGAGCTGCATCAACGCATTCCACAACACCGCCGGAAAACGCGGCGAGACAGTTTCATTCGCATCGGGGCTGTGTACTCCCGTCCAGGTTGCGACCACATGTGAAGGCGTGTACCCAACAACCCACGTGTCGAGTCCGTCAATCGTTTGACCAACTTTCACGCCTGCGGGTCTGCCGATCTCCAGCGTGTTTGACCTGCCGAGCGAAGGCAGGCGCGCAGTTTCGTCGCTCAAAATATTCGTCATCAAATATGCGAGCGCGGGAGTTAGCACAGGTTTTGCCTGCGGCAGAGTCCAATCTAACAGCACGGCATGGTCGGCGCTTTCCACGCGCAGCACGGCGGCGGGCAAAAAGTCCTCGCCAATATTCTGCCCAAAATAAATCCCCTGCTTGCCAAACACGCCGTACGCGCCCGCAAGTTTCAGCATGGATACTTGCCCATTCAACTCAATCCCAAACGAGGACGCAATATTGGTCACGTTCTCGATTCCCATTTGCGCCTTCAACGCTTCCACCGGCACCTGGTAATCATTGGCCAGAGCCATTCGCAGCCGCAGCGGCCCGTGAAATTCACCGTCAAAGTTTTGGATGGGTGACTCGCTGGGGACATCCCACGTTAATGAGGCGGGACTCAGCCCTCGGGTGAATCCTGTCAAATAGACAAACGCATCCAGACTCGACCCTGAGCTGTGTGCGGTCACGAGAGGAGTTTCTACGCCTTGAACAGTCTCGCCGACCAACGCCAGCACTTGTCCATTATTCGGGTCGAGGATCAGCGCACTTGCAGACGAATCTGCGAGGGTGACGGCGGGCGGAAGTGACGGCAGCAGCCGCGCGGATTCGCAATTCTGTTTTGGCTCGGCAAGCCCGGCCATGCGCGCGGCGTAGACTTCTGTGGCGCAGGCGGCTTGTTCCTGCAAGTCATAATTTAATGTGGTGATGATATTCAATCCACCGCGTTCGATTCGGTCACGCGGAATTTGCGACTCTGCCTGAGCCAGAACCATGTTGACGAAAGCCGGAGCAGGCTCGGGCGCAGCGGGCGGCGCGGGCTGAATTTCGGGCGTCTCTGCCAACGCGGCCACTGCATCCTTTTCATCCACAACGCCCAGCCCGTTCAAAATATAAATCACTTCGCGTCCGCGCTGCAACGCCACCTGCGGAGCATCCAGCGGATTGAGCGCGGGGGTCTCGCTGGTGGATGCCAGAATCGCGGATTCAGCCAGCGTGAGCTGCTCGGCGGCTTTGCCAAAATAAAGCTGGGCGGCGGCTTCGACGCCGAAGGCGTAGTTGCCAAAGTGCGCGCTGTTGAGATACCACTCTATGATCTGCGTGCGCCCGAATTGCGCGGTGATCTGCGCCGCAAGAATCCGCTCGCGGACGGCGCGGCGGGTGGACGGTTCTTCGTTGTAAAGAATCAATTCGCCGACCAATTTTTGCGCGATGGTTGGGTGCAGATCAGGATCGTTGAAGCCTTGAATCGAATATCCCGAGTGCGACCAAAAACGCGGGTCGGCAACGGCAACGACAGACTCAATTAAATTGGCGGGAATATGTTGTGGGTTTTGTTCGTTGATGGGGATGTAGCGGCGCGGCGAATTTTCGGTGGCAAAAGTAAAAAGCAACTGCAACCCTGTGCGATCATAAACGTGTGTAGGCTCAAGCAAAAGTCCATTCGGCGGGTTGAGCAAGCGCGGCAAAATTTCAACGGAGGGCAGGTCGCGGGTCACATCGGCATACGCAAACGCGCCAAGAAAAATCAGCGCGGCGAGGAAGATCGAAAAGACCATGCCCACACTGAGCAGTGCGCCGCGCGCGCGATTGGAGTCTGCGCGCTGTTTTGCGAGTCGCCGTTCACGGCGCGAGCGGAGGATGGGAAGGTATTTTTGCATAACCCCTATTTTACTCTGGGGCGGGGACGACGGTGGAATTGTGTGTATATCACGGCGCGTATCAGTTTCATTGGATGCGTACGGCAGGAGTTTTGATGGTTATGTAGAGGATTTCAATACTGTGACCTCGACAGAACTTGCCGGTTCAGCCACCAGCTTTACAACCTCCGGTACGTATACCAAGGTAACCCAGTTGATCCCTATCAAGATCAAACTGTCCGAAAATGTGGATCTGACAGATATCATTGGTACGAACGCAGCGGTAAAAATAAGAATCAAGTAAACTCTAACCGGGAAGAGACTGGTATCGTCTCAATATTTCTGGGTAACCAGGTGACTGTCACCTTTCCCCATGTTTTTGAGAAGATACTAGTCACGGGACAGTTTTTAAATTGGGACGCAGATAAACGCAGATTTATCAAAAATTATAAGCTAAAACGGTTTGGCTCTTTAGGGTTTGTCGTGACGCTTCGCTGGTACACAGATTGCACGGAAAAGAACGAATTTCCCCCATGGAAAATCCGTGCATGTCAGTGAAATCCGTCAAATCCGTGTTCGAAAGGTTTTAATCACAGCAATCCCCAGAGACCCTCTTTGCGTCAGTTCTGTTTTAAATAAAACTGACCTATAATTGGTGCATTCCACCTTGAGGAGGATATTGCGCCAAATTTCAAAAAAGCTCAACGGTAAGGAAATGATCCATTGATAGTTGTTGAACGAGAATTTTTGAAAATAATTTCAAAAGGAGAGAATAATGTCTGCATCTGAATTCGAATCGCTTGAAGCCGTTTATGAACAGGTCATTGCTTTAATGCCAAACAAATTCGACTCGCATGAGTTTATCTTGAAACTGGCGCAGGAACATCAGCGGCTTTATGTTCAGGCTTTGGTGGAATATGCTAAAAGCGAGAGACCCTTCCAAATTGTCCACGGTCAAATTGCCATGCGGCTGATCAAATACCCCAACCTTGTCACCAAGATCGGCGAACACATCAGCAAGGATATATTTCTCCAGGAAAATACTGCCACATTGTGGCAGAAAACTGGAAAGTAAATAGTCGGATCCATCAGGAAACAATACCGCCCCAAAGTTGCCGCGCTAAAACTTTGGGGCGGTATTTAATAATATTTATTTTAGATATTCATCGAAAAATTCAATCACCCGTTTTTCATATCGTTTGGGATTATTTTCATACGTCCCCAAATGCGGAACCCCATCTTCGACCCATAATTGTTTTGGCTCGCCCGCCGCATCCATGAGGCGATAGGGTGAGTTCATGGCGACTGCTGCGCCTTCCCAGCCGTCAATGATAAACACAGCACGCGGACTGATCTTCGCGATCTCGTCCACGGGGCGCACTTGATCTATTTTCGAGCCGCTTAATCGTTCTCCAAAAAACAACACGAACGGCTGCATAATTTTGATCGGGGTGTTCAATCTCATCACATCTTCCAGCGTGGGGAAGGCGCTGTCGCTGACAACGGCTTCGATCTCAGGGTGTTTGGAAGCTGTCAGGATAACGGTAGCAGCTCCCATCGAGCCGCCCCACGCGCCGATGTGCTTCACATCTGGCTGACTCAGCGCGAAGTCCAGCGCGGCTTCCGCATCCAGTTGTTCGTCGTATCCCAGGGTGCAGGTCTCGCCGCCGCTCAAACCGTGCGCGCGGAAATCCCATGCGAGAACGCCGTAGCCGTGCTTTGCGAGCATCACATAAATGCTTTCAGGGCGATTATCGTTGTAGCCGTGTGCGACCAGGATCAGCGAGCCGTTGCCTGTGGCGGCGGGCGGAGTGTACCAAGCCGACAGCTTAATTCCATCTGAAGTTATCAACTCAACATCTTGAAAGGGAATATTATTTTCTGTGAGCGAGGCGCCCGTTGAGATGATCCGCATGGGCTGAAGACGAACTTGCACCCAGCGGTCACTGGCATAGATGACCAAAATAAAAAATATAACCACCAGCGAAAGCGCCGTCATTGCAGACAGGTTGAGCCAGTAACGCAGGCGGGGTGGATTGCGTTTCATGGTTTTAGCCCAGCACAAAATTATCGATCAACCTTGTCTTGCCGACCAATACCGCCATCGAAAGCAGGGCTTTGCCGCTGACCACTTCCAACTCTTCGAGCGTGTCGTAGTCGGCACACGAAATATATTGCGGTTGCGCGTGCGGTTCGGAGGCAAGCGTATCCTTCATAATTATTCGCAGTTTCTCGGCATTGCGCTCGCCGCTCTCGTAGGCTGATTTTGCCCCGCTCAGGGCGCGGAACAAAACAGTCGCGGCGGGGCGGTCGGCGCCTTCGAGATATTTATTGCGGCTCGACATTGCCAGCCCATCTGCTTCACGTGTGGTCGGGCAGACGATGATCTCAATCGGGAAATTCAAGTCACGCGTCATCTGGCGGATGACCGCCGCCTGCTGGGCATCCTTTTGACCGAAATATGCCTTGTGCGGTTGGACAGCGTTGAATAACTTCGCCACGACGGTGGTGACACCTTTGAAATGACTGGTTCTGATCGAGCCTTCAAGCGGACGAGTGAGCGCATCCACCTCAACCCAGGTTTGGTAGCCAGCCGGATACATTTCCTCCGCTGTGGGATTCCAAACCAAATCTACGCCGAGCGGCTCGATCAGACTCAGGTCACGCGCCAAGTCACGCGGATACTTGGACAGATCCTCGTTTGCGCCGAACTGCGTGGGGTTGATGAAGATGCTGACCACCACGCTGTCACATTCCAACTTTGCGCGGCGGATGAGCGAGAGATGCCCCTCGTGTAGGAATCCCATCGTCGGCACCAGACCCACCATCCCGTTGAGAGAGAGGCGAGCGGCTCCTAAATCAAATAGGGTGGATACGGTTTTCATATTTACTCCGGCGTATTTGTCTATACATATCACCTTGCAGGGGCTTGACAGGCTAGAAATTTTGTTCTACACTTTATTAACCAACTAAAAAAAGGAGATCATAATGGCTTACGGATTTACAAACTCAAAAGGGACTACCTACTATTTGCACGGCAAGAAGAGCATTACATCCACCGGCAAGGAACGCACACTCTTTTACTTCTCGAAGGAAGTCAAGGAAGGCGCGATGGATACCGTACCCGCCGGCTACGACGTTGTCGAAATGAAGACTGGCTTGCCCGTCCTCAAGAAACAGGTCGCGGCAGAACAAGTATAACTCTGACAACGATGCCATGCCAGTACCGACCCGTTCGGGCTGGCATGTTATCCAGCAAGACACAATTCAATAATCTTTTAGATAAAAAAGGAGACTTATATGACACTTAACACTGCATCTAAAGGTACCGTAACAAAAGCGGGGGAACCATGCCTACTCTAAACCGTGTTCAACTGATCGGTCGTTTGGGCAAAGACCCCGAAAGCAAGTTCATCCCCACAGGCAAAAAAGTGACCCATTTCAGCCTTGCCGTGGATAATCGCTGGAAGGATAAAAACGGCGAGACAAAAGAATCCACCGAGTGGGTCAACATTGAAGCATGGGGTCGGCTTGGCGAAGTCTGCCAGGAGTATTTGAAGAAAGGCAGTCTTGTTTTCATCGAAGGCCGCTTGAAAACTGATAAATACGAGGACAAAGGTGAGACCCGCTATTTCACGAAGGTCGTGGCGCTCACCCTGCAATTCCTTGATAAGAGACCCGCAGAAGAACCCATGCTAGCCGTGGAAGAAGATGCGGGAGAGTACGAATTTAGTGAATAGATAATAAGCGAATAGTGAATAGGAAAAACGCGAGGCGTATTTTACGTCTCGCGTTTTTTGTTCTATTTTGCAATTGACATCTTGCAAAAGTCCAAACGCCTAACCACTGAGGCACTAAGACACCGAGAAAACCAATTAAAAACTCCGTGCCTCTGTGTCTCAGTGGTTCAATTTGGTTTTTTAGAAGCATCCCCTTCAACTTATGCAAGAGGTCTAATCATATTTCGGGTGGAATTCTAAGAAAATTCTAATATTCAAGCCAGTAACCCTTTTGAGTTTAGAACGACATATTCCTTATACAGTCAAAAGGAGACTAATATCATGAGAAAAAGCACATTGTTTATTTCAGTGGTTTTAACCACATTTATGCTCGCCATTTTGTACGGGGTGGTATCTGCTTATCAGAGTATTGTGAATCCAACGGAATTGGCGGCAACACAACCCCAAATGGCAGAGGTAATCAACCAGCAGGTCGTTGTTCCGCCTACTCAGGTTATACCCACCCAGACGATGGGTATTGCGCCTGAAGCTGCCGCAGACATAGCCGGCAAGGTGCTGGGCCGCACGGATATGTACAGCATAGAAGTTACCCAATTTGAAGGCGTAGATGCGTATCTCGTCACATTCTCATCTGGCGACCTTGTATATTTAAGTCTCGATGGTCAGGTTCTATCCATCTCCAAATTAGCTGTCACGGTAATTACACAGCCAAGCAGCGGCGGCGGTGGCGGTGGGAATCGCAATAACAATACCCCTGCTAATAATGACGACGATCATGAAGACCATGATGACGACGACGGGGACGATGATTAACATCAGCCTATTTAACAGGAATATTCAACATGGCAAATAAACCCGCACCTCGAAATTGGAACGATATACAAATTATGATCGCCACAGGGTCAATGGCTCTCACGCTTGTATTCTGGAACTCATTCGCAGGACCAGACCGTGCAAGCGCTTTAAAACGCGCGCAGGAACAGGCAGCAATGCCTCCTCCTCAGCCGGCACAAACGGAGATTCCAGTGGTTGAGGTTCAATCAGCTACAACCTTGCAGGGCAATGGACCCATCCTGCTGGGCGGAAACGCGCCACAGACCCAA
Source organism: Candidatus Brevifilum fermentans (assembly GCA_945877125.1). Lineage (GTDB taxonomy): Bacteria > Chloroflexota > Anaerolineae > Anaerolineales > Villigracilaceae > Villigracilis. The sequence goes on along the minus strand of CAMCQT010000006.1, from coordinate 53,592 downwards.
GTCATTGTCCGAACTGGCGGTGGTGGAGGCGGCGGCGGGGGTGGCGGCGCTAGTGGTGGGGGTGGTGGCGGCGGATCCACAGGCTCATCTTAATGCTGCATCGTTTTCCATTCCGTGCTATGGGCAGCAACCTGCTCGTCGTTCTGGAAAGCGAGTCGGATTCTCGTCCCGCTATTTTGGATGAAGTCCCAGGCTGGTTCGAAGATTGGGAACAAACCCTCAGCCGCTTCCGTATCGACAGTGAGTTGTCTCGCCTGAACCAAACATTTGACCAGCCCGTGGAAGTCAGCGACAAACTTTGGGACGTGTTCCAGTACGCGTTGTCGGCAGAAATAATCACCAACGGTTTAGTCACCCCGACAGTGTTGGATGCCATGCTCGAAGCAGGCTACGACCAAAACTTTGAAACCCTGCCGCGCCACCAAAGCCAAAACGGCTTGCAAATTCTATCGGCGGTGAATCCGCTATCAGCGGTGACGTGGAGCGAAAAATCGCATACGATTTGCTTGCCATACGGCATCCACCTCGATTTTGGCGGAGTTGCAAAAGGCTGGGCGGCGCATCAAACTGTTGAAAGACTCAAAAAATACGGGCCTGTATTAATGAATGCCGCCGGTGATATTGCCATCAGCGCCCCGCTGACCGGTGGATCTCCGTGGCAGATCGGCGTCAGAAACCCCTTTGCGCCAGACACAGATTTTGAAACCCTAAATTTGCGTCGCTGCGGAGTTGCCACATCCGGCAGAGATCGCCGCCACTGGAACAAAAATGGATTACCCCGTCATCACATCATTGACCCAAACACAGGGCAGCCTGCCGAAACAAATGTGATGACCGCAACCATCGTCGCACCGACAGTTATGGAAGCCGAAGCCGCCGCGAAAGCCGTACTCATTTTAGGCGGCGAAGAAGGACTAAAGTGGATCGAAGCCGACCCCGTGCTGGCCGGCATCATCGTCCTTGAAAATGGGCACACACTTTATAGCCAGCGAATAAACGAGTATTTGTAAGGAGTAAATTATGTCAGTCAATTCACCTGAACCAGTTGAATATGAATCATCTGTAAACATCCAAACTTTTTTGATGTTCCTCGTCGCCATGACCGTGGGCCTGCTCGTCGCAGTCTTAATCCTGCCTAGCTGGCTGCCCAACATGTCATTCTCTCTCGGCGGCAACGCCCCCAAAGCTTATTGGTATCTCTCTCGCGCCACAGCCTTTGTCTCTTTGAGTTTGCTTTGGCTTTCCATGGCGCTCGGTCTTGGCATCACCAACAAAATGGCACGCCTGTGGCCCGGCGCACCCGCCGCATTTGCACTGCACGAATATGTCAGCTTGCTGGGTCTGGCATTCGCAGTTTTTCACGCCATCGTGATCCTCGGCGATGATTACATCAACTTTACACTCCTGCAACTCTTCATCCCGTTCAGTACCGTAGACTATCGTCCATTTTGGGTCGGCATGGGTCAACTGGCATTTTACACATGGGCGATCCTCGCGCTCACTTTTTACATCCGCCCCATCATCGGGCAGAAATCATGGCGCTTCCTGCATTACGGCAGTTTCGCAATGTACCTGATGGGAATTTCCCACGGCTTATTCAGCGGCACAGACACCAGCGCAGGCTGGGCGCAAAACTACTACTGGATTTCCGCCGGTAGTTTGCTTTTCCTTCTGATGTACCGCATCCTGGCTGTTGTGATCGACGGATTCTTCCCCCAAAACAGAAAGCCGACTCAAGTCTCAGCCCCGCGCCCCACTCAGGGATAGTTGGTCCTGTTTTCTGGGAGATTATCAACCCTAAAAAAAAAGTGGACAGCCAATTTACTGGCTGTCCACTTTTTACTTCTCACTTATTACTCGTCACTTACATTACTCTTTCACTTCACCGTCAATCACATCCCCATCCTGTGGAGCAGATGATTGTCCGCCGCCTTGTTGCGGCTGACCTTGTCCCTGTGCCTGCGGCTCACCTTGCGAGTAGAGTTGCTGGCTCAAAGCGTGGAATGAGTTTTGCAAAGTCTCGGTATGCTTCTTGATGTTGGCAACATCCTCACCTTGCGCGGCTTGCTTCAAATCGTTGATCTGCGTTTCGATGGAGCCGCGTTCCGCTGCGGGAACTTTATCGCCTAGGTCGCGCAAAGCCTTTTCAGTTTGATACACCAGGTTATCGGCATCGTTTTTCACTCCGATCACTTCGCGGCGTAATTTATCTGCGGCTTCGTTCTGACGCGCTTCCTGCACCATGCGGTCAATATCATTTTTGTTCAGGTTGGTCGAGGCAGTAATGGCAATTTTTTGTTCTTTGCCTGTGGCTTTATCTTTCGCAGTGACATGGATGATGCCATTCGCATCAATGTCAAAGGTCACTTCTACCTGTGGAACTCCGCGCGGTGCCGGTGGAATTCCATCCAGTCGGAATCTGCCAAGGCTCATGTTATCGTTTGCCATGGGGCGTTCGCCCTGCAAAACGTGAATATCAACGGCGGTCTGGTTGTCCGCGGCAGTGGAATAGGTTTCGGTCTTGCGGACAGGGATGGTGGTGTTGCGTTCGATCATCACGGTCATCACACTGCCCATCGTTTCCACGCCAAGTGAAAGCGGAGTCACGTCCAGCAGCAAAATATCTTTTACATCACCAGCAAGCACGCCAGCTTGAATTGCCGCGCCAATCGCAACAACCTCATCTGGATTGACGCCTTTGTTCGGCTCTTTGCCGTTCGTCAGGCTGCGTACCAGATCCTGTACCATCGGCATACGCGAGGAACCACCCACAAGGACCACTTCATCAAGTTTGTCGGCAGAGAATCCCGCGTCTTTGAGCGCAGCTTCAAACGGCTTGCGGCAACGCTGGAGCAGGTCGCCGGTCATTTGCTCGAACTTGGCGCGCGTGAGTTTCAACTGTAAATGTTTGGGACCGCTTGCATCGGCTGTAATATACGGCAGGTTGATCTCGGTTTCCATCACTGTGGAAAGTTCGATCTTGGCTTTCTCTGCGGCTTCGCGCAAACGCTGTAGCGCCTGTTTGTCGGCCCGCAGGTCAATACCCTGATCCTTCTTGAATTCATCCGCTGCCCAATTGGTGATCTTCTGATCCCAATCATCGCCGCCGAGGTGGGTATCGCCATTGGTCGATTTGACTTCGATCACGCCTTCACCTACTTCAAGGACAGACACATCAAATGTACCGCCGCCAAGGTCGAAGACTAAAATCGTTTCGTTCTTTTTCTTATCGAGTCCGTATGTTAAAGCAGACGCGGTTGGTTCATTGATGATGCGTAAAACTTCCAAGCCTGCGATCTTGCCGGCATCTTTTGTAGCCTGGCGCTGACTGTCGTTGAAATAGGCCGGGACAGTGATGACAGCCTGTGTAACGGGTTCGCCCAAATAGGCTTCAGCATCTGACTTGAGTTTGCCCAAGATCATCGCGCTGATCTCCTGCGGAGAGTATTCCTTGCCTGTTACAGGAAGTTTGACGCGCACGTCATTGTTTGGTCCTTCGATTACTTGAAAAGGAACCATGCCGCGTTCAGCGCTGGTCTCTCCGAAGTGCCGTCCCATAAAACGTTTAATGGAATAGACGGTATTATCTGAATTTATAACAGCCTGTCGCTTCGCGGTTTGCCCGACCATACGCTCGCCGTTTTTGTTGAATGCCACAACGGATGGGCAGAGCCGTCCGCCTTCTGCAGTGGTGATGACGGTGGGGGTACCGCCTTCCATCACAGCGACAACGCTGTTTGTCGTACCAAGATCAATGCCAATAATTTTTGCCATGAGATTACTCCTTGCTTATAGTTTTCAATATCTAAATGTTAAGCCATGTATGCAAGATTTCTGTTAACGACTCATAAAAATTTTATTGTGTTAAAAAAACTCCGAGGTCTTTAAGACCTCGGAGTTTTGGAATACCTGATTATTCAGGTTCGCCCACCTTCACCCAATCAAAGGTGGCGATCATGGGAGCCTCTTCAAATGACGAGGCATTGATGCCGATCTTGCCTTCGGTAAGTCCGTAGCGCGTAACATCCAGTTTGCGGAAGAGTTTCCCATTGATATGCGGAAGCAGGATATTTCCCTCGCAGCTCAACCCAATCTCGTAGCTGAGGTTTCCAACCTGGAGATATTCGGAGCCGCTGATTTCAATCGGCGTGTATTGCGCGATCCCATCCGCCAGCCATTGCCCAAACAACACGCTGTAGGTCCCGTCACTGGAGACGTTGAATTCATACCATCCATTTGATTCACTGTAATCACAGATCACACCGAGCGAGCCTGTGGGCGTACCTGAAAACTTGGCGCTCACAAACACATTTGAATATTCGTGCGCGGTGTGAATGGCATAATACCAGGCGTTGGACGATGGAAAATCAATGCGAAGAAAGTCGTTTTCAAGCTGGACATTCGGCAGTTCTGCTCCGCCAGTTTGAAAGGATGCCCACGCGCCCATATCTGTGTTGAATTCCTCGGTGAAGAATAAAGGAATGGGCGTGGGTGTAAATGTTGGGGCGGGAGTAAATGTCATCGTGGCGGTGGCAGGCTCGGGCTGAGTCGGTGACGCAGGGACAGGCGAGGATAATTCCACTTGCATGGGAGCAGGCTTCGCTGTGCTGCAAGCTGTCAGGAGCATTATTCCAATAAAGGTTTTTAGGAATCTATTTTTTTTGTTCATGCTTGAATTGTAAATGAAAAACAACCGGTCACAGCTTAAGTTGTGACCGGTTGTAAAAAATCGGATCGAAAATTACGGTTGACTGATCGCAGCCGAATAGATATCAACGATGACTGGGGCGTCTTTTAAGGAGGATACCGATATGGCTACTTTACCTTCAGGCAAAAGATATTTTTTATCTTCAAGCCTGCGGGCTTCTGCGCCATTGATATTAAGAACCAGTGTGTTGCCCTGACACACAATTCCATATTCGTTCTGCGCCCAGCCAGATTTGATCTTGTTTGATCCGCCGTCGGCTATTCGTGTGTATTCAACTGCGCTGCCAACACCCGTGGCGGCATATATCTCGTAAAGCCCATTGCTGGCGATGTTAAATTCGTACCAGCCTGCATCGCTTTTGCGGCATACGAGGCTGATGGTGTTATTGTTGGAGCCACGGTTGCCCGCGGTTATATCGAGGCGCACATCTGTGTATGTGAATGGTTCGTAGGTGGCATATGCGGATGTGCCTTTGGTTTGTAAGTCAAAAACGAGGAGTCCGCCGGCTGTACGAATCGGCATTACGCCAGCGCTGCCATTAAGAACCTGCCTGGTTGATCCGTTTACTATAAGATATTCCCAGTTTTTATTTTCCACGTCAAATTCCTCGGCATAAAACTGTTGGGCGTCTGTGACGGGTTGGGTGGCGGTTTCCGTCTGCTCGGACAATACAGACGCCTCAGCAGTGGGTGGCGCGGGGGTGGGCGTTCCATATAAATCCACACTGCAAGCGAGGCTGACCAGCGCCATAAGTGTAAAAAGGAACATCAAAGGTTTGATAGTTTTTATTTTCATTTTGGACTCTATAGTTTGTATATTCGCATCCTGCCTGATTTTTTCTGGTTGATGAGAATTGCTTTACTTAATGTAGTCGGTATACTGGCTGTAAAGATACTTTCTATTTGCAGTTTAATTTGGATATAGTACTTAAGAACACACAACCAGCAGTTGCCTGCTGGTTGTGTGTTTGTGGAGATGGCGGGAATTGAACCCGCGTCCGAAAGATTCGACCCTCGGAAATCTACGAGCGTAGTCTGCCGAAGTTAGTCATCACAGAGATCTCGGCGGACAGGTAACTCTGTGACCATCTGCTAGTCTTACGCGTATTTAGCAGAGTCATACGCGGCACTCTACCTTTGTTTCGCCCGATCCGTCACCCGGTAGAGTTCGGTGCCGGCGGACGTGTCATCCGAAGATGGCAACCGTTACGTTCTCACCTTAAGCGGCGAGAGGCATAGCGGCGTATGAAGTGCGGTTGGCACTTAAATTTTGCGCTGCATTTACGAGTTCGGCGCACGCTCGGCTCGCATTCCGGAACCAGCCTCTCCCGTCGAAGCCGATCATCCCCAGATGCATTTTTATTATAGCACACGAAAAAAAACCTCCGAGGTCTTGAAGACCTCGGAGGTTTGAACGTTATTTGACAATATTCACAAAGTCTGCAAATAAGCCGTAGGCAGTTTCAACGGGACCGCCCTGCATGCCTTCGCGTTCGGTTTCGATAATCGAGTAATCAAGAATTACATCGGTGCGGAAGGTGATGCCGGTGCTGGAGTTCATCATGCCGTAGAGCGGGGAAGTTGAGTCAACAAGTTGGGGAGCGACGCTGGTTGTGACTTGATCGCCAACTTGTTCGGCGGAGCAGACCAGTTTGTAGCGTTTGCCTTCGGCTTTGGCTTGGGCGATCATTTCAGGGGTGATGCCGCGGATGCCTGTGGGATTAACTTGCTGCGGGGTTATGGGCGTGTCCATTAACACAGTGACCAATGCCGCAACTTTAATCGCCGCATCCCAACCGTCCACGTCGTTGGCGGGGTCGGTTTCTGCCACGCCGATGGACTGACAATATTTGACGGCATCGTCGTACGTTTCACCAGTTTCCATGCGCGAGAGAATGATGTTAGTTGTGGCGTTGAAGATGCCGTTGATGGAGAAAAGCTCTGCAAGCGGGAAGGCTTCGCGGAATACTGAAAAGACGGGCGCGCCGCCCAACACAGTAGCTTCAAATTTGAACTTCCTGTTCTTGGATGCGGCCAGCGCGGTCAACTCACGATAGCCGTACACCACGGTGCCTTTGTTGGCCGTGATGACATGCATGTTCAAGTTGAGCGCCATGTGGACATGATCCAGCGCGGGCTGTCCCGTCTGCGTGTTGACAGGTGAATTCTCGAACATGATATCCGCCTGAGAGTTTTGGATGACAGAAAGCGAGTCTTTTACAAGTGTCGTTGATAAGGAGGAAATATCATTTCCGCTTTCAATCAACTCCAGCGCCTTTTGAATATCGAGTCCGTCAGGGTTGACGGCGAATCCATGGCTGCCGGTGGAAATGCCGGTGAACGAAAAAGTGATTCCCTGCTGCTTGAGCAGATCTTCTTTTCGTAAAAATAATTTTGCCAGCGAGCGCGCGACGTTGCCGAATCCGATTAGGGCTAGTTTGTAATGCATTTCTATTTTCCAAAGTGACGATGAATTGCCAATAGATCGCCCAAAATGGCGTACCCTGTTTCCAAACGCCCCGCGCCGGGACCGATGAGGGTCACATCACCGAGCAGGTCAGTGGTAAAGGTGAGTGCATTGGTCGCGCCGCCGACTGAAGCAAGGGGATGCGTAATCGGCAGGCGTGTGGGGCGCACACTTGCGGTGACTTGACCGTTCACTTTCTCCACTTTGCCGATGAGTTTCCAGCGTTCGCCGTTCGCCGCTGCGGATGCGATGTCTTGCGGGGTGAGTCCGGTAATTCCAGTGCGATCCACGTCGTTCAACGTAAGTGTCGCGCCCATTAGCAAATTCGCCAGGATGACTGCCTTGCCTGCCGCGTCGTAGCCTTCCACGTCACCGGTGGGGTCAGCCTCTGCGTAGCCTTTGGACTGCGCTTCCTGCAACGCGTCTGCGTAGGTCATGCCAGCTTCCATTTGGGTGAGGATGTAATTGGTGGTGCCGTTGATGATGCCTTGCAAGCGCGTAATGCCCGCCGCGGACAACAACTCCAAGCCGAGGCGCATGGATGGCGTTCCGCTCATCACAGTACCTTCTGCCCCGATCTCGACGCCTTTGGCATCAGCTATTTTTTTCAGTTCGGTGTAATGCAAGGCGATGGGTCCTTTGTTGGTGGTAGCCACGTGCTTGCCTGCATTCAGCGCGGCTCGCAAATGCGTAAGCGCGGGTTCGCCGGTTTTTAGATCGGTGTAACTTAATTCGACGACCACATCCGCACCGGATTCGGCGATGGTTTGCAAGGCGTCCCAGCCATGATGCGGAGCCGACACTGTTTCAAGTGAGCCGGTTGCGGTCACGGTATCGAGCAGGGTTGCGGGGTCGAGTCCGTTGGGGTCGCATACGCTGCCTTTGAGCAAATCGCAGACTGCCACGATGATAAAGTCCGCGCCAAACTGTTGTGCCAAACTGGCGTGTTTATCGCGCAAAATTTGCGCGAAGCCTTGTCCAACATTTCCGAACCCGATGAGTGCGAGTTTGTATTGCATGGAAGTCTCCTTAATATTATGTCATTGCGAGGGCGCACTTGCTCTTCGCCCGACACTTGCGCCGTACGCCAGTGCGGTGAGCAATCTCTACACAATTGGAGATTGCTTCGTCGGGAAGGCCACCCTCCTCGCAATGACATGGTCTTTTATATTGGCGGATATGGAAACGCGCGGCGATCTCGCGGGGCGCGTGGGAATACTTTGGTGGTGAGCAATTTCTCGGCGCGGCGCTGGAGGGCAGTGATTTCTTCCGGGCTGAGATAAGACTCAAAGAGGGCAGACCAACTGTCAGCTTGGGAAAGGGGCGCGAGCAATTCATCTGGAATCGCCTGGCCGGCAAAATCCCAGATCACGGTGCGGAGTTTATCCTCTTCATGAAAACAAACGCCGTGGTCGATGGCGTACAGTTTGTGCGTGTCCGTTTCAAAAAAGATGTGACTGCCTTTGCGGTCTGCGTTGTTGATGAGCAGGTCAAACAGCATGACGGGCTTGAGCAAATTCTTGTCTTCGGGCGTGAAGTTGAAGTAGTGATATTCAACATCATATTTGATATATTGTTGAAGCGAGCCGCGCCCGTGCGGACCGTCTTCGCGCAGAACTGTGACGGGAACAAAATGAAAGCCGAGCTGCTCACTTAATAGATAGGCGGCAACTTCACGCTGGGCGAGGGTATTGTCGGGGAAATCCCAAAGCGGCTGCTCGCCTTTGCTCGGCTTGTACACAGCAGGATATTCGGCGCCTTCGTATTGCACGTTGACAAAGAACGTGTAGTTACTGCCAAGCACGAACTGACCCTTGAGTTCGTACTCGCCGAGGGTTAATGCAGTTTGAATTGTGTCGGTTTTTTTGGGGATCATACTGAATACTGAGTTACAGGTTGAAGGTTGCAGGTTACAAGTTGAAAAGAAAACCTTACAACCTGTAACCTGTAACATTTTTAATGCAAGTGCCCGTTCTTCTTTGGGCAAAAGTGCCCTTCAGATTCCATGGGCTGACCGCATTGCGAACAAATGGGACGTCCGCGATTGATGACATCGGAGCCCCAGCGCGCCAGTTTACGCATCTGACTGCGGGTGGCCCAAAAGCGGATCTCCGCCGCGGATTCGGGTTCATCTTCTTCGGTGAGTAATTCCTTGGCAAAGACAACAACGCGGTCGCGTTCTTTGTCATAGCCAAGCCCAATCTCACCGGCGCGAAAGAGCGGGTCAACAGGCGGATGAATCCGCATATTTTCTTCCGAGAAATCGCCTGCGGCTTCTTCCAGATCAGGATTTTGCTGGTTAACTTGCGAAAGAAATTGCTCAACGCCGATGGCAAGCGATTGCAGTTGAGCCTTTTCGATCAGCACTGTGATCGTGCGCTGGTCCTGATAGGCTTGCAGGTAAAAAACACGCTGACCCGGGTTTCCAATGGCATCAGCAGTAATATGGTCACATGGATCTACATCAATTTCAAAACGGGGCATGGGTTACCTTTTACTAATTCTTTTTATCTGCGATTTTATAAAACAAACGAGGATTGTCCGATTTATTTTTGGTAGTATACCAGACTACGCCTCATGTATAATCCGTACACCTCGTCAAAGGAGAGTGCCATGTACGACAAAAAAAAGCTGGATGAATTAAAGGACTTGCAGGAAAAATGGGAGAAAACAGCCCTGCAAAAAGCGCTCACGCAACTGCCCGAAAGCAAACAGCATTTTATAACAACATCATCCGAATCGATCAACCGGCTTTACACTCCGCTGGATGTTGCGGAACAGGATTATGCCGCCGACCTGGGTCTGCCCGGCGAATACCCCTACACCCGCGGAGTTCACCCCACTCTTCATCGCAGTAAATTGTGGACCATGCGGATGTTTGCCGGTTTCGGCACGGCGGAGGAAACGAACAAGCGCTTCAAATACCTGCTCGAGCAGGGTCAGACAGGCCTGAGCATTGCCTTCGACCTGGCCACGTTGATGGGCTACGACACCGACCAACCCGAGGCGCTGGGTGAATTTGGTAAATGCGGCGTGGCGATCTCCTCGCTGAAAGACATGGAAATTTTGCTCGACGGTATTCAACTCGACAAAGTTTCTTCGAGCATGACCATCAACTCGCCGGCCGCGATCATTTGGGCTATGTATCTTGCCGCCGCAGAAAATAAAGGCGTGCGACTCGATCAGTTGCGCGGCACGACTCAGAACGACATTCTCAAGGAATTTATCGCGCAAAAAGAATTCATCTTTCCGCCCGCGCCGTCCATGCGGCTGGTGGTGGATACGATGGAATTTGGAATGCAGAAAGTTCCGCAGTGGAATACGATCTCGATCAGCGGCTATCACATCCGCGAGGCGGGTTCGACGGCGGCGCAGGAACTTGCATTCACGCTGGCAGATGGCATGGAATATGTCCGCTGGGGAATTGCGCGCGGCATGGACGTGGATCAATTTGCGCCGCGGCTTTCGTTCTTCTTCAACGCGCACAACGATTTCTTTGAAGAGATCGCCAAGTACCGCGCCGCGCGCAGGATTTGGGCGCGCGAGATGCGCGAGACATTCAAGGCAAAAGATCCGCGTTCGTGGCTGCTGAGATTTCATACGCAAACAGCGGGCGTTTCATTAACCGCGCAACAACCTGAGAATAACGTAGTCCGCGTGGCGTTGCAGGCGCTGGCCGCCGTGCTGGGCGGGACTCAAAGCCTGCACACCAATTCGATGGACGAGGCGCTGGCGCTGCCATCTGAACATGCCGTGACCATTGCCCTGCGCACACAGCAGATCATCGCCGAAGAATCTGGCGTGACAAATACGGTTGATCCGCTGGGCGGCAGTTTCTTCGTCGAAGCGCAAACAGACCGAATGGAAAAGCAGGCGTATGATTACTTCCGCAGAATTGAAGAAATGGGCGGCGTGATCCCTGCCATTGAAAGAGGATTCTTCCAGGGCGAGATCGCAGACGCGGCTTATCGCTATCAACGCGAGATCGATACAGGCATCCGCAAGATCGTGGGGGTAAATGCCTACGCCGAAGATAAACCGTTCACGGTTCCAATTCTAAAAATGGACCCAAACGGATATGAACGGCAAATATCGCGCCTGAATGAAGTCCGCAAGACGCGCGATAACGGGCGCGTGGGTCAAGCGTTGGACAGGCTGCGCATCGCCTGTCTGGGCACCGAGAACACCATGCCGCATATTATGGAATGTGTCCACGCGTATGCCACGCTGGGCGAGATCGTAGGCGTGATGAAGGAAATCTTTGGCGAATATCAAGAGTTGGCTGTGATCTAAAAGAATCAGAAAACAAAAAGAGCTGGACAAGGTGATTAATCCTTGCCCAGCTCTTTTTTTGTAATGCCCCCAGAATTACTTTTCGGGAACTACGCTGATTAGGACAGCGCGAACCATGCGACGATGTTGGTACGACGCGGTCTTTGCATCGTAATCTTCACAAGTTACAAGCGTGATCCAGTCATATTCTTCGTGCTTGAACACAGTGGAAATATTCGCGGGCAGGATCTTCTGGCTCTCCTGAACTTGATAAACAAAGGTCTGTCCATAGGCATGGAGATATATCTTATCGCCCAGATGCATGCCCTTGATATCTGAGAAGGGTCCGAGGTTATTGTTGGCGTCTGTCACGTGTGCCGTGAGGACTGTGTTGCCGCTCAAAGTTGGGTAGGCAGAACCTTCAAGATAGGCCACGCTGTTCTTGAGCCAGGTCAGATCCCAGGTATTTTTGGAAACCGCTGCGCCGACGATGGGGAAGTTTATGCCGAGTGTCGGAATTTCGATGCGCATTTCGCCCAAAGGCTTGTAGGATTTATCCGCAGACTGAGCAGGCAACAGCGTGGTTTGATTCGGAGCAAATCCAGTGACTGGGATCAGCAAATTGCTTGTTCCAAAAACAGGATTGTTTATCTGGTTATTTTTCCCGTTTCCATTCCCGTTGTCACCATTGCCATTATTACTGATGGAGACTGTGAAGTTGCGGGGGAAGTCGGTTCCTGCATTGAAACCATCGCCAGCCAATTCCAAAGTATTGTCCATGATATCTACAATGGATGTAGTGCCGCACACATACAAGCGATAAACGCCATTGGAAAGCGGCAGTCCGCCATTGATGCTTAAGGTTGAGACGAATGGGCCTGCGCCGCCGCCATTGGAGTAAATCACCGAGTCGGTGGCAATGGCGGTATCCAGTACGTCCGCACCCAAAGTGCAGCTAATAGTTTGGAAACCATCTCCATTGTCGCGGACAAGCAGATAGTTGGCTGGATTTGTAACGTCTTTTAGATCCGTGTCGCCCGCGGGGTCGTAAACATCTTGATTGAAAGTTACGAGTAGTTGATTAATACCTACTGAAACTTTTCCAGCCTCGGTCAGTCCACCTTTACCGGTAGCTATCAGTGAAACCAAAGGCGCTGAATTACTGACATCGATGTTGAATTTTTGTGACGCAATTGATATGCCGTCAGTTACTTCCAGAACAACACTATGGAGCCCCACTTGACCGCTGTTGGGTGTGCCGCTGAGGGTGGCTGTGCGGTCGCCGTTGTCCACGAGGGTCAACCAGGTGGGCAAAGTGGCGGCTGAGATCGCCAGTGTATCAGCGGGATCAAGGTCAGCAGTTGTAACGTTATATGTGTAAAGTGTGCTTTCGCCAGCACTTGTAACCGGAGCACTGGTGAATGACGGAGCATCATTTACATTGTCAACGACGATGATGAAATCCTGATCCACAGCAACCGCAGTACCGTCACTGACACGTAGCACAACGTGATGGGAACCCACTTCGCTATTGGTGGGCGTGCCGCTGAGGGTGGCTGTACGATCGAGATGGTCCACGAAGGTCAGCCATGTTGGCAGGGTGGATGCATCGATAACCAAAGTATCGCCAGTGTCAGGATCGGTGGTAACGATATTGTAAATATAGGGAGCATCCTGGGAGGCGCTTATCACCGCGGCGCTGGTGAAAGATGGAGCATCATTGACCGGAGTAACATTGATAACAAAAGTCTGCGCGAGGCTGGTATCTGCACCGCCGCCATCATCACTTAGAGTAATGGTTATCGTCGCGCTTCCGTTTGCATTGGCTGCCGGAGTGTAGGTTAAATCACCAGTTGCAGTATCAACTGCGGGAACCGCAGAGAATAAAGCGGCATTGGTGTTTCCTATAATATTAAAAATCAGGTTTTGTGTCAGTTCCGGGTCACCATCTTCAATGGCGGTTGCCCAGCCAGCAATAGTTTTTGCACCCGCATCTTCATTGACTGTTTGATCGGCGCCCTTTGTAAAGGACGGAGTCACATTTACAGCATTGATGGTGACGCCCACATTGGCCGTATTGCTGTCCACCGTGCTGTCATTGGCTTTGTAGGTGAAAGCATCTGAGCCATTGAAATTGGAATTTGGAGCGTAGGACAGATTAGGTGTTACGAAGGAGCGAGTACCATTGGACGCTGACCCAACTACGCTGTAGCTGAGTGTGTCGCCATCGACATCGGCGCAGTCTGGGGCAGTCGTGCCGGTTGCGCCTTCATCCGTTGTGATCGTGACATCGTTACAAGTTGGCGCATCATTCAGAGGAGTTATATCAAGTGTGATCGTGGAACTGTTGGAGGTCGCTACGTCGTCCACGGTATAGCTGGCAGTGATCTGGGCAGTGGCATTTAATGCAGGCGTGATGCCAACTGTACAGGTTCCTGCCACACAGGCACAGGCTGTAGAAATGCTGCCACTGGAGAGTCCGCTTACCGAGCAAGATGTGGCAAGGTCACTTTCCACATCGATGTACGAGAGTGTGATGCTCTTCGGAGAATCTTCATTGGTGGTGTCGGTCACATTTGATGTGACCGGCGCATCGTTTACTGCGGTGACGTTGATAACAAAAGTTTGGGAAGCGCTGGTGTTGATATTCGGCAACGTGCCGCTGCCGTTATCACTCAAGGTGAGGGTGATGGTGGCGCTCCCGTTGGCGTTTGCTGCAGGCGTGTATGTCAGATTTCCAGTCGTCGCATTGATCGCCGGCGCAGTCGAGAACAATCCTGCATTCGTATTGCCGGTGACATTGAAGGTCAGGGTCTGGGTCAGTTCAGGGTCACCGTCGTTGATGGCTGTCGCCCATCCTGCCACCGACTGAGCGCCGGCATCTTCATTGACAGTTTGGTCAGCACCTTTTGTAAACGACGGCACATCGTTGACTGCGGTGACGTTGATAACAAAAGTTTGGGAAGCGCTGGTGTTGACATTCGGCAATGTGCCGCTGCCGTTATCACTCAAGGTGAGGGTGATGGTGGCGCTCCCGTTGGCGTTTGCCGCAGGCGTGTATGTCAGATTTCCAGTCGTCGCATTGATCGCCGGCGCAGTCGAGAACAATCCTGCATTCGTATTGCCGGTGACATTGAAGGTCAGGGTCTGGGTCAGTTCGGGGTCACCGTCGTTGATGGCTGTCGCCCATCCCACCACCGACTGAGCGCCGGCATCTTCATTGACAGTTTGGTCAGCACCTTTTGTAAACGATGGCACATCGTTTACAGCCGTGACGTTGAGTGTAATTGTAGAAGTATTCGAAGCCGTCCCATCACTCACCGTATAGTTTGCGGTTATCGGAGCCATGGAGTTTAGCGCAGGGGTAATACCGACCGTGCAGATGCCAGCAGTACAGGCACAAGGCGTGGAGATACTTCCACTGGAGAGTCCGGTTACGGAGCACGATGTGGCTGGGTTGCTCTCTGCATCTACGTAGGATAACGTTATGCTCTTCGGGGCGTCTTCGTTCGTGGTGTCTGTGACATTCGATGTAACTGGTGCCGTATTGGCTGGCACTTCATTAACAGTCAAAACGCCACTTGTGCCGTTGCCTGCAACATTGGCAGCACTACCATAGTAAACACGCATATTAGTTGAATTGCCTGCAGTTGCCCTAATCCTAATACCGAGTTTACTTCCAGCAGGGACAGTTGCTGACTGACCACTAAGAACCAAGGTGTAGTCATTCTCGCTACTGTCAGCAACAGCCTGAGTTACTTCTGTTCCCGCAAAATTAGTTATCGTGCCGCCAGCGCTAACATACACAAGCCTGACACCAGCAGTCCACGTCTGTGCAGGTCCGTTGCCAGACGCTTCGCGAAGACGAATTTTAAGCGAAGTACCGGATACAGTTGTACTTGCGGCATAAGGAGTATCAAACCAAACATCAAGAATATTTTGCTGGCCAGCTGCTACTGGACGAATACTATGAACTGCACACCCGAAAGCAGCCGTGCTCATCAAAGTTCTGGTAGCAACAGTTGGGTTGACGGTACATGCCGTATCGTTTGTTGTAATACCTGTCGCTACTGTTGTACCAGTGTTCGACTGGAAATTATATGTAGCCGCTGCTGCGTAAGCTGGGCTCATTGGCAAAGCCGCCACAGCTAGCATCATAATCAAAAATGCAGATAAAATTTTAGTGATCAATTGATTTTTCATGTTTATTTCCTCGCTTTTCATTTTGGAAGTAGCGTTCCGGTACCAACTCTTAATACAAAAGCCGCTTTTCGCAAATTGCTTAGATTCATATCGTTATCTTTAAAGTCTTCAAAGTTTTCATACTCACCCCGCCAGATCTTTAATGCCGTTGGCTCACTGCACCCACGCTTGCGCATTTCACCGATAAATTCATCGCATGACATGTTTATTCTTTCTGCTAATTCTTGAACTCTACTTTTCATTTTCCATATCCTACATTTATTAAATCAGTGGCTATCCATATAATTATCAAATTACAAAATCAACAAAGAAGCCAAACTATATTTCAATTTCTAAATCTGTTTATATTTTTACTTAAAAATATATCTTTACACGACCTTGCAAATCCCTTACAGGGACTTTGCAATTTTGCAAAGAATTAATGGTATTCTAATGTACTCTACCTAAAAGTCAAGGAGGAAATCAGTATTTTTATGTTTATAAACTTAAAAAAACACCTTTTTCCGCAAACCTGCCGTATAGATATGAATGTCTTTCAACGAGTAGGCATGAAATAGCTCACATTTGGTTTTCCTGCCCTGCCGCAGCGAGCACAACAATCCGTGGCTATTATATCGACGGGCAGGGCAATCAAATAATGAGCAAAGATTTTATAAAGCGACGTCATCAATACCTTGCAATAATAAAAGGCAACGTTTCAATATTGAGAGGCATAAAAACATATCTATGTGCTAAACTCAAGTTAGAAAATATCCGATAAATCGCAAACCTGCTGAAAAGCAGCGACGCAAAGTCATGGGTCTACAGTTGTGGAAACACAACCAGGATAGCCAGACCGCCGAAGATCACACATTGTGTTTCCATCCGCGGGTCTGGTAAAAAACCAGACCCGTTTTTATTTGAACCTTATAAAAAGAAGATCGTATCGATAAATCGCCAACCTGCCAAAAGGCAGGGACGCAAAGCCATGGGTCTAAAGCTGGCACGCACAGCCATGATCGCCAGGCTACCGAAAACGAGCTATCAAGATTTCAACCGTTTTACAAACGCAGAAGATCTGGATGCTCATATGAAGGAATTTCTCATGGCATCCAAAGATCAGTTCACACAAGTAAAAAATAAAATATTTGCAAGCGCATTGTTAAGCATCCTGTTTTGTGTATTTGCGCTTCCGGTGCAAGTTTACGCAAAAGACATTCCGAATACACTCCCCAACTTAAATACATTCATTGAAACCGTCACAGACGGAAACGCCAGCACATTACGCGGCGTATATGTTTCCAACGTGATGGCGCTGTCCATCGTACAACAACCTAACGGGTATCCTGGTTACGTTTCCACAGGCGAAAACGTTGCCACACAATTCGGCATCGCCGCGGAAGTGGGCAACGTGGGGCTGCTTGCGCACAACACCCACGCAGGCATTTATTTCTCAAATATCAAACAGGGTGATGTGATCGTTCTGGTCTACGGTGACGGACACATTGAAAGTTTCATGGCGCAAAGCATTCAACGCTATCAGGCTTTGAGTCCGCTTAGCCCCTACAGTGAATTCAAAAATCAGGAAACACAAATCACAAGTACCGCGGAACAACTCTTCAACAATGTTTATCGCGGCGAATATCACCTCACCCTGCAAACCTGTATTGAGAATAATGGCAATGCAAGTTGGGGTAGATTATTTATCGTGGCAACCCCCGTCGAGAATGAAAGTATTGTTCGGGATGGAAAAGCATTGAACGATTCGGGTTTATTTGTAAACAAAAGGCACTTCTAAACAAGTAAGAATATTGAGAATAAAAAATGAGCAATAATCCCGTAAAACTTTTAGCATCTCACCCGGACTATCAAAAATTTAATGCGCTTCAGCAATTAATTTTGTTTATCACAAATCCTTCAATGTATATTTCTGAAGAGCCTATCGATTTACCAAAAGAAGAGATGGGGGCATTAAAAACAATTCTCTTAAATGAAATGGATGAGCTAATCAAAAATTATTATCAACTTCCTAGTTTTATAGCAAATTTTATAAACCAATTAGAAAGAGTATAAAACAAGCTTGAACTAAAAGTTTTTGGAGTTGGGTCAAATCATTTTTCGGTTCAAATATTAATAGGATTTTTGAGGTAAGCACGGATAGCGTGACAGATGATGGTAACTTGCCTGGCTTCGAATCAGGTGATGCCAGTTTTCAAACGATAAACTTCCAACTCTACCCACTCGTAAATCCTATATTTTTTGTTCCCTGCGACTCTTCAACAGCCGTTGAATGCGCTCATATTTTTCACGCGAGAGCGGATATGACCAGGCGAGAGCGATACTGCCCACCAATATGATTCCCCCAAACAAAGACACCATTAATCGAATCGCCATCAACGCGGAGTCTGGCTGGGTAAACTGAGTGACTCCGTCTGGCGGGGATTGATAGCCAGACCAGCCCAAAACTTGCAGCGTGAGAAAAATAATCAGTGCGCCGGTCAACTTGCGGATGAGGGTGCGGATGCCGTAGTAAATGCCTTCCTGTCTGCGGCGGGTGCGGAGTTCGTCCCATTCGATCACATCAGGCAAAATAGAATCGGGGAGGATATATGCCGCTGAAACGCCAACCCCTGCCAGGGCTGCGATAAAAAGCAAATAGCCTGTCTCGCCCTGCTGAATGGTGAAAATCAATCCCTGCACAATGACCCAAAATATCATGCCGAGAATATAGGCTTCACGCTTGTTATGAGTCCGCGCCAGCCACAACCAGAACGGCACACACAAAATACATACCAACATCAAAGTGCCGAAGAACGCGGATTCAAGAGCCAGGTCCACGCCGAGGATGTTGATCTTGGCAAGTAAATTCCCCTCAGCCACCCAATATAAAAGGAAGTAGGGAAAGGTAATCACAATCATATCCACTGCCGACCAGTTGAACATGTAAATACCTGCCGCGTAACGGAAAGGGATATTCTTCCAGGCAACGCGCAAGGTTTCACGGAACGGCAGGTCTTCCTGCTGTTCGGGGATAAATTTTTCGCGCACGAACCAGCCGATGAAGAAAAGCGGAAGCGCGCCTGTCAAACCAAAAATTGCGCCTGCGAGGATAAACCCCTGCTGTTGTGTGCCGCCCCTGAGAATGACTTCATCCACGATCATTGGCGCGGCGACAACCACCGCTATGGCAGCGAGCAACTGGAATACGGTGCGAAAACTGGAAAGGGTGGTGCGCTCATCGTAGTCGCGAGTCAGTTCGGGGGTTAGGGCAAGATACGGCATTGCAACAAGAGTCGTCAATGTGTCGGAGATCATGAAGGCCAGCGTCACATAAATCATCAATGCGATCTGACTTTCCCAATTTGGCGCAGACCATAAGATGACAAAACTCAGCCCGAATGGAAACGCGAACCACAAGAGAAATGGACGGCGGCGTCCCCAGCGTGTTTTCATTCGGTCGCTGAGCATACCGATCAGCGGGTCATTGATCGCATCCCACACAATGCCGACCAACGCCCCAATGGAGGCAAGCCGCGGCTCGATGCCAACGACGTCTGTCAAATAGAGCGCGTAAAAAATGGAACGCATCATGCCGATACTGGAAAGCCCCCAGTCACCGGAACCGTATAAAAGTTTTAACCAAAGGGGAAGTTTGTTTTTAATTGCCTGCATAGTTACCAATAAACCCAAGCCAGTATTCTGATTTCATTTGTTGAGACAGTGTAGCATGAAAAGAAAGAAACAGACTTTATCTATTTTTCTCTACCGTACCATTTTAAAAAATAATGTCATTGCGAGCCGCCGCTCTTGCACTTTGGCGGCGCGGCAATCTCCTTTTGAGTTGAAATGTTCGTAAAATAACCCAAGTTGCCACCTTGAGATAAAAAATGGTGTGTCGCTCTGAGGGAGCGTGTTCTCCGTGACCGAAGAGTCTCTAGCCAAGTGGTAGAGATGCTTCGGGGCAACAAACGCCCCTCAGCATGACATAAAATGAACAGGGTAGCAACTTGAGTTAAAGTAGCAGATTGCTTCGGCAAAAACCGCCTCGCAATGACATTTGCACGGTAGAGAATCTATTTTTATAAAAACTTCGGAAACCCTGGGCGGATTTCCGAAGTTTCAAATTACATTTTTATGGAAGCGCTGTCGGCACTTCGATTGGGATCTCGACGGTTGGGACGGGGGGTTCGGTAGGGATGACAATCTCGATGGTAGGGATTTCGGTGGGAATTTCCGTCGGGTAGGGAGATGCTGTAGGTTCAGGAGTCTCTGTCGGCGGGGTGGTTGGCGGCACGGGGATGTACAGGTCAATATTAAGTGTGATGCGCTTTTCCACTTCCGCTTTTTCTCCAATTAAAGTCAGGCGCAGGGAAACGATCCCATTCGGCACATTGGAGAGATCCCACGAATACAGCGTGTTATCTTTTACGGGTTTGTCGCTTTCAACCAAGCGTGTCCATGCGGCGGGTTCGGCGCCATCGCCATATTCGAGAATCCATTTTTTGAAACCTTTGTCTGCGGATGCAGAGCCGGTAATATCAAGAATTGAATTTGAGATGGTTTCGCCTTCTTCAAGTTTGATCGCAACGACAGGCTGCGGATCGCTGGCACTGCATTCGCGCTCTGGCGCGAAATACGGTTTGCGCGGCAATCCGCGATCTTCGAGCCAGACGCGCCCGTCTTCAGTTCCCAACCAGGCGCGCGCCCATTTGTCGGTGACGGTCAAAACTACTTCTTCGTCGGTGGGACCTTTGCAGGCGGCAGATGCTTCGAGACCCGTCCACAGGTCAAGTTTGACACGACGCAGGAGGTCTTGTCCGGGCGGAAGCGGAGGCTGGTCGGCGGCGAATACTTCTGAATATTGGCTGCTGCATGAGGCGGATGGCTGCGTGCCTGAGAGTCTGCAGACGACCATATCTACAATGCCCGCCGGACGGTTGAACGGGGTCGGCGCGCCGTTGGTAAGATACGGCACGGCAAACTCCATAAACTGTGACCAGATCGGAGCCGCACCGCTCAAGCCAGATGAACTGACCATCGGTGTGTAATCTGCATTACCAACCCAGACGCCGGTGACAAGGTCGGGCGTGTAGCCCATTGTCCAGTTGTCGCGGATGTCGTTGGTGGTGCCTGTTTTTGCGGCAACGGGGAAGGACAGGTTGAGCGCAGAGTTCCGCCCAAAAGTAAAATTGCGCGCTTCGTTATCAGAAAGAATGGACGAGATGAGATACGCATGTTCGGCGCGGATGACTTGCTCACCTGCCTGCGGTTGGTACTCGTAAATAATATTGCCCGCGAAATCTGTGATCTTAAGAATCGCAACTGGCGGCATCCGCTGTCCGCCGTTGGCGAGGACCGAATAGGCAGAGGTCATATCCAACAGGCTCACATCTCCACCACCCAAGGTGAGCGAGAGTCCGTAATCGTTGCGGGTGAGCGAGGTGATGCCTAGTCTTTCGGCCATGCCGATCAAGCCGTCTTTTTCAGGCGTGTTCGGGTCATCGTAAATGCCGACAAATTCGAGCGCTTTGACTGCGGGAATATTGAACGAGTTGGCGAGCGCAAGGCGCACGGTCAGCCCGCCGTGGAATTTGCCATCATAGTTACGCGGCTCATACGGCGGATTTGCGCCATCGGGAAATTGCGTCGGCACGTCCCAGATCAGCGTGGAGGGTGTCCAGCCTTTTTCAAAAGCCGCAACGTAGGTAAAAGGCTTGATCGACGAACCAGGCTGACGCGTGGGACTGTCCGCCATATTGATCTGACCTGCAATCGCATCATTATTAAAATCAGGCGAGCCGACCATCGCAAGAATTTCACCCGTTGATGGACGAATGGCAACCAACGCGCCGTTGTGGGCATTGTTATCCACCATCGTGGCAATTTGATCTGTGACCAGTTGCTGGGCTGTATCCTGCATGACCGGGTCCAGCGTTGTGTAGACCACGAAGCCAGAACGATAAATGGTCTGCGCGTCGTATTGCTCTTCCAGTTGAGCGCGGACAAAATTAACCCAATGCGGATACTTCGCATCGAACGAGGGCGCGCGGAACGAATAAATCTTCATTTCATCTGCGGCTTGCGTGGCCACCGTAGGGTCAACACAAACTGGGGCATCGCTGTTGCTGACTTTTATACAGCCCTGCTGACTGCTCATTTCAAACATCAGCACCAGCACCTGCTGCTGGCGCAGAAGCGTAACTTCTGGGTCAGTGTAAATATCGTACACAGCGGGTGACTGCGGCAAACCCGCCAGGAACGAGGCTTCGCCCATCGTCAGGTCTTTGGCTGATTTGCCGAAATAAGTTTCAGCGGCGGCTTCCACACCGTAGGCAAGGTTGCCATAATAAATTTCGTTAAGATACAGTTCAATGATGTCGTCTTTGGAATAACGACGTGTAATTTCAGCGGCGAGGATGATCTCGCGTGACTTGCGGGTGTACGTCCGTTGTGAACGTTCTTCAGGAGAAAGGATCAGCGCGCGCGCCAATTGCTGCGTGATGGTAGACGCCCCCCCGCCTTGCCCGTCAGTGCGGTAGTTCTCCCACAGGGCACGGATCATAGCCGCCAGGTCGAAGCCCGGGTTCGTGTAAAACTCCTTGTCTTCTGTGGCAATGGTTGCCGCAAGAACATTTGGAGAAATTTCTGAAAGCGGAATATATGTGCGGCGTCCCGCGTTGGGGTCAAGGATTTCGTAAAGCACACGCCCGTTGCGGTCTAAAATGCGCGTGGTCTCAAATTTCGACGCCCGATCGCGCAAGTCGCCCACATCAGGCAATGTGCTGGCAATGGCAGAATATTGATAAACCAAATATGAGCCTGTACATAAACCAACGACAACCATCAAAAAAGCCATCGCGATCAAACCGCGCAAGAGGCACCCCGTATTTCCGCGCCAGTTTATATTTTTGATGTTAAACCGCGATGAAATCCCGCTGCGCGGCTGTGACGGTGGGTTGGGTGCGGCGACAACAGGCTTGGGTTGTGGCTGTTGGTTTTGGGTTGTCTGATAATATGCGGCGCGTGTAACCCGCGTGCCTTCCATATCAACTTCATCCACGCGGCGCGGCAGGGGCATATTGTCCTTATCCAGCGCAGGACGATAATATTTATCTGTTAACTGTGAGGGGGGTTCAACAGGCTCAGGGTTATATACCCCTTGCGTTTCTTCTTCTGATCTTAACATTCGGCGTAATCTATCGTTATCTTCGTTACTCATAATTTATCCACACAACATTCTCAAACACAAAGGACACGAAGTACACAAAGGGTTAATGCAAAAGGATTTCCTTCGTGTCTCTTTGTGACCTTTGTGTTTAATTATTTTTTACTTGGGCTTGTTCAACACCAGCAGATTCAAAGAACCGCGTTGACATATTTCATCGTTTTGATTTTTCACCACAATCGCCGCAATGATCGCGCCGCCGCCAATGCGCGGCAGGGCTTTGGTTTCAGTGATCGTCAACTCGGCACAGATCGTATCGCCGATGAAAAAGGGCTTCACAAATTTCCACTCGCTGATCTCGCGGAAAGCCAGAACCGTGCCCTCCAAAAATCCCGTCTGCATGATTAAACCTGTCGCAATCGATAATCCCAAAAGTCCATGCGCGATGCGCTGACCAAACTGGGTCTTGCTGGCAAACGCCGCATTCGTGTGAATCTGATTAAAGTCACCCGTCAAACCAGCAAAATTGAAAATATCACCTTCGCTCACCGTCCGCCCAACCGTGTCAATTTTTTGCCCGACAGAAAATTCCTCAAAATAAAGTCCAGCCATTATTAGTCTCCTCGTCTTTTTTAGCGATTAGCAGTTAGCGGTTGACTACAAACCTGTCAACTTTCAAACCTTCAAACCTGTTCGACCAAATTATACCCGTTTGACCTCCCGCCATTTCGCCCGTACAATTAGCGCCATGCGCGATTGGTCTTTACATCTCGGCGACCCGCTTTACCTCTCTCTGGCAGCGGATGCCCGCCTTT
Organism: Candidatus Brevifilum fermentans; assembly: GCA_945877125.1. GTDB lineage: Bacteria > Chloroflexota > Anaerolineae > Anaerolineales > Villigracilaceae > Villigracilis. The sequence continues at coordinate 29,984 of CAMCQT010000006.1, read as the reverse complement.
GCAAGCCTGACTACCTCAACGACCACATCTGGGAAGTGGAACTCGGCGCGGCTGACCCCGCTTTTGTTGCACTCTACACCACATTCGGTCTGCGTGCGCGCTCCATGCGCCTCTACCTGCGCTTCACAGAAAACAACGTTTCCATCACAGACCCTAACACCTTTGTCGTCAAACCGTCACTAAAACGCTACTACCCAAACTTCCTAACCCTCGATTTTGTTCCCCTTGAAAACCTGCACGTAACAGTCGAATTTTGGGTTCCCGAATCCCACTCGGTAGCGGGGCGCGTCATTCTCACCAACAAAAACGGCGCCGTACGCCAGATCAAACTGGAAGTGTGCGCCGCGCTCTCTCCCCTGGATGGTCAATCCATCATCCCCACCCAACAACAACTCGTAAATATTTTAGCCGGACAAACCAGCGGAATTGCTCCCGTCGTCTTTATGACGGGCGGACCCAAGCACGGCCCCGGACCCCAGCCCTCGCTCCTGCTCGACCTTGAGCTTAATCCTGGCACGACCAGACAGATCACCTTCGCCGAAGCCGCGCTGGATACAGTTGCTACTTCCTTTGAATTGGCTCGCCGCAGCGCCGCACGTCCCTGGGATGCAGATCGCGCCCGAATCGAAATGTTGGATGCCTCGCAAGTTTTAGACATCCGCACCGGCGACCCTGATTGGGATGCCGCGCTCGCCTTCAGCCAAAAAGCCGCCCACGGATTATTCTTCAGCGGCAGCGAACAATTGCCCCATCCATCTTTTGTGAACGCACGTTACATTGATAATGGCTTTTCTCGCAAAGGCGACGGTGTAGATTATCCGCCCTCGTGGAATGGACAAGCTCCGCTGGAGGCTTACTACCTTTCCAGCATTTTGCACGGCGCGCCGCATGTGACAAAAAACCTCATCCTCAATTTCCTCGCCACTCAAAACGAAGATGGCGAAGTGGATAACAAACCCGGTCTCGCCGCACAGCGCAGTAAATTGATTGCCGCGCCCCTGCTCGCCAGCCTGACGTGGAAATATTATCAAGCCACACAAGACGAAGCCTTCCTTGCAGAAGTCTATCCAAAATTATTCAAATTTTTCTGGGCATGGTTCTCCTCGGCGCACGACCGCAACCACGACGGCGCACCAGAGTGGGATCACATCCTGCAAACAGGTTTTGACGACAACCCCATTTTCGATGTCTGGAATCCCTGGTCACAGGGTTTGGATATTTCCCTGGTGCATAGCCCAGCTTTGGAAGCCATGCTCTACCGCGAAGCCAAGTCAGTTGTGAAGATTGCCAAAAAGCTAGGCAAGAATGAAGAAGAAACCATGCTTGTGGTTGCACAAGCTGAAAATCTAAAAAAGTCTCTCGGCGCAAGCTGGAATGCGAGCCAAAGTTTTTATTCCTACCGTGACCGCGAAACAGGCTTGGTTTCAACAGGCAAAGTGATCGCCAAGAAAAAGGGCGATGGCAACATGCGCCCGAAGGTGGAGTTCGAGGCTGGAGTCCGCTTGTTGATCGAGATCCAGACCCAAAATCCAGCCGCGAAGCGCCCTGAGGTGGAGATCAGCGAATACTTCACCAAATCCAAAGGCGAGGTCGAAACCATTTTAGGTCATCAATTCCAATGGCGCTCGGGCGGGCTGGTCGCCACCACTCAAAAAACATTTATGCGCATCGGCAGAGTCAGCGTGACGGGTCTCGATGAAAAGGACAAGGTCATCGTCAAACTGATCGACACCACAGGCGAAGACATCACGCTGGCGCTTCCGCTTTGGGCGGGCGTTCCCGAAGCGCAGCAGGCGAACGCATTGATCGGACGCAATATTTCAATGGCAGAGAGATTTGACCGTCCGTTTGGATTGCCCTCGCTCCCCGCTTCGCCCGACCCGGAAGCGGATGCGGTTTCAATGAGCGTCCCCCTCCCGTGGAATCAGTTGATCGGCGAAGGCTTGCTCGCGTACGGCTTCCGCGCCGAAGCCACCCGCCTGACCGCACACCTGATGAATGCCGTGATCCAAAACTTAAAACAGAACCGCGCCTTTTACCAGCGTTATCACGCCGAAAAAGGCACTGGCATTGGCGAGCGCAATTCACTACAAGGCTTCGCGCCCGTGGGATTATTTATGCAAACCCTCGGCGTGACAATCCTTTCATCAACAAAAGTAAAACTCGAAGGCAAAAATTTATTCCCGTGGAGCGTGACGATTAAATATAAAGGACTCACCGTCGTCCGCGGACTGGAACAAACGGTTGTGACATTTTCAAACGGCGAAAGCGTGATCGTGAAAGAAGAGCAAGCCTGTATTGTTGAGATGTGAAAGTGACAGTCACCTTTAAGGTGACTGTCACTTAATGGTTTACTGGGGATTTAATCTTAAGCCAAAAAAGTCGTGATATAAAATTTCAGGAAAATTGAGTTCAAATATCTTTATGAAAACATAACGATGAAGAAACTACTCAACCAGCTCACTTTTTTATATGGAAAAGATGAAGCGCCACAATTGTACGAACGCGCACGACAATTGATGGATGATCGTCGCATGCGGATCACTACCCGCGATGGTGAGTTGACCGAACGTGATTCCATTCTCATCACGTATGGCGACCAGATTCAATCGCCAGATCAAAATCCGCTGCAAACGCTTGGCATGTTTTGTGAAAAATATTTAGCCAACATCGTCAATGGGATTCACATCCTACCATTCTATCCGTGGACTTCGGACGATGGCTTCTCGGTTGTAGATTACCGCAAAGTGGATTCGAGTTTGGGGGATTGGGAAGATATTTCTGCCATGCAAGATCATTTCCGCTTGATGTTCGATGGGGTCATTAATCACATCTCGGCGCAAAGCGATTGGTTTCAGGGATTTCTGCACAATGACCCGCGTTATCAAAATTATTTTATTACTATCGAAGGCTCGCCAGATTTATCACAGGTGATTCGTCCCCGCGCGCTTCCGCTGCTGACGACCTTCACCACAGCGTCATGCGAGAAAAAAGTTTGGACGACTTTCAGCGCCGACCAGATCGATCTGAATTTCAAAAATTCAGATGTGTTGCTTGAAATTCTCGATATTTTGCTGATGTACGTGGAACGCGGCGCAACGTTTATCCGCTTGGATGCGATTGCTTATTTGTGGAAGGAGGTTGGCACAACCTGCATCCACCTGCCGCAAACACATCATGTGATTCAATTCCTGCGCGCCGCGTTGGATGAGGTCGCGCCGCATGTGCATCTCATCACCGAAACGAATGTGCCGCACGCGGATAATATTTCCTATTTTGGCGATGGAACGAACGAAGCTCAACTCGTGTATAACTTTGCCCTGCCGCCGCTGACGTTGCACGCCTTCCACGCGGGCGATGCGCGGGTGCTTTCCAATTGGGCAAAAACATTAACGCTCCCCTCCAGCAAAACAACATTTTTCAATTTCCTCGCCTCGCACGACGGCATTGGATTAAACCCTGCGCGCGGAATTTTATCGAATGAAGAAATAGATTCACTGGTCAATAAAACGCTTGAACATGGCGGACTGATTTCGTACAAACAAAATGCAGACGGCACGCAAAGTCCGTATGAAATGAACATCAATTATTTCGATGCGCTTTCGAATCCAAATGGGAATGAGCCGTTGGATTTGCAAGTCAATCGTTTCCTCGCTGCGCAAGCCATCATGCTTTCACTGCTCGGTCTGCCTGGAATTTATTTTCATAGTCTCTTCGGTTCGCGCGGATGGGTCGAGGGCGTGAAGCAAACGGGTCGCAACCGCACGATCAACCGCGAGAAATGCGAATTTGAAAAACTGCAAAATGAACTTGCAGATGAAAACTCTTTGCGCGCGCAAGTATTCACTCGTTATCGTCAACTACTTTTGACGCGCAGCAACTCGCCCGCATTTCATCCGCATGGAACACAAAAGATTATTAACCTTCATCCGTCTGTATTTGCCGTTGAACGCATTTCGCCCGATGGAACATCGCGCATGTTATGCTTGCACAATGTCAGTGCAAAAAAAATTAACATCAAAACGGAACATGCAACAACGCTGCTCCCCTATCAAATTTTATGGATGAGGTTATGACACATCACATTGGTTTTATATCAACCCGTTTTGCAGGCACAGACGGGGTTTCGCTTGAAACGCAAAAGTGGGCAACGGTGCTGGAGCGGCTTGGTCACCAGTGTTTCTATTTCGCTGGAGAATGTGATCGAAACAGCGACCAGTCCCAGGTCACGCCAGAGGCGTTTTATCGTCATCCCGAAATTGAAAAATTAAATCAGCAGGCGTATTCGGGCAGTTGGACGGTGATGAAGGAGGCGCGCGCGGCGCATCCTGAAATTGCTGCACTGCACAAGGATTTTTTCTCCGTTTACGTCCGCCCGCCGCAAATGACGCGCCGCGTGAATGAGTTGAAGGAATATCTCAAAGAGCAGTTGTATGAATTTGCGCGTCGCTTTGATTTGGAAATTCTGGTGATTGAGAATGCGGTGACGATCCCGCTCAACCTGCCGCTGGGTCTGGCGTTGACGGAGTTCATTGCCGAGACGGGTTTCCCGACCATCGCGCACCACCACGATTTTCATTGGGAGCGCCAGCGCTTTCAAGTCAACTGCGTCGGCGATTATCTCGCGGCGGCTTTCCCGCCCAACCTGCCGTCCATTCGGCACGTGGTCATCAATTCGATTCAAGCCCAGCAGATCGCTTCGCGTCAGGGCTTGACCTCGCGTGTGATTCCCAATGTGATGGATTTCGACTCACCGCCGCCCGAGCCTGATTCTTATTCCCAAACTGTGCGCGCCGATTTTGGCATTGAGCCTGGTGAATATTTTTTCCTGCAACCCACGCGCGTCATTCAGCGCAAAGGGATTGAGCACGCGGTTGAACTGGTGCGCCGCCTCGACCTTCCCGCAAAATTGGTCATCTCGCACGCCGCAGGCGATGAAGGCTTGGATTATGAAAATCATGTGCGCGAATATGCTCATTTGCTGGACGTGACCGTGCGCTTTGAATCGGATCAAGTGCAGGATAACCGCGGCATGACGCAGGACGGCAAAAAGATTTACACGCTCGGCGATGTGTACCCCCGCGCAGATTTGGTCACTTATCCATCCAGCATCGAAGGCTTTGGCAATGCCTTTTTGGAAGCCGTCTATTACCGCCGCCCCATTTTGGTCAACAACTATTCGATTTATGAAGTGGATATCAAACCCAAAGGCTTCCGCACAGTCTGGTTCGACGGCTTTATTAATCCAGAGACGCTGAGTCGGGTGCGCCGAATTTTGCTCAACCCCGATCAAGCTCAGGCGTGGGCAGAGGAAAATTATCAGCTTGCGAAGCGGCATTTCTCTTTCACAGTTTTGGAGCGCCGTTTAAAGTCGATTCTCGCGGATTGTTTGGGACGGCAAATATGAAGTCCCTCATCCCCAGCCCTTCCCCCGAAGGGGAAGGGAGTCACCCTCTCCCTTTGGGAGAGGGCAGGGTGAGGGAGATTGTTATCCTGCATTATTCGGTTCCACCCATTGTCGGCGGAGTGGAAAGTGTCATCGCGCACCATGCGCGGCTGATGTCTGCGGGCGGACATTCCGTCCGCTTGATCGCTGCGCGCGGCGATTCGCTGGGTGAAAAAATTCCGCTGACGATTCTTCCCCTTGCAGATTCGCGTCACGCGCGCGTGGCGGAAATGAAATCTCAACTGGATCGCGGCGAAGTGACAGCAGATTTCGAGTCTCTGCGAGATGAACTTGCCGAACAATTGCAAACCGCTTTATCTGGCGTGGATATTTTGATCGCGCACAATATTTGCTCGCTGAACAAAAATCTTGCGCTGACCGCCGCACTTTATCAACTGCACACTGCGCGAAAACTTCCGCGCTTGATTCTTTGGCATCACGATCTGGCGTGGACAACGCCGCGTTATCAAAACGAATTGCACGAGGGCTATCCCTGGGATTTGTTAAAAACTGCATGGACAGATGCAACTCAGGTCACCATCTCGGAGATGCGGCAGGATGAACTCTCTGACCTGATGAAAATTGATAAATCCCAAATCCATGTCATTCCGAACGGCGTAGACTTGGGCAAATTTCTCAAACTGGAAGAGCAAACCCTCAGCTATATAAAAAAACTTGATCTGTTGCAGGCAAGCCCGTTGATCCTGCTTCCTGTCCGCATCACATCGCGCAAAAATATTGAGCTGGCATTGCGCGCGCTGGCGGCGCTGAGAATTGACCTGCCATCTGCACAAATGATCGTGACGGGTCCGCTTGGACCGCATAACCCTGCGAACCTGCAATACTTTGAAAAATTGCGCGCATTGCGCGAAGAGTTGGGAATAAAAAATTCTGTGCATTTTCTCGCTGAATTGACAAACGAATACATCTCCGACGAAGTCATTTCAGATTTTTACAAACTCGCAGATGCGCTGCTATTTCCCAGTTTTGAAGAAGGATTCGGCATTCCCATTTTAGAGGCAGGCTTTGCAGGCATCCCCGTCTTTTGCTCGGATATTCTCCCGCTGAAAAAACTTGGCGGTGAATTCGCAGGTTATTTTTCTCCAGACGAAAACCCCGACGCCGTGGCGAAAATGATGGCTGACTATTTCAACAAGAACAAAGTCTTTGGCTTGCGGAAATCTGTCCGCGAGCATTTCACCTGGGAGCGAATCTATGCCGAAAAGATCGCGGCCCTTCTCAAATAACCCTCACCCTACCTCTCTCCCAAAATGGGAGAGAGGACTCCCTTCTCCGTTTGTCGGGGAAGGGTTGGGGATGGGGGCTTTGCGTTAAATATTAAAAGGAGCCACAATGTACCCAATTCCGCAAAACGCTTTTATCGCAAAAGTTCTTGTGCCTGTCCTGCAAGGCTGTGACCAAAAATCCGCCATCCATGCCGCGCATTCAATTGCAGGTGATGAAAATGTCCTGCTGACAGGCTTCATTTATGTCCCCGAAGATCAATCCCTCAGCACGGCTGCTGTGGATGCGCGCAAACTGCGGCAAACCCTCAAACAACTTTACAAAGTGAAACGCGGAGATAAATGGGCGCAGGTTAACGTCTCACATAATCCGTGGGCTGAGCTGGTTGATGTGGTGAAGCGCGAAGATATTGACCTGTTGCTGCTCGAATATCCCTGTCATTTTGACGCGCTGAAAGTGTCGGTTGCTGAAGTCCTTGCGCAGGCGCCATGTAATATTGCCATCGTCAATCAACATATCGGGGCGAACATCAAAAATGTGCTAATCCCCATCCGCGGCGGACCGTACGCAGAGTTGAGTTTGCGTATCGCGTTATCCATCCGCAACTCGAATAACGCGCAAATCTCATCCCTGCATCTTTTCCCAAGCAACATCACACGCGAACAGGATGTCGCCTTCAAAGGCATGGATCGTGTGCTAAAAAACCTGCCCGAAATTAAACGGGAGGAAGTCGTAACGGATGATCCCATCAACGCGGTTTTTGAAGCCGCAAAAAAATACGACATGCTCATCCTCGGCGCATCCGCACGCCCGATGGATGAAGTCCCGTCCATTGGACCTGTTGCCGAAAAGATCATGCGCGAGAGCCGCAACGGCGTGATCGTGGTCAAAACAAAATTGCCTTACGATATCAACCCCGCCAGCGAAGAAGCAGGGCAGAACGCCATCTCGGTGCTTGTGGATAAATGGTTCGCAGAAAATACCTTTCACGCCGATGAATTCACCGACCTAAAATATTTACTTTCCCTGAAACAAAAACAAAACCTCACCATCAGCCTCGCGCTCCCCGCGCTCAACGAAGAAGAGACAGTCGGCAAAGTCATCAGAACGATCAAGAATGTTTTGATGAAACGCATCCCGCTGTTGGACGAAATTGTTTTGATCGACTCAAACTCAACTGACCGCACACGTCAGATCGCGGAAAAAATCGGCGTGCCGGTTCACATCCACCAAAACATATTGCCGCAATATGGCGCGCGCAAAGGCAAAGGCGAGGCTTTGTGGAAAAGTCTGTATTGCACGCGCGGAGATATTGTCATCTGGATTGACACCGACATTGTGAATATTCATCCGCGTTTTATTTATGGATTAATTGCCCCGCTCCTTCTGCGCCCTGAAATTGATTTCGTCAAAGGGTTTTATCGCCGCCCCTTGAAAGTCGGCAACAAAATGCAGGCCGGCAGCGGCGGACGTGTCACCGAGTTGACCGCGCGCCCGCTGCTCAATTTGTTCTACCCCGAACTCTCTGGCATGGTTCAGCCTCTTTCAGGTGAATATGGCGGCAGACGCAAAGTGTTGGAGCAACTACCCTTCTTCTCAGGCTACGGCGTTGAGATCGGTTTATTAATTGATATGCTCGATAAGTTTGGATTAAGTTCCATCGCGCAAGTGGATTTACTGGAACGTGTCCACCACAACCAGCCGCTGGAGGCGTTGGGCAAAATGTCCTTCGCCATCATCCAAGCCGTCATCCGCAAACTCGAAGGCAAGTATGGACAAAACATGCTGGAGAATATCAACAAAACCATGAAGATGATCCGCTACGAACAGGATCGTTTCTTCCTGGACATCGAAGAGATCGCCGAAGGTGAACGCCCGCCGATGATCGAGATTCCAGAATACCAAAATATAAGAAGACAATAATTTAATCGTTAGCCAAGTGACAGTCACCTTTAAGGTGACTGTCACTTTATTTCATGAGGGAATTAATCACACGCCGTAAAAGTCATGGTATAAAAAATTCAGGAAATTTCATCACTGGAGTACAAGCATGACAAACACAATTCTCCTATTCATTGCCGGACTCGTTATTTTGATCGTCGGCGCAGATCTTTTGGTACGCGGTTCCTCTCGGCTGGCAGCAGCGTTTGGAGTTTCGCCGCTGGTCATCGGCTTGACCATCGTGGCAATGGGCACAGCCTCGCCCGAAATTGCCGTGTCACTCAAAGCAGCCGCCAGCGGACAAGGCGACCTGACCCTCGGCAACGTACTTGGCTCAAATATTTTCAATATCCTGTTCATTCTCGGCATCACATCCATGATTGCGCCCATCGTCATAGCAGAACAACTCATCCGCAAAGACGCGCCCATTCTATTGGGCGTATCCCTGCTCACAGTGGCGCTTGTGCTAGACGGAAATCTTGGCGCAATGGACGGGGCAATTCTTTTGTTGCTTCTGGTCGTTTACATATTTTTTGCGTTGAAACAAACCAGTTCCGAAAGTAAGGATGTTCAAAAAGAATATGCTGAAGAATATGCAAAAAAGGAATCGCGTACAACAAAAAACATCCTCAAAAATATCCTTTTCATCGTTGTTGGTCTTGGCTTGCTTGTATGGGGATCAAACTGGCTGGTGGAATCCGCTGTGCTGATCGCCAAAGTCCTCGGCGTGAGTGAACTGGTCATCGGGTTAACTATCGTTGCAGTGGGAACATCCCTGCCCGAAATTGCCACATCCGTGATCGCTGCGCTCAGAGGGGAAAGCGACATCGCTGTAGGCAACGCAGTTGGAAGCAATATTTTCAATTTGCTCGGCGTGCTGGGAATTAGCGCGCTTGTTTCTCCCGATGGTGTTCTCGTAGCGCAGCAAGTCCTGCAATTTGACCTGCCCGTCATGGTTTTTGTGGCGTTCGTGACCCTGCCCATCTTTTACATCGACAATCGTATTTCGCGCATCGAAGGCGGATTGCTGTTCTCGTACTACATCCTTTATGTGGTTTTTGTCATCCTGCGCGCCGCAGAGAGTTCATCCCTGCCTTCCATTCAATTGTTCATCACATTCTTTGCTCCGATAACTTTTGTCGCACTGATGGTGTTTGCCATACGCTCATTGCGCGCCAAACAAAAATTATTAAAATTGAAGAATGACTCGTTTGTTGAATAAAACTTAAAATTCTTTGGAGAACCTATGACTGTATCATCCTGCATGAAACGCAACGTTATTTCTGTCCACCCCAAAACGACCATACGTGAAGCAGCCAGCATCTTCGTCAAAAAACATATTGGTTTACTGCCTGTTGTGGATGATGACGACAAGCCGATCGGCGTAATTGGGATGCGCGACATGCTCACCCTTGAACTTCCCGATTTTGTCAGTTTTCTTACAGATGTGGATTTTGTCCACGATTTCGGCGCGGTGGAGGATGTGCATCCCTCGGCAAAAAGCCTGAACAAAACCGTTCAAACGTTAATGAAACCCGCTGTCACAGTGGATGAAGATTGCGGCTTGCTGCGTGCCTACTCGCTGCTGGTACAACACAACCAACATGACCTGCCAGTTGTTTCCAAAGAAGGAAAATTGGTGGGAATCACCTCACGCGTAGATATTGGCACGGCAATTCTTTCCACCTGGCTCAAGGCTGACAAATGACGATCATCCCCGCGGTCATTTCCACCGTCATTTTTTTCGGCAGTCTAATTCTGATCTTTTCCGAAAAAATTCATCGAACTATTACAGCCATCGCAGGGGCGGCGTTGATGGTGGTGCTGGGGCGGATTTTGGGATTTTATTCCGAGGAAGCCGCGCTCGAAGCCATTGATTTCAACACGCTCGGTCTTCTGCTTGGCATGATGATCCTCGTTGCCATGCTGGAGCCGACAGGGTTCTTTCAATATCTTGCGGTGCTTGCGGCGCGTTCATCAAAGGGAAACCCCAAACGCCTGTTTATTTTGCTGGGCATCATCACAACCATCCTTTCGATGTTTTTGGATAACGTGACGACCGTTGTGCTCATCGCGCCTGTCACCATCCTCATCTGTGAGATCGTGGGGATTAGCGCGCTGCCTTTTCTTGTTTCAGAAGCCTTGCTATCCAACACAGGCGGCGTGGCAACCCTGGTCGGTGATCCACCCAACGTGTTGATCGGTTCTGCGGCAGGTTTTTCGTTCAATGACTTTTTGATTTATTCCATGCCGATTGTGTTGGTGGCCTGGGCGGGCGCATTATTGTTGTTGCAATATCTTTTCAGAAAGGAATTATCCAAACAGCCGCGCAGTGTCAAAGCCATCATGAGCCTCAACCCGGCGGAGACGCTCAACGAGCCGTTGATTGCGCGGCGTATTTTGATCGTGTTGGGCGGGGCAATCCTTTTCTTTTTCATTCACCACGCATTGCACATCAGCCCGTCTTTGGTTGCGTTGAGTGCGGCGGCCATTGCGCTGGTTTGGGTTCAACCCGATCTTCAAGAGGTTCTCAAGCGAATTGAATGGGGTGTGCTGATTTTCTTTGGCGCACTCTTTGTAATGGTCGGCGGGTTGGAACATGCAGGCGTTATGAATTCCATCATCAAGTTGTTGGAGCAGGCGTCTGATGTGCCGCCAATTTTATTTGGGGTTGGCGTCATCTGGATCGTGGCGGTGCTTTCGGCAGTTGTGGATAATGTGCCGATCACCATTGCGCTGATTCCTGTCATTAAAGGGCTGGGAGAATCGGGCATGGATATCACTCCGCTTTGGTGGGCTCTGGCATTTGGCGCTGGCTTCGGTGGCAGCGGCACGATGATCGGCTCGACTGCGAATATCATCGTGACCACGTTATCGGAAAAAACGCGCACCCCCATTACTGCAAAACTTTGGAACAAGCGCGGCTTGCCAGTGATGCTGTTAACATGCGCCATTGCAAGTGTTCTATATGTTGTGATGTTTCAATGGATGTAATTTACTATAGCTTTCTCGAGAGATCAACAAGGAACTATTTTTATGGTTTATTTGGAACGCGAATTTTACGAATGGGCGAATTCCTCGAATTTTTTGTGCATTTATTTGCGGCATTCGAAAATTCGTGCCATTCGTGTTAAGAGCTTTTGAGTTTGAGAAAGCCATGTGTAATTCACTTTCAAAGGTTGAATCATCCCAAGACATCTGATAATATCAAAGCGAGAAAACGCTCCTCGAAGCAGCAACCAAGCAAAGGCGTAGCACGAAGCGTTTTTTCATCCAAAGGAGAATGAGTATGGAAAATCCAATCCATTTATTGTTGATGGCAGTTATTCAAGATCAGGATCTTGAGACCGCGACCAAAGCCTTGCAGGGGATCGGCGCATCGCTGACTTATCTTTCCAGCGCGGGCGGATTTTTGGGACGCCGCAACGCCACGCTGTTAATTGGTCTGCCCGTCGAACGGGAAGAGGAGGCGCTGAAAGCGCTGCAAACTTCCTGCCGCCAGCGTGTTGAATATATGACCCTTCCGCTCGAAGGTTCGCCCATGCCGATGCCCGCGCCTGTGCCTGTTACCGTGGGCGGCGCGACGGTTTTTGCCCTGCCTGTGGAACGTTTTGAACAAATATAATTACGGAGAAATCACCATGAAAATGATCATCATCATTGTGCAGGACAACGACGCCGATGTACTGACACGGGCATTTACCGCTGGAAATTTTCGTGTGACGCGGGTTGCATCCACTGGCGGATTTATGCGCAGCGGAGTTGTGACCATGCTGTTGGGCGTCGAAGACCCGCAAGTAGATTCGGCTATTCAAGTTGTGCGCGATGCCCTGCCTGCCTTGGAAGATAAGAAACGTGCGACCTTATTCGTTGTTCCCGTTCAACACTTCGAACAAGTTTAGATATTTAACCGTAAAACAAAGACGTTAAGCATGGAGCTTTTCAGCCTGCTTAACGTCTTTGTTTTGTTTAACGACCTTGGGTGATTCATTTGTAACGCAAGCCGCCAAGTACGGCTTGCTCAAAGTGGTTGACAAGGAATTATTTTATGGCTACTTGGAACGCGAATTTCACGAATGGGCGAATTCCTCGAATTTTTTGGGAATTTATTCGCGCTATTCGAAAATTCGGACCATTCGCGTTAAAAGTTTTTGACTTTAAGAAAGCTGTGAGCCACCAGGAGTCCAGGATTTATTTTTTCTTTGCGTCTCCGCGGCTTTGTGTTAAATAATTGACTGGGTTTTACAATTCAATTTGTGCAAAAACAACATTGATGGGGAAAGGTAATATTTTTGCAATGAACAGTTCTTGACAAATTAGAACAATTGTTCTATATTAGAGCAAGTCGTTCTTTTCCTCCATGTGGTTCCAAAAGGAGATCTCCCATGAACCGTTCTCTCAACATTCAATTGCTCCCGTTTTTGAAAAGTGCCTCACTCAAACGCGGCGCGATCTTCGGCAGTATCCTTATCAGTGCCCTGCTGGCTTTTGAGTTGTTCAACTTTGGCACAACTTCGTTTGCTTTGCAGGATGTGCTTGGCAATTTGAAGTTTGCGGGCATTCAATGGTCTACGATCCTTGCGATTGCTTTTTGCGGCATGGACTTTGCCGGCATTGCCCGCATTTTCACTCCCGAACAAGGGCGCGATGAGCCAGCCGAAGTTTGGTATCTCTTTGGCGCGTGGCTGCTTGCCGCGGCGTTCAACGCCATGCTGACCTGGTGGGGTGTTTCGGTTGCGATCCTCAACCACAACGCTGTGGGCGGATCGCTTGTGGGTCAATCTGTGATGATCAAGGTCGTGCCGATCTTTGTGGCGGCGATGGTTTGGCTGATCCGTGTGTTAATTATTGGAACATTTTCTGTGGCAGGTGAACGTCTCTTCACCCTTGCAGATGCAGAACAACGTCCGGCATCCTATCAAAATAATTCAGCACGACCAGCCGCTGCGTATCAAGCTACTGTTCGTCCGGCTCAGCCTAACGCATCAACTCAGCCCGACTACAATTATCCGCGTCCTGCGCCCAAGCCGCGACCTGCCCAGACACCCAGTTATAGCAACCACCCCGAACCCACTTATCACCCCATCGGCATGACTGCCATGGGACGCAGTGAACAAAATTCTTCATCAGTACGGAGGTAGCCGCCACATTAGCAGCTTTAGTTTCCACATCTCCCCCTATTCAACCGCTAAGGCATCCGCAAGGGTGCCTTATGCGTTAAAGATTTTGGAATCGAGCGGCTTGCCGCTCATTTTTTGTTTCCTGCCATTCCCATCAGCAAGCTGATGGAATCCAAAGTTTATTCGAATTCATCCAGCGTGCTTTCGCCGTGAGTCAACACGTACAAGCCGCGCGGATTGCCTTCGTTCGTGTCGAAGATAAAATCGGTGACGATGTATTTTTTTTCAAATGCGGTTTCAAAAAGTTCGCGGGTGAAGAAGCGCCAGTCACGGGCGAGGGCGAAATCTGCGGTTCTGAGAGTCTGGAAGTCAGCGGGGATTTCGGCGAGGAGCAGGCGATCATCAAAGGGCGGGATATGCTCGGGCGGCTGAACCAGCCCCAGGCTTGAGGTGCGAAGCGGATAAAAGGGATGCAATCCAGCGCGCGTTGTGTGAGTCAACTTGAGGGTGGGACGCGAGCGTTTGCCTAATCTGCTTTTTACGCGCTGGGTGTTAATCCACCAATCCACTTGAAAGCGGTCGGAGGGCAGCCCGGCATTGAGTTCATCGCGCATGTCGCCGTATTCAGAGCGGCGATAGGTGACGCAGACCGCACCGAGTTTTGCGATGTTGAGATAGGCGTTGCGGCTGAGCAGGGGGTCGTAGGTCCACGTGATGTGGTCGAGGCTTTGGTGGCGAACCATTTGCCACTGCGCGCGTTTGAGGGCAAAGCCAACGCCGCTGTCGCGGTGGTCGGGGTGAATGCCCATCATGTGCGAGCAATGTTTCAGGCGCGGGCCGTCTGGCGTGGTTTCGAAGCCAGGAAAGCCAAAGACAAAGCCGATCATCTTTTCTTCAATAAATGCGCCGAGGACAAGCCCGCCATTATGCACGGCGGTGATGAGCATGTGCAAGGGCACCACGTCGGTCTCGGAGTCGGGCCACACGTCGCGCTGTAATTCTTCCACGAGCGGCATTTCTTCGGGAGTTTCGATTAGGCGAATGTTGAAGTTTGACATAAATGAGATTGTTGAGAAAACATCTTAAACACGAAGGGCACAAAGTTCACAAAGGAAAACCAAAAGACTTCTTCCGCGCTTTCAACGCGCACGAAAATCTGCGATTCTTTTTGTTACCGTGCTCCACGCGCGTTGATACCACTGCTTGCGGATGAGGTAATCGAGTCGATAGGTGAAGCGGGCGGGCATCAGCCCAAAGATACGCGGCATCGAATCGACGGCGCAGGTGCGGTTGACGGCGAAGTAATCGAGCCAAAAAGATGAGATGGGAAAATTTGGAATAATGCCTTCAAGGAAAACGGTCATTGCGCGCAAGGTGATCGGCGAAAGCGGCACAAGAAAACGCTGCCTGTGCGTGGTTTCCATAATATTTTCCACGATCTGTTGCAGCGTAAAAAATTCACTGCCGCCGAGTTCATAAACTTTATTGAGCGTATCTTCATTTTCCAGCGACCACAAAATGCACGTGGCAAGGTCTTCGACCCACACCGGCTGCACCACAGTCCGCCTGCCAGATGGGATCGGAAACACGCCAAACGAAGAGCGGACCAGCCGTGAAAGATTATTTGTGAAATGGTCTTCGGGTCCATACACAAGCGAACTGCGTAAAATGGTGTATGGCACTTTCCCATTGCGGATGTGTTCCTCGGCGATGCCTTTCGCTTTGAATGCGGGATATGCCGAAGCGCGCCCCGCGCCAATATGACTGAGATATACGAGGCGATCCACGCCCGCATCTGATGCGGCCTCGACGAGATTTTCTGTGCCTTGAATATCTGCCGTCAAAAGACTGCCGCGGCTGCCCTGATTTTCCGCGCTGGCAAGGTGGATGATGACATCTACGTCACGCAGGGCGGCGCGTAATCCGCGTTTATCTGCGAGGCTGACCACGGCCACTTCCACGGGCACACCCTTGGGCAGGCGCGGACTCCGCGGCGAGGGACGGATCAATGCGCGCAACGGGTATCCAATGGACGAGAGTTGGCGAACCAGCGTACGTCCAATAAAACCTGTGGCGCCTGTAATAAGGATCATGGATAAGATTATAGCAGAGGGTAAAGAATGGGATTAAACAGAATGTCCTCAGCGCATAATTTCACGCCGACCCTAATATCCTAATGGCAGCCTGCCAACCCAATCTTCCCCGATGTCGATCTCGATATCCACTGTCTCGGTCGGGTCAGGCTTGAATATGATTTGTTTACTGCCTGTTACCCCAAAAGTATCAACCAAATATCGTAGGGCATATAGCTTCGGAGAATATAAGATCAGCACAGTTTGATCTGAAGTGCCGGTAGGTACACCGTGCTCTACGATCTGCATTCCCTGCGCCGTCAGGAAGCTGGCGGTACGTCCATCCAAATCTGCCGTGGAGGTGTTATTGACAACGCGTATCCGTGCGGCATCGACTTGCATTAACGTTAACGAGTCGCCTTGTGCAAGCGGACTGAGCGGCCCGCCGGGGACAAAGATCTCATCACGCAGGACACGAATTAGATCAGGGACGGGGCGAAGGACACTGGCAGGGACTCCATTGAATTTGAAATTTACATAAGAAGCCATGTCATTGTCGATCACACCCATCTTGATGCTTTCGATGGGAATGCCTTTTGCGAACACAGCCAATTTCATGGCGTCCTCCATCGACATATTCGTGTGGATGCCGGACGAGAACGCATCATATAGCTGGGGAGCCTGCGCCAGAAATTGGGGAAAATACTCCGGGTCGAGCACCTTTTCCCGCACAGCAAGAATGATCTTCTGCTGGCGTTTCGCGCGGCCAAAATCACTGTCGCTACAACCCCGGGACTCTGTACGGCAGCGAGCATAAGCCAGGGCGCGCTGCCCATCCAGGTGACGCATGCCACAGCAGGTGAGTACGAAATGATCCTGCCCGGTGCCAGACGGATCCAAAATTAGTTTTGCATCAGAATAGATGTCGATGCCGCCGATCAGGTTGATGAACGACACAAAGGTGCCAAAATCAACCTGAACATAATACTGGACTGGAACGCCAACAAATTGGGAAACCGTTTCCATTGCCAGACCCGGCCCGCCGCCCGGCAGTTTGGCACGCTCCCCAAGCGTCCAGGCTGTATTAATCCGGCTATGGCCAAAGCCCGGAATGTTGATCCACAAGTCACGCGGAATGGACAGCATCCCCGCTGTTTTTGTGACCGGGTCTATGGTCAACAACATAATGGTATCTGTGCATAGTGGACAATCTGCGCTGCTCATATCGCCGCCGCGCAAGCCGAAAAACACAATATTGATCCGGTTGCCGCCATCCCATTGAGGCGTTTCAATTTGCGGCGCTTCCACTTCTGGTGTTGCTGGAATCTCTGTATTTGGCGCACTTTCAATGTTGAGATCGGGCGCGCCGGGCGAATTTTCCAGATTAGTGGCGCAATAGGAGGGCGGGATACCGGGAATGGACGTTAGTTGCCAGCAAGCCGTAAGGTTGCGCGCAAAGAAAAAAAGACCCATGACGAATATCAGGGTGAGACCCCAAAATATAATTTTTTGCAGCGATAACTTTTGTAAATGTGGAAATTTAAAATTATTCATGGGCGACGCAGGATTCAACGTTTAGATGATTGCCACAGGGGGAGTACGGTTACACCGCGGCAACGGATACCCAATAGACGAGAGTTGGTGAACCAGCGTGCGTCCAATAAACCTATGGCGCCTGCAACAAGGATCATGGACAAGATTATAGCAGAGGGAGAGAATAGGATTAAACAGAAAGTCCTGCAAAAGCAGGACTTTAGTGGGCGCTGACGCGAAGCGCTCAAACTTCCGACATGATCTCGATGAAAATAAAAAAAAGTCCTGCAAAGCAGGACTTTAGTGGGCGCTGAGGGACTCGAACCCCCGACCCCCTCGGTGTAAACGAGGTGCTCTAACCAACTGAGCTAAGCGCCCGGAGAACCGCATTATAGCACGGGATTGGGGAAATGAAAAAATTAGTTTTACCGCCTGCCGTACAAATTAATAAATCTGCTGAAAACACGGCAAGCAAGAATCATAAATTCAGTTTAGCTATTAATGCGGCACCTTGTAGCCTGCGTTATAATCACGTTAATTAACTAGGAGAGAACCCATGACTGAATCAAAACCACTTAACTGGACCCCGGCAACTGATGTCGGTTATACCGTGATCCGCCGCGGAGATGGCGGCATGACTTTAACATTCACCGACCTTTCAGATGCCACGCTTGCCCATTGGCATGATTTTGCGCTGGAGCATCTGCTGGGCGCCGACCGACGCACACGCAATTTATATGACTTGCGCGCCGTGAAAGAAATTCCCGAAAAAGCCGTCCGCATGGCGGTGGATGCAAACAGCGACCCATCTGCGCGAAATATCCGCGTGGCGGTGGTGGTGGCTGACCAATCTGTTGCAGATGCAGTCGTCAATGTCGCTTCGCTGGCTGAAACCGGTTCTGCTTCAGCGATGAAGATTTTTACCGATATCAACGAAGCCGAAGCCTGGCTGGGTCGTTCGTTGGATCAGATTTAACGAAGCCTTTGTAGGTCACGTTTTCAACGTGACAGTCACGCTGCAAGCGTGACCTACAACAGCCATATGAAATCACCTTCTTTGCAGATCGGGAGTTTCACATTCAACTGGGGTTCCCGCACGTATGTGATGGGAATCTTGAATGTGACTCCCGATAGTTTTTCCGGTGACGGCATCATCGCCAAAGGGGATGCGGTGGATGTAGCTGTCCATCAGGCGCGGGATTTTCTCGCCTCTGGCGCGGATATTTTGGACGTGGGCGGCGAATCGACCCGGCCTGGTTCTGCACCTGTCAATGCGGATGACGAAATGGAACGCGTGGTTCCGATCATCCGCGCACTGCATCAAAATTTTCCCGAAGCAATTATTTCAATTGATACTTATAAAGCTCAGGTCGCTGAAGAAGCGATCAAAGCCGGCGCGCAGATTGTGAACGACGTCTGGGGTTTGCGCGCGGATGATGAACTCGCATTTATCGCGGCAAAATACAAGACGCCGGTAATTTTGATGCACAACCGCAGCAACCCAGCCAGTGTGGAAATCCGCGAGAAGTTTGGGAATGCGTACGTTGGTGCGGAATATGAAAACTTGATCGAGGATGTAAAACGCGAATTACTCGAAAGTGTGGCGATTGCACAAAAAGCCCAAATCGCTGATTCACTCATTGTTTTAGACCCAGGCATCGGGTTTGGCAAGACGCGCGAGCATAACCTGGAGTTGGTCAATCGGCTGGATGAGATCCGCAAGTTGGGATATCCGATCCTGTTGGGCACATCCCGCAAATCATTTATTGGATTCACACTTGACCTGCCCGCGGACCAACGTGTGGAAGGCACTGCGGCAACGGTGGCGGTGGGCATCACGCGCGGCGCGGATATTATCCGCGTGCATGATGTGAAGGAAATGGCGCGCGTGGCAAAGATGACGGACGCGATGGTAAGGAGTAGGTCGGGTTTGTAACCCGACAGTCACCATGGAAGATTATTCAAAAGAACTTCTCCGCTCTGGAATTATCGAAGCGAAGGCGGGCAGCAAGGAAGCAGCTCGCCGCTATCTTGACCGCGCCATTTATATGACCGGCTCACATGATGTGTTGGCTGAGGCGTGGTTTTGGATGAGCGAGATTACCAGCGAGCCTGTCGAAAAACGGAAGGCGCTGGAAAACTGTCTTTCACATGACCTGCGCCATTCACGGGCGCGGCGTGCGCTGGCGATTTTGGATGGCAAACTAAAAGCTGACGAAGTGATTAACCCCGATAAATTACCCGCTGCGCCCGATGGAATGCGTCAGTCAGACGCGCAAAGATTCATGTGTCCCAAATGCGGCGGACGGATGTCTTTTGCGCCAGACGGTCAGGGACTTGTTTGTGAGTATTGCACACGCAACCACGCACTTGGCACTGGCGCACAGGAAGCCGATGAGAAGGATTTCATCATTGCCATGGCAACCGCCCGCGGACATGGCAAGTCGTTGCAGGAACAGGTCTTTCATTGCAAAGGCTGCGGCGCGGAATTTATTCTGCCGCCGAAACAAATTTCATCCTCTTGTGTCTATTGCGATTCGCCGCATGTGGTGAGTCTTGAAAAAACAAAAGACCTGCTCGCGCCCGACGGAATTATTCCGCATGTGTTTGATCAGAAGCGCGCCGTCAAATTACTGATTGATTGGGTGGATGGCAATGGAATTAAACCTGAGAAAAAAGTGGAACTGCCGCGCGGACTTTATCTTCCGCTGTGGACTTTTGATGTGGGCGGCACCGTTGATTACACCTACGAAGTCGTTCAATCTGAAAATGAAATGTTTGGCAGACGCGGAGAAAAAATAGTCAGCCGTTTCTCAGATCAATATCCGATCATGGTTAATGACTTGCCGCTGCCCGCCTCGCGAAAGCCATCTGCTGTTTTCTTGAATTTGATCGATTCGTTTGATATGAAATCCATCAAGCCGTACGATGCACGATTCCTGGCTGACTGGCCCGCCGAAATTTATGACGTGCCCATGGCAGATGCCTCGCTCGATGCGCGCAGTCAGACGTATAAAAAATACAAACGCGACCTGCCGCATCTGATCAACAACGCGAACATCGTGCATACATCGTCGGCAAATTTAGTGATCGATTCGTTTAAGCTAAATCTACTGCCGGTGTGGATGACCGAACTTGCGTTTGATGGGCGCAAACATCTGGTGCTGATCAACGGTCAGAACGGCGTGGTTTCGAGTGATGTGTTGGATGCGATGCAAAAACAGGAAGAAGAGGGCGGGTTGATGGGTTTCCTTGCGGATTTGCTGGATGGGTGACGATGGACGGTAGACCGTGGACGGTGGATTAACCATCGTTACATAATAAAAATCCGAAGCCACGGCTTCGGATTTTTATTATTGTGCGGCGTTTTGTAATTCCTCGCGCACCACTCTGCGTAAAATTACTTCAATCGGTTCCTGTTGGTGTGTCATATATTCGCGCAGGGCGCTGTTAATTAAGGTCTGATAACTCCCGCCGCCCGCTCCCTCGACTTGATTTCGAAACCAGTCCAGGATGTCATCATCAACACGGATGGTAATTCGGGTTTTCCCTTTTGGCGAGGGAAGAACTGCTCCGCGTTTGCCTTTGCTAAAATCATATTCATTCTTCATTTTGTTCCTCATATATTTTTTTCTCGCGTGCTGTGGCTTTTCTCGCTGAGATAAGTCGAATAATCAAGCCGCGAAAGGTGTAAACCACAACCAAAATTCTTCTGAGAAAATCCCTGCCAATTGTAATGAAACGGTCTTCACTTTCATGCTCGTCTTCGATGGTGATGGCATTTTCATCTTCGAAAACCGCCACAGCATCCGCGAACTTGACGCCATGTTTCTTTTGATTTTCTTTGGCTTTGTTGGGATCCCATTCGTAACTCATAATTCAATTATATGCACAATTGTACACAAGCGCAAGAAAAAAAACATCCACGAATTTTTACCGCGAATATTCGAATCCCTGCCTCGTCGATTCGCTTATTCGTGACCCCATTCGTGGATGACACGGCGTAATTAACTTTTCTAAAACAATCCATATAAAACAATAACCGAATATAATAGCAGTAGGTGCTTGTGGAGTTGAATTAATTTTTGCTGTGTAAACGCAGCAAGTACTTCAATGTTCCGCTATAAGCGCGTAACTGTTTGCTGCTGTTGATCCCTGTTACCGCGTCGCCTGCGAATGCGTAAATTACTCCGCAAGCACCTAATCCTAACAGGGCAGTTTTATGCATCAAGGCTTATCAAAATCATCGCAAGAACTTCAGGCTGAATTTCTTAAATTACAGGATCGAAATGAAATTTCTCAATTGCTTGGAGTGACAGTCAAGCAATTGAATTTTCATCTCTATGTTCTGCCCGACAAGAAAAAATATAAGGTGTTCAACGTTTCTAAAAAATCTGGGGGAACTCGTCAAATATCTGCACCTGCGTCTCCAATCAAGGTAATTCAACGCAACTTAAAACAAGTTTTAGAAACAGTGTACAAACCTAAACCATCTACTCATGGTTTTGTCACAGGGCGGGGCATTGTCAGTAACGCGCATATTCATAAAAAACGTCGCTATGTATTGAATATTGATTTAGAGAATTATTTCCCCACAATTCATTTTGGTCGTGTTCGCGGCATGTTTATGGGGAATCCTTATCATCTAAATGATGAGGTGGCTACTATTTTGGCTCAAATCTGCTGTCATGGTGGCGTTTTACCACAAGGTGCTCCAACTTCTCCAATTATTTCGAATATGATTTGTGCTCGTCTAGACGCAAATTTGCAACAGCTTGCAAAAGAGCATCAATGTACTTATTCGCGTTATGCTGATGACATCACTTTTTCGACAAGTCGTTCAAAGTTTCCGTCTGCGCTTGCTCATTTGTCTGAAATTGGTCAGGCTGAAATTGGCAATGAGTTATCTTTGGTAATTGAATCCAATGGATTTAAGGTAAATCCAAAGAAAACGCGCTTGCAAGGTAAGCAACAAAGACAGGAAGTAACTGGGCTTACTGTAAACAAATATCCCAATGTTCAAAGACGCTATGTGAAGCAAATTCGAGCAATACTCTATGCATGGAAAACGTTTACACTTGAATCAACTGCTCAAAATTATTTTGAAAATCACGCAGGACATAAATATTCTGATCCAAAAGCATATCACCCACCTTTTCAGAGGATTGTCTTTGGCAAAATTCAGTTTATTGGAATGGTTAAAGGTAAAAACAATCCTGTTTATCTTGGCTTGTTAAGAGAGTTTCTACGTTTATCCCCTGAGTATCTGAAGATTGAATATACTGAAAACCTAACTGTAGTTCACCCTGTAACCAAGCCTTTCATCTACACAGAAGGGAAAACAGACAGAAAGCATCTTATGGCTGCTTTGAGATACTTTAAATCTCAAGGGTTATTTCCAAATCTGGAGTTTGATTTTCCGCAAGGAGATAATGACGAAGGCGATACTTTGTTGCTACAAAAAATGAAGGCTATTGAAACCCAGCCAGAGCCGCATAATCGTCCTCATATTTTTATGTTTGACCGTGATAATGCAAAAGTTATTAAAGATTTAAAGGCGAATGACGATTTCATACCCTGGAACAACAATGTTTATTCTCTGGTAACCCAATCCCAAAACATAGAGAAGATATGAACGAAGTTTGTGTGGAGTTTCTCTATAGAGACAATGATATTATGCGGTACGACGAAAATGATCGGCGTCTGTTTCTAAATAGAGAATTTAGCCCTGTTTCTGGAAGGCATGTTGAGGAAGATTTAAATTGTAAGGATTTCAATAGCTTATCACACAGAGAAATAAAAATTATTGACAATTTAGTTTACGGTAAATCAGACAAAAATATTGCGCTCTCAAAAAATGATTTTGCGGATTATCTCATTAATGAACATCCTAATTTTATAGATATTGACTTTTCTGGTTTTAAGCCATTGTTTGAGAGATTTCTAATGATAATAAGCAACTTTGATAGTGAGAATAATTGAGTCCTGACATCCTATAGACGATGCGACAAGACCATTGTTCACCGTCTACGGTATACGGTCTATGGTCTGTGGTTAAAATAGAGTATGCAAAAATATCTCCCCATCCTCCGCTCGCGTCGTGAACGGCGACTTGCAAAACAGCGCACATCTTCTAATCGTGCGCGCGGTGCGCTGCTCAGTGTGGGCATGGTCTTTTCCATCGTGCTTGCGGCGTTAATTCTTCTTGGCGCGTTTGCGTATGCCGATGTGACCCGCGACCTGCCCTCGGTGGAAATTCTGCCGCGCTTGCTCAATCCGCCGAATGGACTTTTGCTTGAGCCTACACACGTTTATGATCGCACGGGGTTGCAGTTGCTTTTTACTTTTTCGCCGACCGATACACCGCGCCGCTACATCCCCATCAACGAACAAAACCCGCAACATATTCCCGCCAATTTAATTGAGTCTGTCGTTGCCGTTGCCGACCCGCGTTTTTGGTCGCACTCGGGATATTCGATTCAAGGCTTCAACGATCCTGAATCACATCCGACCATCGCGCAAAAACTGGTCAGCGAGTTGATTCTTTACAACGAAGAACCGTCCACCCGCCGCGCCGTTCGCGAGCGGATTCTTGCGGCGCAGATTACCGCGCAATTCGATCGCACGCAGATTTCTTTTCGCCAGTTCCAGTATCTTCACAAGCATCATTAAGAATCGCAAAAGATTTCCGGTCTGGCGAAAAGATCGGGGCAGATGAAAAGTTGAAGCCTTCACCTTCAAGCCAGAGAGCAAATTCTCCGCTCTGCAAATCATAGCGCCAGAAAGCGCCTGGGGTATTCCAGCCCCAGGCAATAAAAACCAAATACTTTCCATCAGGGGAAAAAGCAAAATAGCCAAGCGACCTATCTTTGAGTTCGCTATCAGGGATCGTTTTGACAACCTCCCAGGTCTGTGTATTGTGGAAGTGAATGCCGGTCAAACTTCTTACAGCCAACAAATTTCCATCTGGCGACCAGGCAGCATCGCTGACTGCGCCTTTGCCAAGCGTTCCAAGGTCAACTGCCTGAGGAGGTGGAAGAGGGGTTCCTGTGGCAGTGACTGTTGCCGTCGCTTCTGTTGAGCGGGAGGGCGTGCAAGCAGCAAGGATCACGATGGTAATCCCGATAAGGAAGGCGGTTTTTTTTCTGATTACATACATCATGATTTTTATTCTTTGTATATGCTGAAACGTGGAATACTTTTAGGGATCGTATCTCGTACAGAACTGGCTTAGCGTTATCAGCCCTTTTCGAGGTGTTTTTGGGGAAATTATGCTACGCAAGAAGGGTTGCGCGAGCATATAATTTGTTGCCAATAAATCTCGGCACAGGTGGGATAGAGGGCTTTACACACGTTCGAAGGCATCACATCGGAGAAGTGAATTACTCAGTTTTCATCATTTGGAATACTTTCAGCAAACGCTGAAAAACGAAAGCTGCAATCCAACTTTATTCTCCATATTTTTTATTTCACTCGCGCCATGCAGTAATTTTACGTTTGTTATTTTTTTCGATTCCTCTTGCGCGACTTCTTTTCCTGTTTGTGCTTGTTCTTTTCTTTTTTATTCGATGCTTTTACTTTTGGCATATTACTATCAGTGAAAATACGGTTGGATTCGTCAAACCACAAGGGACGCAGATGAGGTTTTGTACGTTTTTCTATTAATCCCAACCTGATTTGAATATCTTCAAAGTCGCCATCAACTGCTTCATCAACATTGCCTGACTTAAAAGCTTCTTCTATCAAGCCAATGTGCTCGAGCGCGGCGTTCATTTGAACCAGATCCGAAATCATGCAACCGTTGAGAGACTCGTCATTTTCTTTGTAACCCTTTAACGCAACGACAATGGCAGCGGTACATTCCTCTTTTGTTTCAGGATATGCCTCCACCATCTTTTGCAGAGATGCGCTAGCTGCAACACGCGCCCAGGTTCCATGTCGTGTGTCGGCGAGATAATCTGCCAGCGGACGAATCGCAACGGGACCGATCATTGGAAAGACTTCAAATGATTCTTCCCCATACCAATCATCACCATACTCGTCTATCTCATGGAGAATACTCAACAAGGCGGGAATCGCCTCTTCGGCTTTGAGTTGAGCCAGCGCGCGCCAGGCGTGGATTTGACCATACCATTCGGTCAGGTCTTCATCTTCTGAAATGCCATCGGGCTTTTCCATCCAACGTAGATCTTTGTCCTCAACCAAGCGGATCAATTCGGGAATATCTGCGTAGGTAAATCCCATTTTCAGATAATCACGCCACCCTCGATTGTCGGGTCTTCCCAATGTCAGCAGTTTGGAAACAGGTTCGGTGTAGGTATGCTCGGTCATCAATTTTCTCCAAGGGAGGGACTAATACTCACCCGCAAACTTCTCGTGCACCCAGAGGAATTCCTGGCGTTTGTTCATCACGCGGGCGAGACCGCCGAAGCCAGGGTCTCGTTCTTTGAGGAAGGCGTGAAGTTCACGGAGAGTGGCGTTTTCGGCGCGGATTCCAAACCCTTGAGGTAGTTCGGCGGAGTCGCCAGTATCTTTCCAAAGGTCTGATTTGTCACTGACACTCAAGGTGGCGTCAATGATTTCTTTGCTGAAAGTGATTTGGTCTGCAAAAAAGTCATAGGCGGCTTTGTCAATTTCGAGTTTTATGCCAGCGGTCGCAATAGGTAAAGCAAGGCTAAGTGCTTGGGTCATGATTTTCAGAAATGGAGCAGCCTTTACGAACCATTCGCGAGTACGTTCTATTTCGTAAACTCCATTTTGACTGTCTTTGCCATTGATGAGTGGCAATGGTTTACGGGCATGTTCACACCATAAGATCAACTTGAATTTTTCGCTTGTCCATTGTTTGGGGTTAAAGCCAGAACGATTGACAGGCACAAGGCTGAACAGGCGTGGACCTTCTTTTGCTTCGTCTTTGAGAACTTGCAGCAGGTCGGTGTAGATTTTATCCGCCATGCTAAGTATTCGCCGATCATGATCGTCAACACGGTCAAAGCGATCCATGATTTTTCCGCCTTGATAATTCATCTTGTTTACAACTTCTGCAAATTTTTTCTCCAAGTAATCAAGTGAGATAGGCACCGCGGCGGCGGGGGCATTACGAAGAAGTGAGTCAATATCTTGTGCTTGATTACAGCCAGAAATCATACAAGGAAACATCGTCATTCCTTGTCTTTTGAAGGTCATCAGTTTTTCAACTTCAAACAATCCAGTTCCAGCATTGTTCTTTCCGCATGGGTTGATACACGGAACCATCACGTCACAGCGCAAGCCTTCCCAAAAACTTTCGACGAGGAATTTCACTTCGCGGGTCAACATGCCAAGCAGTCCTTCGGGGTACGGCGAGCGGACAGTAATGCGAACGTCGTTGCCCACGTGTTCAAGAAAGGCGCGGCTTTTGTATTCATCCTCCAGCACCAGCCCGCGCTGCCAGTGGACGCTGGCGTTGTAATCGGCGCGACCGAGTGAGTATTTATGCAGGCGGACGATCAATTGGTAGAACAATCCTTCCGCGCTGGCAGATTGACCGTTGCTTGCGTCCACGATGTGACAGATTTGCGTTTGCTGGACTTCGCCAGACGCGGGAGAGGTTTTCCATGCGTCGGAAATATTCTGCGGGCGGATATCGGGGACGAGTTGACCGATGAGGGAGGTCGTGTCTTCGTAGGGGCGACCCATTGGGTCGCCCCTACCACGGGCTGTAGGATCAGCCACACGGTAGGAAAGATCGAAGCGCTCCATCAGGCGGAGAAAGATCGGGTGGAGAGTCGCAGGATAGCGTGAGTCGTCCGCGCGGTTTTTGTCATCCCATAATTGAGCGAGGCGCGAGAATTTCACCAAGCCGTGCGCTGTGCGAGTCGCTTCATCATCGAGGATGTAACTCATGGCGGTGGCAAGCCAGTCGGGACGGAGGATGACGATGTCGCGCAGGGTCGGGTCGTTTTCGTAATGCGTGAGATGACCGAGGCGGTGCGAGATGGTGATGAAGAGCCGCGCGATTTCATCATCCATGTTGTGGGCGCGGCAGATGTCGAGGACTTCGCGCAAAGGCAGATACGGCGCGCCCACCTCTTGCAGGGTTTGACGGACATCGGCAAAACTTTTCGGCACAGAGCGACCGACTTCGGGCAGGCTCGCGGCGACCTGGGCAATGGCGCGTTTGAGTTCGTCAATGCCTTTGCGGTTGCCGTGCTCGTCGGGTTTGCTTTCGACGAAGAAAAAGTCAACGACGGTTTCCTTGCCGAACAAATCCCACAGTTCCTGACGGTCAATATCGGGCTGACGCTGCTGCGGTCCGCCATGCGTGGCGACGACGAGAATCTTCGCGCTCGGTTCGCGGCGCTTGACGAGTTGAATCCATTCCTTGACCTGCCCTGCCTGCGAACCTTCGCGCGGTTTCCAGACGACGAGATAGACGGCGGGCGCGCTGAAGAATAACTGGTGCGTGGGGCGGTACACCCGCTGCCCGCCGAAGTCCCAGGCGTTGAGGGTGATGGTGGTTTGGGACTCGGGAACTTTAAGTTTGATAGGTTTGATTTGAATACCGTGAGTTGATGAGTGTTCTTCCCATGAGATATCAAGCAAAGCGTCCGTCAAGCAAGTTTTTCCCACTTCACCTTCGCCGATGATGATAAGTTTGGCTTCGTTAAGGATGATTTGCGCTTCGGCTTTGGCGCGCAGGTAGGCTTTGACTGCATCAAGGCCTTGTTTGTAAGCTTCGGCGAGTTCGGGGTTGAGGGGATTGTTGTCAAGTTCAAGTTTCTTCAAGTTCTCAAGTTGGGCAAGAGAGGAGGGAATATCGGTGAGTTTGTTGTTGGATAAATCCAGCGAGGCCAACTGCGCGAGATTGCCGAGCGATTCAGGAAGTACCGTCAATTGGTTGTTGGATAGATTCAGCGAGTCCAACTGCGTGAGACTGCCGAGCGACTCTGACAGAACCGTCAATTGGTTGTTGGATAGATTCAGCGTCTTCAATTGCGTGAGATTGCCGAGCGACTCTGGCAATGCTGTCAGACGGTTTTTAGAGAGATTCAGCGATTGCAATTGTGTAAGTTGAGCTAGAGAATCTGGTAGTGTTATCAGTTGATTATTGGAGAGGTCTAATGCCTGTAACTGTGTAAGTTGCGCTAGCAACTCTGGCAGTGCTGTCAATTGATTACTGGAAATGTTAAGCGACCGCAACTGCACAAAATTTTCTAGCGACTCAGGCAATTCAGTGAGATATATAAAGAAGTCATCCAATGGCAAATACAGCGTTTCTTCCATCGATTTTGTTTGATCAACGATACAAATTCTGCTGAGATTAAGTTCCGTTGCGCCTAAGCGTCGCGCTTCTTCGACTTTCTTTTCTGCTTTGTAATATACTTCGTCACGCGCCATGGTTACCGCCTTTTGTCTTAACCGTGATTTTCTTGATTGAAGGATTGCCATGATTTATGCGAGCCCAATCAGGGTCATCGTGTAATCCTTCAATCATGGTACTGTTGCGTTTTTGACAAGAGTTTGGATGAATCATTTTTAGTTTCCCTTTGAGGTTGGGGGTTCCACGTACATTTGTCTTAACCTTGATTTACTTGATTGAAGGATTACCATGATGGATTGTCGTGATTTACAGGATTTCTAATCATGGTCATCCTGCAACCCTCTCAATCAAGGTTAAAACTTTTGATTGACTACCATGATGGATTTACCTTGATTGGCAAGACTCCCAATCAAGGTAATCCTGTAATCCTTGTAATCATGGTTAAGACTTTTCATCATGGTTAAGGAGTTTGTTATTGTGAACTCTCTTGAATTGCAAGCTCTTCGCACCGAAATTGATTAACAGACCGATCTCCATTTTATACGCTTCGAGATAATTCATGGCTTGGGCGAGATGGGCGTCCTCTAATTGGATGACGGCTTTGAGTTCAACCATAATCAGGTTTTCAACGAAGAAGTCCACCCTGCGTGTGCCGATCTCCTGTCCACGATAATGAATGGACATTTCCTTTTCGCGCTCAAAGGCGAGGTTGTGATATGGAAATTCAATTTCCAGGGCGCGCTGATAGATGACTTCCTGAAAGCCGTTGCCCAGCGTGGAGTGGACTTTCATAGCGGCAGCAATGATGCGGCGGGTCAAATCTTCATGTTGCATATTAAATCCTTCTGTCTTTGACCATGATTTACTTGATTTGCTTGATTGCCCTGATGTATAAGACGCCCAATCATGGTCATCCTCTAATCCTTCTAATCATGGTTAAGATATTACCGAGTCACTTTTGAAGATGTTGAAGAATTTTTGGATGATGGTTTGATTGACGGTGTTTTTATTTCCCACAATGACAACACTGTCCACAACATCCCCGTCAATGGAGATATTTTTATTCGTAGAAGAGGTGGGCTTCTTGGAAGGCTTCATGCTTATTTTTGGTGGGGTTATCCCCACTACCGTCCGCTTATTATACGACCTCTTTTGACTGACAAGAAAAACGCGCCCTTGCGGACGCGTTTTTCTTGTGGCGGGGAGGGCGGGATTCGAACCCGCGACTGGTTTAACCCAGCACTCACTTAGCAGGCGAGCCCATTCAGCCACTCTGGCACCTCCCCAATTTTTTTGTAGTAGCGACTTCTTACATTCGGCTAGTC
>CAMCQT010000005.1 GCA_945877125.1 Candidatus Brevifilum fermentans | reverse complement strand
TAAAACTACCCGGTGCGCAATGGAATTTGGATGGCGCAATTTTGACCGCCAAAGCGCGAACGGCTTGGATGAGCGGCGAATGGCAAAAACTTGTCTCTGCGCGTTCGCTTTTGCCTCTCGCTGCCTGACACCTTTTGCTTGCACACTCGACACGTAAAGCTCCCCACAACCTTCATTTTTCAGGTAGAATTATTTTTACATTGCGTCAAATGGGAAAGCGCTTTGGCAAACACGCTATGTAAAAAGGAAAAACTTATGAACAATAGACCCCCTATTTCTTCTTCACCCTCAAGCAGTATCAGTTCCTATCGCAAACGCAGGCAGCGTGGCGGCCCAAATATTATTTACATTATCGCTGGCGTACTTGTTTTAATTGGCGTAATCTTATTAATTGCGTGGCTGGCTGGACCAAGCAAACCGATCAGCACACTGTTCGCCACCGAAACCCCCACCCCGACAATGACGTTCACCCCAACCAACACATCCACGCCAACATCTACGTCAACTCCTACATCCACGCCAACAGTCACGCCGACAGCCACTTTTTCAACACCGTTCAATTACACCGTGCAAGCCGGCGACTACCTCGAACTCATTTCGCAAAACTATAATCTCGGCGATGACGGCATCCAACTCATTCTACTTCTCAACCCATACAGCGGAACAGACGAAGCCACCGGTTTTCCAAAAGGCGTAGACCCACTGACACAAAACATCCTGCCCGGACAGATAATCCTCCTGCCAAACCCAGGCATGCAATTACCAACTTCAACCACTGTTCCGATTGATCTACCGAAGGGTCAAAAAGAACAATATATCGTACGGTCTGGTGATTCTTTAGCCAGAATTGCAGCCCTATTCAACAGCACCGAAGAAGATATTATTAAAGAAAATAATATAACTGACCCGAACGCCATTCAAGTTGGGCAAGTATTGATCATCCCTGTCAACATGGTTACCCCGACGGCTACACGCCCTCCCACAAGCACCGCCGCCCCCGACGCATCCACTGCCACATTGACACCAGTTAATTAAGCGTCCGTCCCGCAGGTCACGTTTGAAGCGTACCCTGCGGGACGAATTCCTAAATTTACAGAGGAATCGCTCGGAAAATTGCTGGACAAATATACGTCCCTCATGTAAAATACATCGCTGTTAAAAAAGAAGGATATTTTTGGAGAAAAACCTTGGCTAACATTAAATCACAAATCAAACGCAATCGTCAAAACGAAAAGAATCGCATCAGCAATCGTACTTTCCGTGGTGCAGCTCGTACTGCTGTCACCGCCGCCCGCGAAGCTTTCACAGAGAATGATCCCGAAACAAAAGAAGCTGTATTGAAGGCAATCAGCACTTTGGACAAAGCCGCAGAAAAAGGTGTGCTTCACAAGAACAATGCCTCACGCCGTAAGGGTCGTTTAATGAAACGCCTTGCTGCATTTCTTGCCGCCCCGCCCGTGGTAGAAGAAGTTGATACCAAGAAGAAAAAGAAAGTTGCCGCTCCCAAAAAATAGCAGCGACAAAGCGAAAGACGCGTAATTTATCTTTCAGCAAATCATTAAACGGGAACGCCATTCAATGGGCGCTCCCGTTTTTGTTCCCATTTCACCCCAACCCTCGGCTATAATCAAAACTATCCACAGGATCGCTTCGCTTATGTTTACACAAGAACAACAACTCATCGAAACCAAAATAAAAGATTTCTGCGCCGCGAACGATATTCCGCTGGCTGAGCTTAAATGGCAGCCCATTCCCTTCTCGGGCGAATGGGGTTTTGCCACGTCATTCTTTCAGACCGCTGCAAATGAAGCGCGCGCGGGCAAGGGCGGAAAACCCGTCCCGCAGAGAGCGCAAGAGATGGCAGAACAGGTCAAGGCGCAGATCGGCAGCGTGGATGGCATCAGTCGCATTGATGCGGTCAAAGGTTATCTCAATCTATATTTTTCGACAGCCACTTATGCCAGTCGGGTTGTGGATGAAGTGCTCGCTTCGCGTCTCGACTTTGGGCGGGGTGCGAAAAAAAATGAGCGGGTCATGGTCGAATATGCCCAGCCGAATACACATCACTCGTTCCACATTGGGCATGCGCGCAATACCATTTTGGGCGAAGCGCTTGCGAGGTTGGTTGAGTTTGCAGGCTTTGAAACGATCCGCGCTTCGTACCCCGGTGACCTGGGACTCGGCGTCATCACCGTGATGTGGATGTATGACAAGTTGTACAAGGGGCAGGAACCAGAGGGCGTGCACGAGCGCGGTCAATGGCTGGCAAAACTTTATGTGGAAGCCACCGCCCTGCTCGAAAAGAAGGAAAACGAAACGCCCGAACAAACTGCCCAACGCGAAGCATATGATGCCGAACGGCGCGACATGTATCGCAGATGGGACGCGGGTGATAAATCTGTGCGCGAGTTGTGGCGCGTCACCCGCGAATGGAGTTTGGAAGAACTGCGCGAAGTATTGCAAATGCTCGATGTAAAAATAGATGTCTGGTTTTACGAAAGCGATTTGGACGAACCGTCCAAAGTGATCGTGGACGAATTGATCGCGAAAGACATAGCCACCGATGAACGTCCGCAAGGCGGCGCGGTAATCGTGAAGATCGACGAAAAGTTGGGGCTGACCAAGGAAAAATATCGCACGAACATCCTTCTGCGCTCAGACGGCACAACCCTGTATCTCACAAAAGACCTTGCGTTAGCCAAAGTAAAATTTGAAAAATATCATGTTGACCGCTCCATTTATGTTGTGGATGTGCGTCAGTCCATGCACTTGCAGCAGGCGTTTGCAATTCTCAAGTTGTGGGGCTTCCCGCAATCTGAAAAATGCTATCACCTCGGCTATGGATTTGTGAGCCTGCCCGAAGGCGCCATGTCCGCACGGCGTGGACGAGTGGTGCTATTCAAAGATGTGGCGGATGAAGCGGTGAAACGCGTACTGGCGGTTGAATCTGAAAAGAGCGGCGATATCCCAGCGGGCGAACGCGAGAAAATTGCCACTCAAATTGGAATGGGCGCACTGGTCTATTCGATGCTTTCAGTGGATAACAACAAGGATATTGTCTTCGATATCAACGAGGCTTTATCTTTTGACGGCAGAACGGGACCCTACATTCAAAATGCATATGTGCGGGCAAATTCAATTTTAAAGAAGTCAAAGGTTGAAGGTCAAAAGCCAGACCTTGGACCTTCGACCTTCGATTATGAATTGACCAAACACGAGATCGAACTGATCGAACAAATCTCACGCTTTCCACAGACTGTGGAACAAGCAGCAAATGAGTATCGCCCAATGGTGATGGCAGCATATGCGTATGATCTGGCGAATACCTTCCACTCGTTTTATCACGCGGTAAATATTTTGCAGACAGAAGATGAAAAAATACGAAATGCCCGCCTACGATTGATAACAGCGGCGAAGCAAACCATTGAAAATGCACTGAGGTTGTTGGGTATACAAGCGCCTGAGGTGATGTAGCAAACAAAGAAGTAAAAAGTAAGAAGTTGAGCGCAAGATACTCTGCACATGAAATAAGTGTCATACCAAAAACAGGCTGAAAGTTATCTATACTTTCAGCCTGTTTTCTTGTTTAATTGAATCAGAGAGATCGTATTGGGTAAAAACGATGTGGCTCAAAACCAAAGCCGGGTTGCATCGGACACTGTCCTCAGTGCGGTTTGTACGATAGGAGATTCCTATGCCAATCAAAACCATCATCATGGGTGCGGCAGGACGTGATTTTCATAACTTCAACACGTTCTTCCGTGGAAACAAGGATTATGAGGTCGTGGCGTTCACAGCGACCCAGATCCCTGATATCGAAGGTCGCGTGTATCCGAAGGAACTCGCAGGTGACTTATACCCGAATGGAATTCCGATCCATGCCGAAGAAGAATTACTTGACCTGATCAAGAAGCATGGCGCGCAACAAGTTGTATTCGCATACAGTGATGTGCCGCATGAATATGTGATGCACAAAGCCAGCATGGTCAATGCGGCTGGCGCGGACTTCCGCATTATGGGTACAAAATATACACAGGTGAAGTCAACAAAACCTGTCGTTTCGATCAGTGCCGTTCGGACAGGATCAGGCAAGAGCCAGACAACGCGGCGCGTGGCTTTAATCCTCCAGGAAATGGGATACAAAGTCGCTGCCATTCGTCACCCGATGCCTTATGGAAATCTCGTGGCACAGGAAGTTCAACGCTACGCGAGTTACGACGATCTCGATGAATACAAATGCACGATCGAAGAACGCGAAGAATACGAACCTCATATTGATAACGGCGTTATCATTTATGCTGGCGTCGATTATGAAAAGATTGTTCGCAAAGCAGAGGCGGAAGCGGATATTATTTTGTGGGACGGCGGCAACAACGACTTCCCGTTCTATGTGCCTGACCTGCAAATTGTTGTAGCTGACCCGCACAGAACCGGACACGAATCAACGTATTACCCCGGCGAAACAAATGTGCGAATGGCTGATGTGTTTGTGATTAACAAAGTTGACACTGCGGACGCAGAGAATGTGATCAAACTGCGCGAGTCACTACGCAAGTTGAATCCGAATGCGATCCAGATCGAAGCTGCTTCCCCGCTCTTTGTGGATGACCCCGCTGCGATTCAGGGCAAGCGCGTTTTGGTGGTGGAAGACGGCCCGACTCTGACTCACGGTGAAATGGCCTACGGCGCGGGATATATCGCCGCCCGAAGATTCGGCGCGAAAGAAATCGTTGACCCGCGTCCGTTTGCGGTGAGGTCAATTGCAGCAACGTATGTTAAGTATCCGAAGACAGGACCCATTCTCCCTGCGATGGGTTACGGTGATGCGCAGACCAAAGACCTCGAAGAGACGATCAACAAGTCAGATGTAGATTTGGTTATCATCGGCACACCGATTGATCTTTCACGCGTGATGAAGATCACGAAACCCTATCAGCGCGTGAGGTATGAGTTGCAGGAAATTGGTCAACCTACTTTGCAGGATGTTTTGATGAAGAAGTTTGGAAAGAAGAAGTAAGTAAAGAGTAAGAAGTAATAAGTAAAAGGGAGTCGGAGGAAATCATCTCCGACTCCCTTTTGTGTTTCAAAAAGCAAGGTTGCCTTTCAACTACTCCGAAATAGATGGAGCATAAATCTTCATAATTATCCAACCTAAGTCTCACAAAAACCTTGCTATAATGAACAAAGAAATAAATCAAATAATCTAAAAAAGGAAACTAATAATGGACTATTGGACTGAAGGCAACCGCACATTTGCGTATTGGGATGAGGATGAGTATTTTTACCCAGCCACGATCGTTACGATCGAAGACGAAGACATATTTATCCGCTTTGATACCGGCGAAGAAGAATGGACCGACGCCGACTATCTTGAAGAATTTATAGTAGAAGTGGACGACGAAGTTGAGTGCAAGTCTGTAAAGGATGGTTTATATTATGATGTGCTCGTCCTCAGTGTAGATGGCGAACGGGTGGAAGTGGAATACGAAGACGAAACCACCGAATGGACCACCCTAAGCCGCCTGCGCTTTTTGGTGGACGAAGCCTAATTTGATTTCAAAAGGAAACTGAACCATGACCACCCTTGCCCCAACTATTTCTCTCCGCTACTTTCCTCGTGCCGCAAGTTGGTTGCGCAACTTGACAATTATCACTCTGGGAGCGCTCTTCGTCGCAATGCTCGCCCAGGTGAAGATTCAACTGCCGTTTACCCCCGTCCCGTTGACCGGGCAAACGTTTGCCGTGTTACTCGTCGCTGCCGCACTGGGATCAAAACGCGGCGCGGCCTCGATGACCTTTTACATCGCCCTCGGCGCGTTTGGTCTGCCAGTCTTCGCAGGCGGCGCTTCGGGAATGAATTATCTCTCGGGTGCAACCCTCGGCTATCTGATCGGATTCGTGTTTGCCGCCTACATTGTCGGCTTGCTCGCCGAACGCGGATTGGAACGAAGCGTACGCACATCCATCATTCCGTTTTTTGTTGGGACAGTCATCATTTACGCCTGTGGCGTGACGTGGCTGACAATCATTCTTGGCAGTTTCAGCAAAGCCTTCGCCGCAGGACTTGTTCCCTTCTTAATCGGCGATGCGATCAAGTTGGTCGCCGCATCACTGGCGCTTCCCGCCGCATGGAAGTTGATAAAGTAAAAAATACAGCCCTTTCATCATAAAAAAAGTGGAGACGGTGACCGTCTCCACTTTTTTTATTTTCAAGGTTTATTGATTTCGCTTTTTATTGCCACTTTCAGCAACCCACTATTCTCGCCATAACGCAAAATAAAATAGTTTGAGAGCAGCGCCAATCCCGCAACCATGTAACTCGCAGGATAGGCAATAACTGAAATGAAATTCAATACGGTCTGCGCCGCGACAGGGATAAAGCCATATCCGCCGAGCCAGTAGAACGTGTTGACACTATCAGCCAGCGCAAAGAGGATTAAGCCCCACCACGGGCGGCTCCACTGTCCGCGCCCAAAGAGGAAAGAAATCCAAATGGCAGTTGCGCCCTCTGTCAGATCAAAGACAGGATAGAGCACGGTCACGAATAAAATAATCCAGGCATACCCTTCGCCTAATCCAGCTTTTATGGCTAAATGGGTCAAACCAGCTGAGACCAATAAGGCAATCGCTACCAGTCCCAGGTAGATGCGGCGGCGACTTCTGCTCTTCGCCCCATACACCAACCTAAGTTGATAATAAAGCGAAAGACCAAGGAAGAAATATCCAAGCAGCCAAAACATATCAACCAGGCTGAAATCAGGATATATCGTATCCCAGTAGAGTGCATCATTAACCATTCCGCCGATCTCGCCCGCCACCCAGAACCACAAGCCAATAGTAAAAGCCTGCCAAATATGATAAGGAGTTTCACCTTTTTCAAATTGACGTGTCAACAGAGTCCCTGCCACTGCCGCGCCAACCGCTGGAATCAGGACAAGAATATCAATGAGATTATCGTTCCAGTATGGAGACAAAACCTTAGACAATGGTTCAGCATAAAAGGTCCAAAGATTAAGTCCCAATAAAATTACGAATACCGTCACGCTGATCTGTACGATTTGCAATGGGGTGAATTTGAAATTTGGTTTATTTAAGTTTTGCATGATGCTATTCCGAAAACGCGGCGGGGATCAAACGCTGAGATTGCAAGGCGGCGCGCTCGTCAGGGCGAATCTGCTCAAAAGTTTCACTTAATAATCTCTGGGTTAAATTATTACCAATCACAAAATTCATCTGTGCGCCCATTGCCATAAACAAGGCGCGGTAGGCGTGTGCTTCATCCATTAAGTAGGGGAAAAAGTGTGTGTCGAGCATATCGTTTTCATTAAGGTTGATATTCCAATGCCAGGGCTGCATTTGACGATTCAATTCACGATCCATCATTTTTAATAACTTTTGACCCACCATCTCCTGATAACGGACAAGAATTTTATGACACCAGTACATGGCGCCCTGTCGCAAAACTGTACATTGATAAGCCTGCGCCGAAGCAGAGTGGACATAGGTGGTAACATCCCAGGCAGAGTCATCCAGAGCGTTCAGTTTTGGGAAACCGCTGACAAATCCCTGCGGCGTGGAAAAGATCAAGTCTAATTTTTGAAGTTCGCCCTGCCAAAAAAATATAAAACCATGCAAGTTTTTAGATT
This sequence comes from Candidatus Brevifilum fermentans, assembly GCA_945877125.1. Lineage (GTDB taxonomy): Bacteria > Chloroflexota > Anaerolineae > Anaerolineales > Villigracilaceae > Villigracilis. The sequence continues at coordinate 74,955 of CAMCQT010000005.1, read as the reverse complement.
TTACTTCAACCAACCCACTCCGTTGTTCTTGCTTCCATCGGCTGATCTTTTTGTCCCAGGCTTCCTCTGTTGTGATTGTAAATTTATCATTCACCTTAGATTCAAGCGCCAACAACATTAAGCGTCCGGCAACATCGGGCAGATTAATTGCGCGCGTATGACTAACGCCATCAGCAAATGATGAAAACTCAGCCAGCGAAATGGATTTGCTTTGGCTGGCTTCAATCAGATAAGCCATGCCTGGCGTTCCACTGATAAAGAGCAAAGCAGCGACTCGATCTGCATTGAATTGTTTCTCGATCAAACCCGTTGCATTTTCGCCGCGGAAATAAACCTCTGCGCTTACCGGAGAGTGATCGAGTGGAATATCTTCAATCTGACGAAAAAAGTATTTCATGGGGAATTTGAGAGTCTCAAACAAGCAATGGGAATAAATGACAGCTTGAATTTTACTTGATTTTGCAAGTTATCGATATCGCATTTTTTAGATTTTCACCGTGGGACAAATTGGCAATTTATCCCACGGAATCTATTTAGCTTAAGCCTTCAAACAAATCCGTTTCAACTGTCCTGCCGCCGTTTACCAAACTGAAGGCGCGATAAAACGTGCCCTGCATGGCAAGGACAGACGCCGCGGCGCCTTCGGGCATCTCTGCCAATGCGCCCAAAGTGGGCAATTGGCTCTGGTGGCATTGAATGGCGCGCCATGCGGCGTTGCAATGTTCAGCCATGTCAATGCGCGTGGTCACCATCCATTCCTTCCAGGGAAATTCTCCGCGCAGGTGATCGTCCACGAGAAAAGTCATATCGTCCATGAAAGGCGTGATGAGGTTGATGAAATTTTCAGCATCCACCATGTAATAAAGTTTTGAGACACGCCATGCCGAAAGATTTTCTACATCTTGATAATTCGCATCTGCCGCGCAAACCATTGCCGCGGATGTAAATTGACCAATGGCGATATGATCCGGGTGTCCATAATTTCCATCGGGAGGAAACGTCACAACCACCTGTGGCTTGATTCGGCGGATGTGAGTGACGATTCTGCTGATAGCTTCGGCGTGGTGCGCTTGATCTACATCGCCGTCAATATAGTCGAGAAAGTACAGCCCCTTCATGCCGAGTTCTTTGACGGCGTTTTCCAATTCCACGGTGCGAATCTGGCCGAGTCTGCTCAAGCCAGGATTCTGCTCTTCGGAGCCGAACCAGCCTCGCTCGCCGCGCGAAGCGCAGACGAGGTGTGTATCCACTCCTTTGGCAGAATACTTTGCCAGCGTACCGCCCATCCCCATTGATTCGTCATCGGGGTGGGCAAAAACAGCGAGAAGTTTTAATGCATCCATGTTTGCTCCTTTAAATAAAAATTTCCCACAGATGGAAATTCTGCGGGAGGTTTGATTTTGAATTATTTTTGTGAAATTTTTTGAAGTACTTCGGGCGTAAGATTAAATGCTTTTGAAAAGCCCGCAACAAAGCGCGCGCCTTTGGGTTTGATGCGCCACAGTTCAAAATCTGCGAGTTTGAACAAAGGTTCAGATGCAGGGAAGCGTTCAATATACATGGCTTTCACAGGGGCGTAGCCTGGTTCACCGTTTTCCATAAATTCGGCAGTGCCGCGGATGGATAAACGCGCAAGCGATTGCGGATCGACATGACCATTATCAATTTCTGTAATCAGCAAACCTACGTTCTTGTTTTTTTGCATATCAACTGTATGTTGTGCAAGACGGCTAATATGCACATAGTACGCAGAAAAATCCTGCGCGGCAACACAAGTCACCATTGAAACACGCGGAGCTTCATCTCGTATTGTGCCAAGCGCAGCGGTGCGCATGTTTGCAATAATATGAATGAGAAGGTTTTCTGATTGGCTATCCATATCACCCGCCCACAGGAGGATTATCCAACCGCACACCATGACCGCGCACCGAATCAATATATTGATGTGTTGGGTCCAGTGCCGCAAGGCGATCACGCAAGCGGCGGATGAGCGCATCCAAAGCCTGATCGGACACCCCAGCCATTTGATCTTCGCCCCAAACAGTAGAGACAAGATCGCTGCGACTGATAACCTGTCCTTGATTCTCGAACAACATCCACAACAATTTAAACTGCTGGGCAGATAAAGGCGGAACAACCTGTTGTTGGTTGACCCAGACCTGTCTCGATTTTTGATCCATCAACAAGCGACCAGAGCGAATGCCACCTTCGGCAAGCGGCATGGTAGCGTCAGAAGTGAGGAACAGGAATTGCTGTGCCAGCGCAATGCCAAGCACATCACCATCCTGTAACATGATCGGTGTTGCCAGTTCAGTTCCGTTATGATTTGTGCCGTTCTTACTGCCAAGATCTTCAATCGTCACGCCTTCGGACGTGGGTGTGATGCGCGCATGGAAACGCGACACCTGACGATCCTGGACATTGATCTCACAGGTGGGATCGCGCCCCACCATCAACGTGTGGCTTAATGCCCAACGCTGACCTTTAAGTGGGCCGTCTTGCGCGACGAGAATAGGGTATTCTTCTTCAAGTTTCATAATTGCCTCAAATAATAATAATAAAGACGCTTATAATATAGCAGAAAAGTGTAATTCTGTGCATACTACTTTCGTATACGAAAAATGGTAATGTCGCACGCACTGCTAATTTACATGGTCTTAATCGTACTGAGTGATACACGCCGAAAACATCACTTAATTTAAGGTCAGTGCCAAGCACAGAGTTCACGCACAAGAGAGCAAGACAATACAATAAAGGAGTAGAGTTGCCCCAATCGTTAAAGAAAGGGGAGGTATTGCGCGGCCGCTATGAAATCCGTGAACAGATCGGACAAGGCGGTACAGGCAGTATTTATCTCGCAGAAGATACCCGTCTGCAAGGTAGGTTATGCGCGGTAAAGGAAGTTGAGCACAATCGCGCCCTCCCAACCCAGTTTTTTGAGCAGGCTCGTGAACAATTTTTTCGCGAGGCCTCTGTACTTGCGCGTCTCGATCACCCCAACCTGCCTAAAGTTTCAGACTTCTTTTCCGATGGTCCGCGCGATTATCTTGTCATGGATTACGTGCCGGGCAAGGATCTGCGCGAACGTATGCTGGAAGCACGCCACGACAAAACCTTCATCCCTGAGAACGAAGTGTTGCGCTGGGCTTTGCAAATGGCAGACGCGTTGAACTATCTGCATCAACAAGAACCGCCCATCATCCACCGCGACATCAAACCCAGTAACCTAAAAATTACGCCGAGCGGAGTGATCAAACTAGTTGATTTTGGACTCGTAAAAATTCTTGCTCCCAATGAAGTGACTATCACGATCATTCAAGGACAAGGGACTGCACTTTATACCCCGCTGGAACAATACGGCGGCGACGACGCCCATACCGATATCCGCGCCGACATCTTTTCCTTTGCTGCGACTCTTTATCACCTGCTGACTAATGAGCCTCCTGCCGAAGCGCGTAAACGCTTCCTCGACACCCGAAGCCTGTCTCTGCCGCGAGATATTAATCCGCACCTCAGCCCGCGTGTGGAAAAAGCCATCCTGTGGGCCATGTCTTTGCATCCTGATGACCGCCCCAAAGATGTCATGGAATTTCGCGACGCCCTGATCGGCAATCGTGAAATCCCCAACCGCGCCGACTTACAGCGCTCCAATTTTAATACCCCGGACTTCTCCATCCTCCCGCAGGAAAAAGTTGCGGTCTACACTGCGTTGGGATTATTTGCCATTGGTCTGCTCGCAACGGTGGCGAGATAATTTTTTTGTGGTGCGAGTGCAACGCACTTTTATCCCGACGCTGCCTTTTCGATCATTCTACAAAACGAACAAAAATCAGGCGTTGATGTGGGCTGTCCACATTTGGGGCATGGATGCAACTGCGACTGCCTGGCGTTTCTTTCGATAAATAAATTTCCACTCTTTTTCGCTTCCAAAAAATTCAAATAAAAAATCAATTTTGCGCCGGGGCGTGCGGTTTCCAGTAGATTAAGGGATTCCTTGTAGAAAATAGACTGCGACCCATCTGCAAATGGACATTCATCATAGATGTATTCAATGCCGCGCATAATCGAGTAGGCTGTCATCTCGCGTTCGTAAAAACGGCAGAGCGGCTTGACCTTGCGCGCCAGCCCGTCCGTGCCGGGCAAAACGGGACCTTGCCGCAAAAGATATTCACTCGACCAGTTCAACGTGTTGCCAAATAGCACGGCGGCTTCATCGTCAAGATTATGTCCTGTCGCAAGTACATCATACCCAAGGTCACGCGCCACGCGATTCATCTCGTGGCGTTTGGCAAGCCCGCACACGGCGCACGGCCTGTCATGTCCGCGGTGACTAACCTCAGAAAGCATTGGGATGGATTGCCCATATTCTTTTTCAATATCCACAACATGCAATTTGAGATTATGCTCGTTGGCGAATTTTTCCGTCAGCCGCTGAGACTCGTGCGAATAGTTGATCCCCGCATCAATGCCGAGTCCAAGATACAAACCATCAACCTGGTAGCCAAGCCGCACAAGAATATCCCACAGCGCAAGCGAATCTTTGCCGCCTGAAACAGCCACAAGGATTTTTTCATTGGGCGTGAACATCTCATATTTTTTGATAAAACGCGCCGTCTGTTCGGGAATCCATTCGAGGTAATGCTCTTTGCACAAAGCCAGTTTATGCTGGCGCATGTGAATGGATGCTTTATTTTCACATCTTCGGCATTTCATTTGAACCACCTGAGATCACCGCAACCAGCTTGATCACATCGCCGGAACGCAAAACTTCGTCGTCGGTGATCATTTCACCGTCGCGGATCGCGATGACCGATTCGGGCACGATATTGCTTTTTTTCAAGGCGTCGAGCAGGGTCATCCCCGGGCGCACTTCATATTCCTTATCTCGCAGAACCAATTTTGCAATCATAATTCTCCTTGAAGTTGAATTTTATCATCCTTCATGCAGAGCCTTCATTCCCATGGCTTTTCCAAGGTCAGGAAAATCTTAATGCGAACACTTGCGCCGCACGCCAGTGCAGGTGTTCCGCAAAAAGGCGAATGACGCGAATTTTTTATTGAGTTTCGCGAAAATTCGCCCAATTTGCGCTTTTCGCGTTAAGCCTGCTACAAAATTAAAAAGATGTCAAGCGACCTTGGAAAAACCATGCCTTCATTCCTTCATTTACTTGACATTCCCCCTCCGGTGTCTTAGGATATTAGTATGAAAATCGGAATGATGGTAGATAGCTACAAGCCGTACGTCAGTGGCATTACGAACTACATTGAAACCAATAAGCGTCACCTTGAACTGGCGGGACATGAAGTTTTTGTATTCACATTTGGAGACGTTGAATATAAAGACAGCGAGCCGCGCGTCATCCATAGCCGCGGAGTTCCCTTGTCTGATTCCGGCTTCTACCTATCCACGAGATATTCACCTGCGGCAAAAAAACTCCTGCAAAGCATGGATATCATTCACGTGCATCATCCATTTTTAAGCGGACGACTTGCACTTAAATATAGCCGCTCGCCGCAAATCCCCATCGTCTTCACCAATCACACCCGCTACGATTTATATGCACAAGCCTACCTGCCCATGATGCCCGAAGAAATGAGTCAGGGACTCTTGCAGGCCTACATGCCGTCTTTCTGCGAAGCCGTAGACCTTGTCATTGCGCCCTCTGCTGGCATGGAAAAAGTTCTGCGGCAGCTCAATGTGACAGGAAATATAGCCGTCGTACCCAACGGCGTGGACTTAAAAAACTTTTACGAAGCCAAACCTTTTTCTCGCGCCGAACTTGGATATAAAGAGGACGACATCCTGCTGATCTACGCCGGTCGTCTTGCGCCGGAAAAGAACCTGCCATTCCTTCTGAAGTCATTTGCGGGTGTGGCGCAAACCCTCCCAAACGTACACCTCCTGCTGATCGGAAGCGGCATCCAGCAATTCGAAGAAGAGACCCGAAATCTTGTCGTCGAATTGGAGCTGACGCAACGCGTCCGCTTTACAGGCAGAATCGCATACGATGAACTTCCTGCTTATCTAGCCATGGGCAATATTTTTGTCACCGCATCCATCACCGAAGTCCATCCGCTTTCTGTTATCGAAGCCATGGGAGCGGGACTGCCTGTCATGGGCGTTCAGTCAGTTGGGGTAAGTGACACAGTGCAGGATGAGGTCACAGGTCTGCTTTCGACGCATGACCTGCCAGCCTTCACCGCCAAACTCACCCGCCTCTGCCTTGACCCGAACCTGCGTGCCCAAATGGGAGAATCGGCGCGAGAGGCTTCTTCAGCATACGCCATTGAGCGCACGACCAGCCTGATGCTCGAACATTATGAAAAACTAAAACGCGAATACAAACCTCGCAAGGGAAACTGGGCAGTTCGCTTGCAAAGACTTATGGATAACTTTGATAAATGACAAAGTACAAAAAAGAGATCGGCGCCTGGGGCGAAGGCATCGCCACAGACTGGCTAGCCGAGCGCGGCTACCAGATCATTGCGCACAACATCCGCACACCGTACGGCGAGATAGACATCATCGCACAGCAAGGTGACGTGACTATTTTTGTCGAGGTAAAGACGCTCACATCCAGCGCAAATTTTTTCCCTGAAACCAACATCACCCCCGTCAAACAACAGCACATGCTAAACACCGCACAGCACTACGCCGCGGAGCATGAGATCGATCACTGGCAAATTGACGCTGTCTCTGTCGAAGGAAAACCAGGGTCAAAGCCGATCATCACCCATTTTGAAAACGCGATCTAAATAGAGACTTCAATAACCCATACAGCTTTTTCAAAGTAGATTGACACGTTTTCAAATTTGTAGCAAGGCATAACGCGAAAAGCGCAAATTGGGCGAATTTTCGCAAAACTTAATAAAAAATTCGCGTCTTTCGCCTTTTTGCGTAATTTGCGTTAATATTTTTTGACTTTGAGAAAGCAGTACAAAACCCATACAGAATCTTTATAAAACGACACCTGCTGTTTGGTATAATTTTTATAAACATCAACAATAAGGAGTTTATTATGGCAAACGTCATCGGACCTGATGTTAGTTTTTACCAGGATGATCCTGAAACCCCGCAAGGCATTGATTTTGTAAAAATGAGTGCATCTGCGGGCTATGTCATCATTCGCGCTGGACAAAATATCTGGGTGGATTCAGACTTTAAAGCCAACTGGCGCGAAGCAAAACTCGCGGGCTTGCCGCGCGGCTCCTACTGGTTCTACGATAGCCGCATAGAACCCAAACGACAAGCCGAGTTATGGGTGCAGCAATTTGCCGGAGATTTCGGTGAACTTCCTTTGTTCGCAGATTTTGAAGAAAATTACAAGGGAGCATATGCCGGCTGGAAAAATTGGTACACTTTTCTTGAACGGCTCAAACAACTTATCAGCGGGAAAGAGATCGCCATTTACACGGCATATTACTACTGGCGCGACAATGCGCCAAACCCCACCACGCAAGCCGCCAACCTTGCATATTTCCATCAATACCCATTATGGATAGCCAATTATGGCGCAGCCGAACCCCTAGTTCCAGCCCCCTGGGCAAAAGGTGAATGGCTGTTCTGGCAATACACAGAAACCGGAGACGGCAATTTATTCGGTGTGGAAAGCAAGGGCATTGACCTGAACTATTTCAACGGCGATCTTGCAGCGCTCAAAGCTAGATTCAACCTGACGGATGCCCCGCCCCCACCTCCGCCCGATCCTGATCCGGACCCTGATCCGCTTCCTGATGAAGATGCTCCAACCGGAATAAACTACCTCGTCACTGCGGCACCCTCCTTGAAAGTCCGCGAGGGGCCGGGAACAACGTACAATTCGATCGGGTTGTTATACACAAACGAAATAGTCGAAGAGATCAACGCAAATACCGACAGAACCTGGTTGAAGATTCGCAAATCAAATGGGAGTTTGATCGGCTGGAGTTCTGCCGCATACCTGAAGAAGGTTAGCGATATCCCCGTGCCTGTTGAGAAAAAGATGTACAAGGTGACTGCATCGCCCTCCCTGGTTGTCCGCGAAGGACCCGGGTTGAACTACGCTAAACTTGGAACAGTTACCCGTAATGAAATAGTGGAAGAGGTCGGCGCAAACGCGGGTAGAACCTGGTTGAAGATCAAGAACTCAACGGGTCGCCTGATCGGGTGGAGTTCAAGCGCGTATCTACAGCTTATCTCACCCCTCCCGCCTCCGGTAGTGACGCCTGACGAAAAGTTGTACCGCGTCATCAGATCATCCATACAAGTTTTAGATGAAGCCGCGCCCACTGCCAATGTAGTCGGGACGCTTTACTTTGCCGAAGTCGTGGAACAGATTGCACTAAGCGCCGATGGTACCTGGATGAATATTCGCAAAACAGATGGCAGTCTGACCGGCTGGACTTTGAGCAGCGACCTACTGATCTCATCCGTTGACTTGCCTCCAGCGCCCGAGGAGCCGCCCATTCTCGTGCCTGATGACGATGATAAAAAATGGTATCGTGTTGGCTTTTCCGCAGTCACTGTGCGCGAATCCCCCAGTATCATTGGCAAAGTACTGGGCACCGTGATATTGGATGACACCCTGCCTGCGTTGGACGACACCACCAATTCAGAGTGGGCGCAGATCCGCCGCGTGGATGGGCTGACGGGCTGGTGCGAGAAGAAATACCTTGTCTTCCTCAGCAACACCCGTCCAACAGCCATCAAACAAAATCTATTTAAGGGCATCACATTCCTGCAAAAGGATTTGATCCTGCCGCGCAAAAATCGAATGTACGTGATCGCAGTTGATCTGACCACGGCTGGACTTGAATTTCTCGTGACGCCATCCAAAATTTCGGGCGGAACTTTGTGTACGCGTACGACTTCAAAATTCCTGACTGAGTTCAGCATGAATGTGGCCATCAATGGAGATGGGTTCAGTTATCTACCTGTTTCAGTCAACCCGGTCACCACCTGTCCGGGTGGCGGCGACCCGGTCAAGGCAAATGGCTACGCGGCTTCGCGTGGAAATATTTACTCGCCGGTCAAAACCATTCAGCCGACGGTTTATGTCAGTTCCACCAATCAAGTGACTATAAATGCAGCGCCAAACAAACCGTTTAATGCGATTTCGGGCGACCGTTTGGTGGTTCAAAGCGGCGTGACGGTCAAGAATTTGGCTGCTTTGGCTCCTGCTCCACGCACGGCAATCGGTCTAAGCAAAAACGGACGCTGGCTAATTTTGATGGTAATTGACGGCCGTCAGGATGGTTATAGCGAGGGTGTGACCCTTGCCGAACTAGCCGCCCAGCTCATCACCTACGGCGTTTACACCGGCGCAAATATGGATGGCGGCGGTTCCACTACACTGGTGATCAAAGGCATTGACAATAAAGCCTGCATATTAAATTCTCCCGTAGATGCGAACATCCCCGGCAAGGAACGCGAAGTGGCAAATCATCTGGGGCTGTATCTTAAAAAGTAATTTTTCGAAAACAAAAAAAACGCCGTGACTTAATATCACGGCGTTTTTCCTTTAACTATCTTTGCGTTCTTCGCACTCTTATGGATACTTCGCACGACCAAATCTGAAATCTATATTGTATGAACAACTTTGCCTGTACGAGCTAGGTTTGATTTGTCTGGTAGACAGCAAAAAATCAGTTCTTCTCCGTGAGATCACGGTAATCCGTGTACATAACTCTCATGTCGGTTAATCCTCTTTTTTCAGCAAACACATTTACTTAACTCGTTTCTCACGCATCGACTTAGCCACACCAGCGGAGTCTTCATCTCCACGCCCCTCCAACTCGCGGATAATATTCTCATGATCTGCATCATTTCGATTCTGACTAAGCTTATACCCCGCATCGACTCGCGTCACATCCACAACCAGTCCAACCACGCCGATCATCTCTTTCTGCACGAAGTCCTGCGGCAAGTCCTCCAAACGATACGAACTCTGCGCCTCGTGGTTTTTCACGAGCCGGCTCAACATCGAATACAACTCATCCCCTTCCACCAGGCGGACTTTTCCATACACATGCACCATCATATAATTCCACGTTGGCACGTTGACATGGTCATACCAGCGCGGCGAAATATAGGTGTGCGCGCCCTGAAAAATGAGCAAAACTTCCTGTTCGCCAAAACTCTTCCACTGTGGGTTGGCATGGGACATATGTCCCAAAATGGTCAACGCGCCGTTTTCACCTTCGACGATTTCCACAGGCAGGTGAGTCGCAATCGGCTTTTCTCCGTCATGAGTGACCAATGCGGGAAAATTATTCTGGCGCAAAAATTCTAAAATTTTCTCTCGATCTTCTTCACGATAAAGTTTGGGAATGTACATTTTATAAAACCTCAATTTTCAAGATATCTTCACAAAAGTTAGGGATCGAGTAAAGCGAGCGCCCCACTCACCCGCAAAAAATCCTCCAATAGCAGCCTCAGTATAGCTTAAGTTCGCTTGACCCTTGAAAGAAGGCGTCGGGTATACTTGGACAAAATTGGCGTATAACATTCAAGCAGAAGGGGATGATAATATACTCCTTCATCACATAGGACTGCAACTCATGACCACAGACCTTACTTTTATTACGAATGAGAACGGGCAAAACCTGAAAGACAGATTCAATGTCTTGATTAAGGACGCGCGATTTTTTGATGCCTTGGTGGGTTATTTTTACACAAGCGGGTTTTATGCGATTTACAAATCTCTGGAGAACACAGAGAAGATCAGAATTTTGGTGGGGATCAGCACGGACAGAAGAACTCTTGATCTGTTTACCGTTGCGAAAGAAGAAACTCAATTGAAACTTGCTGATCCCACTCATAAGGAAGCCAAAGATATTTTCGTGGGCATGGTCGCAAAGGAACTTGAGGAATCACAGGATAGTCAGACGGTTGAACGGGGTGTTGTTAAATTTATTGAATGGATCAAAAGCGGGAAGCTTGAAATAAAGGTGTATCCATCGCAAAATATTCATGCGAAATTATATGTGATGTCCTTTAGAGAAGGCGACCGCGATAAGGGGCGTGTTATTACGGGCTCAAGTAACTTAACGCAAGCAGGTCTGGTGGACAACCTCGAATTCAATGTGGAACTTGAGCGCCCCAATGACTACCAGTTTGCCAAAGATAAGTTTGAAGAACTCTGGCTGAATGGCGTTGATATCAGTGAAAAATACATCGAGACCATTGAAACCAAAACATGGCTCAATCAGGATATTACTCCTTACCAACTTTACTTGAAACTGCTGTATGAATATTTCAACGATCAGTTGAATGAAACAGGCGAGATCGTTGAAACCTATCTGCCAGAGAACTACATGAAACTGGAATATCAGGATCAGGCGGTTTTGAATGCAAAGAAAACGCTTGAAGAATATGGCGGCGTTTTCATTGCGGATGTGGTCGGTTTGGGTAAGACTTATATTGCGACCCGGCTCGCCGGACAGCTCGACGGCAGGACTTTGGTCATTGCGCCGCCTGTGCTTTTGGACAAGGATAACCCCGGCTCATGGCCGAATGCCTTTTCTGATTTTAGGGTTCACGCGGACTTTGAGTCGATTGGAAAACTTGAGGATATTCTTGAAAAGGGCGTCACGAAATACAAGAACATCATTATTGACGAGGCGCACCGCTTTAGAAATCAGGGCAACCGCACCTATGAAATGCTGGCGGAAATATGCCGCGAGAAGCGGGTCATTCTTGTGACCGCCACACCTTATAACAATTCGCCCTGGGATATTCTGAGCGAGATCAAGCTTTTTCAAAACTCCAAGAAAAGCACCATTCCCAACCTGCCTGATCTGGACGCTTTCTTTAATGGGCTGGCAAAGAACCTGAATGGATTGGATCGCCAAAGTGATAATGAAGCATATCTCAAGATCGTCAAAGAGAATTCGCTTGAGATACGTGAAAAAGTATTGAAGTACTTGATGGTGCGCCGAACCAGAACTGAAATCAATAAATATTTCAAGAAAGACCTCGAACAGCAAAAACTGCGTTTTCCTGAAGTTGCTGCGCCTGCTCCGTTATTTTACGTATTAAACGACGAGGAAGACAAAATATTTACCGCCACGATGGAGTTGATCTCGCAGGATTTCAAATATGCGCGTTATACCCCGCTGCTGTATTTGAAAAAAGGACTGGATCAACTCGAAGAGCAATCCCAGAAGAATATGGGCAAGTTCATGAAGATCCTGCTGATCAAGAGATTGGAAAGCAGTTTCTTTGCCTTCCGAAAATCAGTGGACAGGTTTATTCATTCCTACGAGTTGTTCATCAAAGAGTTTGAGAAGGGCAATGTTTACATTAGCAAGAAACATGCCGCCAAGATCTTTGAGTATCTGGATAAGGATGACGATCAATCGATCGATCAACTGATCGAAGATGGTAAAGCCTTTAAATATAAAAGCAGTGACTTCAGACCCGAATTGCTTGCTTATCTGGAGAGTGATCTGTCCAACCTGAAAAAGGTTCAAAAGCTTTGGACAAAAGTGGAACGCGACCCGAAACTGCTTGAACTTTTGAAGCAGCTTTCCAAAAATGACATCTTGAAAAGCAATAAGATCATTCTTTTCACCGAGTCAAAGGAAACCGCCGAATACCTGACCGAGCATGTAAACCAGAAACATAAGAATCAGGCGCTGTGTTTCACCGGCGGATCAGGCGAAGCGGTGCGTGAAATTGCGATTAAGAATTTCGATGCTAAGGCCAAGAACCAGAAGAATGATTACCGCATTTTGATCGCAACCGAAGTACTTTCGGAAGGCGTGAACTTACATCGTTCGAACGTGGTGATCAATTATGATATTCCGTGGAATCCGACGCGCATGATGCAGCGTGTGGGACGTATCAACCGCGTGGATACGAAATTCGATACGATCTATACCTTTAATTTCTTTCCCACTGTGCAGGCGGATAATGAAATTAAATTAAAATCAGCCGCGGAAGCCAAGATCAATGCGTTCCTGACTTTGCTGGGCGGGGATGCGGCGCTCTTGACCGATGGTGAACCGATCGGTTCGCACGAGTTGTTTGAACGCTTGATCTCGAAGAAGACGATCATTGGCGAAGACGAAACCGAGGTCAGTGAGTTGAAGTACTTAACGCTGATCAAGGATATTCGCGATAACGACCCTGACCTGTTCAACACGATCAAAAAACTTCCCAGAAAAAGCCGCTCTGGGAAAATGTCATTGCGAGCGCACTTCCCTGCACCGAACGCAGGACGGTGTGCGAAGCAATCTCCCAATGACAAGGAGAGAATTCCCGAACAGGAGATTGCTTCGACGGGAGAACGCCGCCTCGCAATGACATCGGGTTCGCTGGTCACGTACTTCCGCAAGGGCAAGGTGCAAAAATTCTTTATGGCTGGCGATGAACTGCAAGCGAAGGAATTGGACTTTATGACTGCCGCTGAGACTTTGGAATGTGAAGCGCAGGAAAAAAGGAAGCAAGTGCCTGAAACGTTCTTTGACCTGATGGATAAGAACAAGGATGCTTTTGTGCTGGCTACCACCGAAGATGGAATTGAGCCGCAGACGAAAAAAGGCAGGGACAGCACGGTTAAGATGCTGAGAACTTTGAAGGCGGTCTTCCCCAATACAAGACGGCTGACCGAGGAACAGGAAGAGTATCTCAAGCAGGTGATCAGTCAGTTGAACGAAGGCGGCTTTCCAAAGCAAACGATTAAGACTGCGCAGAAGGCGCTCGATGCCTTGAAAGCGGATGTGATGAACCAGATGAAGGTGCTGGCGGTCTTGCAAACCAATATCCCTGCGGGACTTTTGCAGGGTCATTATGTTGAGGCGAACCCAAGGTCGGCGGGCAAGCGTGAAGTCATCCTATCCATGTATTTAGCGGGAGAATGACCCCCATCCCAGCCTTCCCCCAAATACCCTACGGGCACGATGTCCAAAGAGCGGATTTGGGGGAAGGGGCAGAGGAATTTGAACCATGAGCAAACTAAATTCGATCAACACCGTCAGGGAAACTTTTGAGTCGGTTTTTGATAAGGTGCGTTTTGTGCCATTCATCAAGAATTTGCTGAATGGGTATGAAGATGCGCCGATCACACGCACGGGGCAATATATCCCTGATGCGTACAGTGATTATGTGAGCAAATACGAGCGAATCGGGAAATATGAAGACAGTGATGAGAAACGTATTGATATTCTGATCGTGTATTTGAAGAAGGAAGCCTCGATTGAGCGGGCGCGTTCGATGCAGAGGAATTTCATTGCGGGGTATTTGAAAGGCAATTACGGCACAGACTCATACAAGGATGCGGCGCTGGTGGCTTTTGTTTCTCCCAACGGGGAGGATTGGCGCTTTTCGCTGGTCAAGCTCGAAGTTAAATTAGATGCGAATGCCGACGGGCAGATAAAACTCACAGATGAGTTCACTCCCGCGAAGCGTTGGTCATTCCTGGTGGGGAGTCATGAAAAGAGTCATACCGCGCAAAGACAGTTCCAGCCTATTCTGGAGGATATTGAAAATAATCCGACTCTGGAAGATCTGGAGGGCGCCTTCAATATCGAGAAGGTGACGGATGAGTTCTTCAGGGAATATCGCAGGTTGTTCATTGAGGTAAAAAGCGCGCTGGATAAGGCGGTGAAGGCCAACCCGAAGACCAAGGCAGATTTTGAAAGCAAGGGCATTGATACGGTGAACCTTGCCAAGAAACTGCTGGGGCAGATCATCTTTTTGTATTACCTGCAAAAGAAGGGCTGGTTTGGCGTGCCGCAGGATGGCAAGTGGGGCGAAGGCTCGAAGAATTTTTTGCGCGAACTGTTCGAGAAGCAGCATGGCGATTACGAGGATTTCTTCAACGATGTGCTGGAGCCTTTGTTTTATGACGCCCTGCGCATTGACCGCAGTGACGAGGATTATTATTACAAGCGTTTCAAGTGCAAGATTCCCTTCCTGAACGGCGGACTGTTCGACCCGATGGGAAATTACAACTGGGAAAAGACGGTCATTAATTTATCGAACAGCTTGTTCTCAAATAAAGGAATGTCACTGCGAGGAACGAAGCAGTCTCTTGGCGATGGGGAGATTGCTTCGGGCAAGGGCAAGAGCGCCCTCGCAATGACATCGGAGGAAGGTACGGGCATTCTGGATGTCTTTGACCTGTATAACTTCACCGTCAACGAAGATGAGCCGTTTGAAAAAGAGGTAGCCATTGACCCCGAACTGCTCGGCAAGGCGTACGAGAAGTTCAACGCCATCCGCCCCGATAATTACGATGAGTTTTTGAAGGCGTTGAAAAGCGGTAAGAAGGGCGACGAGAGCAAGTTTAACAAGCAATATGGTGTGTATTACACCCCGCGCGAGATCGTGCATTACATGTGCCAGCAAAGTCTGATCAATTACCTGGCGACGGAATTTGTAGGGGCGGATGACCATCCGCCCTTGATCAGCAAGGATGACCTTGCCACGCTCATCCAACAAGGCGAAAACCTGCGCGAACATGAAGCCCGCGCCGAGTCGAATCCATCCAGAAAGTATCAGCCGATCATCTCGGAAGAGATACGCGAACATGCCGTGATGGTGGATAACAAACTGGCGGCGATCAAGGTCTGTGACCCTGCGGTGGGCAGTGGCGCGTTCCCTGTGGGCATGATGAGTGAGATCGTGCGCGCTCGTGATGTGTTGAGAACTTGGACAAAAACCAAGAAGACGGTCTACGACTTCAAACGTCAGTGTATTGAAAACTCGCTCTACGGCGTGGATATTGACGCGGGCGCGGTGGAAATTGCCAAGTTGCGCCTGTGGCTTTCGCTGATCGTGGATGAGGATGATATTCAAAATATCAAGCCTTTGCCTAACCTTGACTATAAGATTGTTTGTGGCAATTCACTTTTGGGCGTTGAGAAAAATTTATTCAACGTACATCTATTCACGGAGCTCGAAACACTGAAACCGTTGTACTTCAATGCAACCAACCCTATAAAGAAGCAAGAGTACAAAAAGAAGATTGACAGCTTAATTGACCAGATTACGGACGGGCGGGAACAATTTGATTTTGAGATCTATTTCTCAGAAGTCTTTCACGAAAAAAGTGGGTTTGATGTAGTAATTGGCAATCCCCCATATCTTGGCGAACGGGGCAACAAAGATATTTTTAGGGAGATCGCACAAAGTGAAAAGGGTAAGCGTTATTACCACCGAAAAATGGATTTGTTTTACTTCTTTTTTCATTTAGCACTAGATTTATCAAAAGACGGTGGCTATACATCTTTTATCACAACGAATTACTTTATTACATCTGATGGTGCAAAACATTTACGTATGGATTTCAAGGCTCGAAGCTCTATTATTCGACTTGTAAATTTTAACGAAGTAAACATATTTGACTCTGCACCAGGGCAACACAACATGATAACTCTACTTCAAAAGATAAGAGGATCTGATGCTGTGTGTGAAAGTTATACAACTCGCCGTTCAGGTTGGGTGAGTTCTTCAATTTTACAAAGCATAATGAATGGAGTTGATGAACTAACTGATTATTCACGCATTGATCAATCTAGTCTCTATGAAGGTGTTAACTTGTACATCCGACTTAGTGGAAGCTCCAAAGATTCAATTGATCACACGCAAGTATTGTTACAAAAGATGCAGAATAATATTAAAGCCCTTGGAGATATATGTGATATAAGCCAAGGCATTCTAACTGGCGTGGACAAAATTGCCAACCACCATGTAGTAGAGGGATTAATAGATGCCAAATACATTAATCATGGTGTGTATGTGTTGGATAAAAATGAAATAAAACAACTTAATCTTTCGTCAAAAGAAAGAGATATTATCCAACCTTTTTTCAAGAACTCTGATATTCAGAAATACACCTCTAATCTGCAACCTGAGAAATATGTAATTTACGCGACAAGAGACTTAGACATTAATAAATACCCAAATATTAAAAGACACTTTGACCAATTCAAGAAAGTTATACAGGCTAGAAGTGCTGATAGAGGCGAAATGCAAGCCGCACTCAAACTAGGAAAGTGGTGGGTCATATTTGCTGCTCGGAATTTAGGTGTTTTTCTAAACAAGAAGATAGTATGCCCTCAACGATCCTACCAAAACGCTTTTGCATACAATGAAGTTCCTTGGTCAGGTAGCGCAGATGTATATTTTATGACAGAGAGAGATAAAAATATTGATCTTAAATACGTGCTAGGTCTATTAAATTCAAAGCTCTATTTTTTGTGGCTCTATCACAAAGGAAAAAGGAAAGGCGAAATGTTGGAGTTGTTTTATACGCCACTAACTCAAATTCCAATAAAACCTATTTCCTTAACTGAACAGAAACCTTTTATCAAACTTGTAGATGGGATACTGGCGGCGAAGGGGGGCAATCCGCAGGCGGATACGTCCGCTTTGGAGAGGGAGATTGATCAATTGGTGTATGAGTTGTATGAGTTAACTGAGGATGAAGTCAAGATTGTGGAGGGGAAGTGACAGCCATGCGTAAATCTATTCCTATCCTATTGATTACTATCTGTGCGTTTGCGCTTATTCTTGCGACAAACGTATCCGCTGCCAATGCTCCGCAATTGAAAGTCACAATGACGGTTACAGCCACGCCGATGGTTACATCAACGCCAACCATACAAGCGACGCCAGCCATTGATCCGACCGTGACAGCGCTCGAAAAGCAAAAACTTCAAAACGAGACTAATTGGTGTTGGGCAAATTCACCAGCGTTGTTATCTATGCTCGGCGTTATTGCCGCGGTCGCGGTCGGCTTTTGGCAATGGAGAAAACAGCATGATGCCGATCAGAAAAAACGACATGAAGATTATCTTCTTGAACAGGCAAAATTGGATGAAGCACGCTTCCAATCCGTGGTAAAAGGCTTTGAAAGTGAAAGGATAGAGGCAAGGGTTGGGGCAGCCATCCTGCTGCTAACTTTCCTACAGAAGGAATACGCAAAGTTTTATAGTCAAGTCTTTGATCTTGCTGTATCGCTCTTGCGTGTCGGTCATGTTGACCCAAATAATCCAGAATCAATGGATGCGCTGAGCCAGGCATTGGTCATTGTACTGAGGCGATCTTTTTCGCTTGCACGCGGTAATGACCTTACTAATTTTGAGCCTACTACTCTGGATGCATCAAGAGCACAATTGGGCAATGCTTATTTATCAATGACCGACTTGAGAAAGATATACATGCGGGATGCCTACCTCCGAAAAGCCCATTTCTGGGCTTCAAATCTTCAAAAAGCCAACTTCAAACATTCGAATATGGAAGGCGCAATTCTTGGTAATGCCAATCTCGAGGATGCAAATCTTGGAGATACAATTCTGATAGATGCAAATTTGTCAGAAGCCAATCTCAATGGAGCGCACTTTCGGCATGCCGACCTCACAGGCGCAAATTTTACAAAAGCCGACCTCACAAATACGAGAATTGAAAATGCCAGGTCATTACAAGGCACAATCCTGCGCGGAGTAGTCGGGCTTAGCGCAGAGCAATTGACAGCCTGCGCAGCCAAAGGTGCAATTGTGGATGAGGTCAAGATCGTGGAAGGGTAAATAAGCCCCCTCTGTCCCGCTTCACAGAAGACATCTCCCCAAAAAATCAAAGTGTCATTTTCGGGAGAGAACTGGAATATTAGACCTCTCGCAAAAGTCTCAGAACCTTTACCACGGAGACACCGAGTCACAGAGTTTTAATATTTTCTCCTCAGCGTCTCTGTGACTCAGTGGTTCAAAAAGGATTAAATGCCATTTATTGCTTACTTATGCAAGAGGTCAATTATATAAAAAGAAAAGATGCATCTAAAATTTCGATTAATCAAGCCATGCCAGTATGGCTTTCTCAAAGAAGATCGATAAATCCATGACATGTCGTTGCAAGGCGGTTTTTGCCGAAGCAATCTCCACTTATATGGGCGAAACTCTTAAACTTGAAACTTGCTTCGTCGCACAGAACGCCCCTCGCAAAGACATTTTTTCGACTTTAAGAAAGCCGCAGCCGTGCCAGTTGAAAAACTTGTAAAAAAAGGTAAAATATTTACAAAGATGATTAATTTGCTATGGGGGAGTCCAATCTATTGAGGTATATAAGATGTAAATAAAGGAATTTTGGAGGACAGTCATATGGAAACTCTTTTAACTCCGGCTATTATCTTTCTGACTGCGTGCGCGCTCGGTTTTTTATTTTTTTATAGCTATGCCTATACTCATGCAAAGCGGTACCCCAGGGATGTGCAGGAGTACAAAGCGCTTGCAAATGAATTCGAAAAAATTAGTGAACGGGTATTTCAAGAGGCCGATCAATGGCCCATTTTTGCCAGACCTGTTTTATTTACAGACTATGATCACGACGCTCAAATTGGATTTGCGGAAGCTTACAAATCTTTACAGGAAGGACAGGCTTTTTATTCCAGGGAGGAAATTCCAACAATAAAGTTTCAGACGGGGGTCAACCTGGTTCAACTTGTTGATTTTAAGAGCAATTACAATGTTATCTCACAGTCCACATTCATCAATCAAAAGAAAAGAGGGTTAAGGGAAAAGATAAGTGAAATATCGCGATCTTTAAAGTTTGTTCAGACAGAACATTACAAACTTGAACAATTGAGGAAGGATGTTCGGAAGGAACTGGCAGATTTCAGACAAGCGATTGACGGCATTGATCCCATAGTCAACGACATAAGGAAATGGGATTTGAATTCTGGCGATAAAGTCTTGTGGGCCTTGAAAATCGCCAACGACTCTTACTCTTATGCAGTTGAATGTTTCAAGAAACGAACTGACGACGAACAGGAATATCGGGAATATGCTGTAGCCAAGGTCTGCGTCTTGTTGGGCAATTCGTCACTCGATTACATCAGAATTTTCGCCACTCAGTACAAAATACCCGACCGTTACGAGCTTGATATATTTAATGCTATTTTTGTATCACTAAAAGCACACTTGGACACAAGTCTGGAGCAAAGCCTGGATGGCTGGAAAAAATTAAGACGCACAAAGGAATATATCGATGAATTCCCCGGACTGAAAGATGATGCAGAAGCCTCGCTGTCGGAATTTAAAAAACTTAGGGCAGAGTTTGAAATGTTGGAGGAGCGGGTAAACAAGGTTCATTTCAAAACAGAAATCGATCTTGCACAGGACGTGCAGGATAAATGTCTGCGTTATTTTTATCCTTTCCAGGATCGGGATACAGAATGGCGCAAATGTATCGGCAGCCACCAACTGCCCTCAAAATCATTGAGTCAAGTGGAAGATGAAAAAATATCCAATATTGACCCAATGATTGGCTCTGGTCTAATTATCAAACAAAGTTCCCTGAGTCTAATAATCGACAGGTCGAAGCGTCTTTTATCCAATGTAAGCGTAATCAAGAGTGATATTCAATCTCTTGATAAGGAATTCCATCGTCAGCAAAAAGCCGAAAAAATAGTCGGCGAATTATTGGATTACGGAGGCCGCACATTTTTTTTGATCGCAAATGTTGAGCAAATAATCAAGGATTCTGCCCCGGATATTGTTGAAAAAGGGAACAAATATATTGATAAATTCAATGTGTATGGAAGTAAAGCAAAGCAAATCAAGGGAGTTGACTTTACTCAACTGCACACTGACCTGCTCAACTTGAACAGTGATTGCGAATCGCTGTTAGGACAACACGAAACATTATTAAAAGACGAAGAGACCAAATATTCGCAGATGAAGAAGACCCTGGGTGATACGATAGACGAGATTGAGAATATCCGTATCTCCACCCCTACCTTTGAACAGCAGATATTGGAGAGGCTTGAAGTATTCAGACGGGATGGGACTAATTTATTTCAACAAAAAATAAAAAGAAATTATTCTGCGCTCAACCGCTTGAGCAATGAAATGAGTGTTTGGAATGAAAACTATCGATTTTTTGCGGGTCAATTAACCAAACGAAAAAGGGATTTCCTAGCCAATGCTGAAGAAACCTACAAGCAGGTCAATCAGGCAAGGTTAAAATTAGGGTCAATTGAAGAATTTGCAAATAAAAAAAAGGGATGGGTTCAAAGTCAAATGCTCGATGCGCTCAGGGATGCAAATCACAGACTGGGCATCATTGAAAAAAATTGGTTAAGATATAAAACTGAAAACTGGACAGGGATGACATATCAGGATGCAATTGGCGAATGTGAGAATACCAAAAAATTGCTTCCCCAAATAATTGAGGACGCTAATTATGCGCTTGATAGAATTCGGGAAAATGAAAGGATATACGACGAAAATATTAAGCACGTTCTCCAAATCGCCGAAGAGAATAAAAATAATATTTCCGACACAGACACGCAAACCATAAGCAGACTCATCACAGTGGCAAAACGAGCGCCGACACGCGATTTTGCCGAGGATGCTCTTCGACAGGCAAACTCTTTCGCAACAGAGCATATCTCACCGAGAATGCGTGAATCAGCCAATGTAACAATCAATAATTACACCCAGCATGTTGAAGGCGGGATCCATGTTCGGGATAACGCCAAATTTGTGGGGCAAAACGACTACAGTACAAATGGTATAAGCGCAGAACAACTTGCGTTGGTATTAAATTCCATATTTACTCAAATTGACAAAAAAAGTAACTTGACTGTTCGGGATAAAGGTGACCTAAAAGCAGAGGTTCAGGAAATTGGGCAGGAGTTATCAAAGCAGGAAAATGCGGATGAAAACTTCATTCTGCGGCGCATGAGAAATATACGAAGAATGGCGCCTGATATCCTTGAAACTATTTTAGCTACAATGGCAAACCCTGCAGCCGGATTTGGCTTAATTGCAGCGAAGATCGCAGAAAAGATACGTCAGGATGCAATGGTAAAAAATTAGCAATAACTTCATTTTTGGAAAGACATTCGCAAACGGTCACTCGGTCGGAAGAAGATAGGTAAAAGTTACAGTCCTGAACAGAGCTGACAAATATAATGTCTAGAGCGTTGTCCTCTTGGCGCTATGGCGACGTGGAGCAAACAATTTTTTAAGGAAGTCGCAGGTTGATTTTAGCACATTTGTTTTACAATAAGTACCATGCGATACAGATTAAAATACCTGTTGCACGAAATTCAAAAGAGCCATCCAGCTTTGGGTGGCTCTTTTGCTTTTAAATTGGCAATTTTTATTACTTTTTCCTCTCTCGCAAATTTCTGCCCTTGTTATCGAAAATAACAGCCTATTCTTTTCGGTAAATCAACCTCAGGCACAAAAAATGGATCGCGCGCCAAATCCTTGCCCGTCAACTCATCCACATATCTTTTTGGAGGATCTTATGCTCAAAAAACCGCCTGCACATCCCATCTCACCGCTCTATGCGCGCTACCTCACTTCTGAGGAAAAGAAGTCTCTGCGCTCCATTCCTGTAGATGAAGTCTCCAGCGAGATCAACCTCCTGCGTGTACTCTCTGCGCGATTTATGAATATCCAACAGTCCGCGCCGCAGGATATTGACTCACACATCCAAACCTTACGAACCACGATCATCCTAAGCGAACAGATTGCGAAATTGGTTCGTGTGCATAACCAGCAGCATGATCCACTTGCCGAAATACGGGATGAAATTTCAGAGGCGCTTGACATGCTCAGGAAAGAGATGGGAATTTATTGAACCATTGGATCTCTTGCAAAAGTCGCATGTAGGTTAGGTTTGCAGCCTGACATTCTCCATAAATTATATGCTTTGACGGGTTACAAGAATACTTATGCAAGAGGTCTATTTAAAAAATAGTGAAAAGAAAAGGAGAAAAGATGACTAAAAAACGCGGTGGTCAGCCCAACAATAAGAACGCGCACAAACACGGCTTCTACTCAAAACATTTTAGTAAATTTGAGAGCAAGGCGCTCTCTGAACTCCCCCTTACTGACGTGGCTGGCGAGATAGGTCTCGTGCGCGTCAATATTGAACGCTTCATGGAAGCCTATACCAAATCACTTGAAGACTTGAATTATGAAAGTAGGCTTGCAGGGTTGCGCGCCATCACTATGGCGGCAGGGCGCATTGCAAGCCTGGAACGCATTCAGGCATACGCAAACAAAAATGCCAAAGAGGCAAATAAGTTCAATGAAGAGATCAGAAAAATAGAGGATGCTTTTGCTGAAGAAGCGGAACAGGTCCAAAAATAATATTCGTTCCTATTCGTTCCGCAGAAACGAATACCCGCAAACCCCCATTCACTATTCCCTTTTACTTCTCACTTCCCCCCACCGTGTATAATCGCCTCCATCCTATTCAACGGAAAATCAATGAAAAAATATCTCCTCTTCACAGTTTTTGTCTCTGGCATGACCACCCTCGCCGCGGAGCTTGCCGCTGGGCGTCTCATCGGCAATGTCTTCGGCACAAGCAACCTGGTCTGGGCCAGCATTATCGGGCTGATCCTGATCTACCTCACGCTGGGATATTTCCTCGGCGGCAAATGGGCAGACAACAACCCAACACCGGGCGCAATGTACCGCATCCTGGCCTGGGGCGCGTTCACGATTGGGCTCGTGCCCTATATCGCTGGACCAGTCCTCAGGTCGGCGGCGACCGCGTTTGAGGCGTTGAGCGTCGGCATTATGGCCGGCTCATTCATCGCCGTGCTGATTCTGTTCAGCGTGCCCATCACCTTGCTGGGCGCCATCTCCCCTTTCGCCATCCGCCTCTCGGTCGACGATACTTCAAAGTCGGGGCAAATCTCGGGGCAGATTTATGCCATTTCCACCCTCGGCTCGTTTATCGGCACGTTCCTGCCTACCCTTGTCACCATCCCCACCATCGGCACAAAACTTACTTTTTTTGTCTTCGGTTTCTTTTTACTATTTGTCGCCTTGATCGGACTCGCAAAATTTGCAAGCCGGCGCGAGATGCTCAAGTTGATCTGGATGCCCGTCGTGCTGGCAATTGTCGCCGCGCTTTCGGCGGGGCAATCGCTTAAGAACAGCGCCGGACAGGTCTACGAAGCCGAGTCTGCGTACAACTATATTCAGGTGCAGGAACAAAGTGGCTACACGCTCCTGAAACTGAATGATGGGCAGGGCGTCCATTCCATTTACCATCCCGACACCTTGAACTACGGCGGGCCCTGGGAGCAATTTTTGGTCGGCCCTTATTTTTACGCAGACCGCAAACCACAGGATATAAAACGGATGGCAATTGTCGGACTCGCCGCAGGCACCGCCGCACGCCAAGCAAGCGCGGTCTACGGCAATATTCCGATTGACGGTTTTGAACTCGACGAAAAAATTGTCGAGGTCGGCGAAAAATATTTTGGCTTGAACCTGCCCAACCTCACAGTCCACATCGGCGACGGGCGGCTGAACCTTGAGCGCAGCCCGTATAAATATGACATCATCGCCGTCGATGCCTACCGCCCGCCCTACATTCCGCCGCACATGACCACACAGGAATTTTTTGGGATTGTCGCTTCGCACCTAGCCGAGGACGGGGTTCTAACCATCAACGTGGGATCAGTCCCCGGCGACCGGCGCCTAATCGACGGACTCGCCACCACAATAGCAACTGAATTTGCATCCATCCACATCATGGATATTCCCGGCACGCTCAACACCATGATCTTCGCCACCAAACAGCCGACCACCCGCGAAAACTTCACAGCCAATCTGGTTGCGTTTTCCACAGACCCAAGCGTTCATCCTTTGCTGGTCGCCGCCATGGCATCTACTTACGCCAATTTCAAAGACGGCTACACTACCACCACAGTCTTCACCGATGACCTCGCCCCCATCGAGTGGATCGTCAACGACATGGTCGTCAGTTTCGTCCTGCAAGGCGGACTGGAATTTTTGCAATAATTATTCACCCTGCTCAGTTTGTAATCCCGAAGGGATGATAGGATTATAGAAAATTAAATGGGAACGACCAAATCCCGAAGGGATGGCATGATCCGCTCAAAAAATATGACACCCCTTCGGGGTTGTTGCATTCATTTTTCACAAACTATAATCATTCCACTCCTTCGGAGTTATTTTTATGTAACATCAAAAAAATTAAAAGAGAAACCATGAAACAAACCCTCCCCACCATCCTCTCCTACCACATCTCCCTTCTTGTTCCCCTCGCCCTCATCGGCACCGCCCTGCGGATTCTGCTCAGTCCCATCTACTTCAACGTTGAATACCGAATGCCCTACTTCCCCGTGGATGAATACGGCATGACCCAGCAGGAACGTTTACAATGGGCGCCCTACGCCGTCGAGTATCTCACCAACGGCGCGGATATTTCCTACCTCGGTGATTTGAAATTTGAGGACGGAACTCCGCTTTACAACGAACGCGAACTCAGTCATATGGCTGATGTCAAAAATGTGGTGCTTGGCGCATTGGGCGTTTGGACCATCTCGCTCATCATCCTCTCCGCGCTTGCCATCCTCGCCACTCGCGGACAATGGCTGCCAGACTACATGAACGGAGTACGCCGCGGCGGCATGTGGATGATCGGGCTGGCCACTGCGCTTGGGCTTATTGCAGGCATCGGTATCACCATAAATCCAGGCGTGTTCGAGCAATTCTTCATCTTTTTTCACTCGATATTTTTCAAAGGCGATTCCTGGCTTTTCTATTATTCAGACACCCTCATCCGCCTTTTCCCCATCCGCTTCTGGGAAGACGCCTTCCTGTGGGCTGCCATCCTTGCATTGGGCGGCGGCGTCTGGCTGGCATTTGGGATACGCGACAGTTCGTTTCCAAAGAGGCAATAGTGGTTTATTCCACATGATGTATAATTTCATTACAGGAGTCATGTCATGTCACCCTTATCTTTAGAGAATAAAGTAGCGCTCATCACCGGCGGCTCACGCGGAATTGGCCGCGCCATTGCCCTCGAATTCGCCGCACGCGGCGCGGCGGTTGTTGTCAACTACAACAAGTCCCCCGAAGCCGCTGAAGAAGTGGTCAAACAGATTCAAGCCGCAGGCGGAAAAGCTGCCGCATACCAGGCAGATGTTTCTGATTTCAAACAGGCTGAGTCCCTCGTCAAGTTTGCCGTGGAAACATTCGGCGACCTGAGCATCCTCGTCAACAACGCAGGCATCACCCGCGACCAATTAATTATGATGATGCCCGAAGCAGATTGGGACGCAGTCATCAACACCAACCTAAAGAGTGCTTTCAACTGCTCGAAGGCCGCCGTCAAGCACATGATGCGTAAGCGCGTGGGACGAATTATCAACATGGCTTCGGTCGCAGGTCAAATGGGTAACGCCGGACAAACGAATTACTCCGCATCCAAAGCGGGGCAGATCGGTTTCACCAAAGCCCTCGCACGCGAAGTTGCCGCACGCAACATCACGGTCAACGCCATTGCTCCGGGATTTGTAGACACCGAAATTCTAGACGGCATGACACCCGAAACATTGGAAGCCGCGCTCAAAATGGTTCCACTGGCGCGCAAAGGAAAACCTGAAGAAATTGCCTACGCTGCCGCATTTCTCGCCTCAGACGAAGCCGCATATATCACCGGTCAAGTCCTCGGCGTGGATGGCGGCATGGCTATGATGTAAAAGGAGTAAAAATGGAAAACACACAAGGCAAAACCACTGTATCGCCTGACGTACTCACAACCATTGCGCGTCTTTCCGCCTTGAGCGTGCCGGGCGTCAGCAGGCTCGCTCCCGTCTCTGGGGGCGTAAATCGTCTCTTTAAACGAGGAGCAGGCGACGGAGTCCGCATTGAAACGGAAGAGAACACAGTCTACGCAGACTTGCATCTCGTCCTCCAGCAGGATGTAAACATCCGCGAAGTAAGCCGCAACGTTCAGCAGAATGTCGCGCGCGCCATTCAAGAAATGGTCGGCATGGATGTTGGCTACGTAAACATTCATATTGAAGATATTGATTACGAGGATAGTGAGGCTTGAAAGCATGAAACCCCGAACCAGAGCACGCGCCCTCGCTCTGCAAGTACTTTACGAAACCGATATCGCAAATAATCATCTTCCAGGCGAAGTATTAACCAAACGCCTCGAAGAGATTCCGCTTTCCGATGAACTCGCAGAATTCGCAAGACAGATCATCTTCGGCGTGCTGCCCCTCACACAAGACCTTGACCAATTGATTGCAAAATATGCGCCAGACTGGCCGCTGGATCAGATCGCAGCCATTGACCGAAATATTTTGCGCATCGCCTTCTGGGAATTCGCAGTCTACCGCGAAACCCCTGTCAAAGTTGCCATCAACGAAGCAGTGGAACTGGCAAAACAATACGGCTCAGACTCTGCGCCGCGTTTTATTAATGGCGTACTTGGCACACTGGTCGATCATGAGCATGAGATCAATCAGATCATAAAAAATAGAATTGAACACGAAGCTAAATTGGAATCTTAAAAATGGAAATTCTCGGCGTTGGACCTTCTGAACTTATTTTCATCGTCATCATTGCATTGATCATCCTGGGGCCGAAAGATATGCAAAAAGCGGGCAAAACCCTTGGCAAATGGCTGCGCGATATTGTGACCTCTGACGGTTGGAAGATATTTCAACAGACTTCGCGCGAGTTGCGGACATTACCCAACCGCCTCATGCGGGATGCAAATAATGAAATGAATCAGATAGGAAATAACTTGAACAACGCAACCAACTTAACTGGCAGCAGGTCATACACCCCAGGCACTCCCCTGCGCTCCCAGCCGGTAGGTCCCATCATCCCCACACCTGCGGCGACAACACCTGAAAACAAAATTGAACCCTCTGTTTCAGCAGAAACAAAAGAAAACGAAAGCGACCCAGATACGAATGCATAAATTTCTTATGGGGCTATGGCGGGTATTTGCCTCTCCATTTCGTTTTATCTTCAACCTTATCGCCAGCCCATTTCGGGCAATCTATAGACGATCTCCAGAATTCTTTGATCGTATCTGGCGCGTTATCACATCCCCATTCCGCCTGATCTACAATATCATCGCATTCCCTTTTCGGAAGTTATCTCAATTCAACAAATTCCTGAACACCGAACCCGATGAACACCCATTAACAGAAGTTTTTGTTGACCTGACCACCAACCAGGACACGCGCCAGATGATGTGGGACCAGGTAGAGGCGCTCCGCATGCACCTGTTACGCGCGGTGCTGGCGTTAATGTTGATGGTCGGGGTCTCTTTTCTTTTTACACAAAATGTTGTCAATTATCTGGCGCAACCCGTCGGCGGATTAGACAAACTGAAAGCCATTGAAGTAACCGAATCTATCAGCGTGTTTATGAAAGTGGCGTTATTCTCTGGTATTGCGTTGTCCATCCCGTATATTGCATTTGAACTCTGGTGGTTTGCCGCGCCAGGGTTGAGACCCCGTGAGCGCAAAATGGGACTTTTTGGAATTCCGCTGGCGTCCATCTTCTTCATTGGCGGCGCGGCTTTTACATTTTTCCTGATGCTGCCCACTGCCCTGCCCTTCCTGAATAACTTTATGGGCATTAATACAGAGTTGCGTCCGCAATCTTATTTTTCCTTTGTGATCGGATTAATGTTTTGGATAGGCGTATCGTTTGAATTTCCGCTGGTGATCTATGTATTATCTGCCATCGGATTCGTCCAACCAGAGATACTTGCCCAACAATGGCGGCTGGCGATTGTGATCATTGCAATTGTGGCCGCGATCATCACGCCGACTATTGACCCGGTCAACCAGGGATTGGTCATGGCGCCCATGATCTTGCTATACTTTATCAGTATCGGTTTAAGCCATATCGCCTCTGCCGGGCGAAAGCGGAATCAAGCCGAGGAGCAGAGAAAAGCCGACGAAGCAGAAACAGGTTAGAGCGGCGAAAAGAAGCGTTTGTTTCATCCGAGGAGAGAGAATGAACATGCAGTCAATATTGATCCGCCGAATTATCGCTGCGACGATTGTGCTTGTCCTGGTTGGGCAGGCATGCACTCTTTCATTATTTGAAACCCCAATCAGTTCCGGCACATCCACACAGACTCCGGTTGGTATTGTCCCTTCGCCAACGCCGCAGACAATGGCACAGACCACCTTCGTGGTGGTTTTGCCCGAGCCGCTTCTGGCAAATGAATCCATGTCAATTGCCGTCATGGATGAGGTGACGGGACTTTCGCTGAATGCTACGCAATACCCAATGAGTGCGCGCGACTCGCTGACCTACACAGCGACGCTGCCCCTGCCCTATAATTCGATTGTTAAATATCGCTATGTGCGGCGCGGCGCGACACAGGTTTTAGAAGACACCAATCTAGGCACGGCGATTCGCTACCGCATGTATTTTGTTGCGGGTCCGGCTGAAGTACAGGATATCGTTGCTGACTGGGGAGATAAATCTTACGCGCGCCAAACCGGCACAATTCAGGGACAGATATTTAATGTAGACACCGGTTCGTCATTGCCGAACATGCTGGTCACCGCGGGCGGTATGCAATCCATCACCGATTCCAGCGGACGGTTTGAGCTTGTTGGCTTGCCCACCGGCGTACAAAACCTGCTGGTCTATAGCATGGATGGCATGTATCAAACATTTCAACAGGGCGCGGCTGTTGCGGATGGTCACACCACAGAGGTTGATCTGCGCGTAAAATCCCTGCCGCTGGTAAATGTGACGTTTACCGTTTCAGTGCCAGATACCACTGTGCCAGGTGTGCCTGTGCGTATTGCGGGGAATATTTTACAGCTCGGCAACACGTTCGCAGACCTGCAAGGCGGAGTCAGCACCAACACAGACCGTATGCCCATTATGAGCCTGCAAGCAGACGGACGCTACGCGACCACGCTGGCCCTGCCTGCCGGTGCGCACATTCAATATAAATACACACTGGGCGATGGCTTTTGGAATGCCGAGCACAAGGAAGATGGTCAATGGAACTTGCGCGAGCTGATCGTGCCCGCCCAGGAAATCGTACTTCAAGACTCGGTTATGTCCTGGTCTGCCGGTGATGCGCCCATTCTTTTTGAAGTGACCGTTCCGTCGGTCACACCGCCCGGCGACATTATCTACATGCAATTCAACACATTTGGCTGGATGGAACCCGTTCCCATGTGGCCGCTTGGCAATAATAAGTGGGCATACAAACTTTACGGCCCGCTCAATATCCTCGGCTCTTTTTCATATCGCTATTGCCGCAACGGGCAATGCGGAAGCGCGGACGATGTTCAAACCGTCGGCGCCGCGCCCGCAGGTCGGCAGGCTATGACCAGCCTAACCAGTCAGGATATTCAAGATACGATCAGCGCCTGGAAGTGGTTCGAGAATCCAGAGCCGGTCACATTGGTTGGCGCAAGCATCACCCCGCGCGCCAGCGGATTCATCGCCGGTGTCGAATTCCAACCCACGTACCGCCCCAACTGGTCGTATTATGCACCGCAAGCCTTTGCCAACACACAGGCACTGGGCGCCAATATCGTCGTCCTCACCCCAAGTTGGACCTACACCAAAGTTTCGCCCCTCGGCTTCGCTCCCATCCCCGGACAGGACCCGCTGTGGATTGATTCAGCGATCATGATTTCACAAGCCCGCGCATTGGGACTTAACGTCGCGATCTTTCCGACGCCGAACTTCCCCGCTTTATCTGATGGATCTTCAACCGCGCCCAGCGCAAGCTTTTGGCTGGGTGCGCCACGAGATGCACAGTGGTGGCAGGCGTGGTTCACACGCTACCGCGCATTCGCCGTCAACTATGCAGACCTGGCAGCCCAAACCGGCGCGCAGACCCTCATCCTCGGCGGTGATTGGGTAGCTCCAGCCCTGCCCGGCGGAAAACTGTCGGACGGCAACCCATCCAACGTTCCGGCTGACAGCGAGACACAATGGAAATCAATCCTCACGGATGTACGTCAACATTTCAAGGGACAAATTTTGTGGGCGCTGCCCTACACCAAGTCCACACTTGAAACTCCGCTAAACTTCCTGCAAGATGTAGACGGGATTTACCTGCTCTGGTCGGCTTCGCTTTCTACAAACCCAAGTGCAACAAAAGTAGATTACGCAAATGAAGCCGGGCGCCTATTGGACAATGAAGTTTCATCGCTTGCCTCGCTGTTAAACAAACCACTTGTCCTTGCCGTTGCGTACCCATCTGCGGCTGGCGCGGCTGGAGAATGCATCCCAGACGGCAAAGGCGCCTGCATAGATTGGAGCGCGCTCAGCCGACCCAATGCCGATTTCAGTTCCGTCAGTTTAAGCTTGCAAACCCAGGCGGATATTTACGAAGCAATCCTGACCGCCGTCAACACCCGCCAGTGGATCACCGGCTTTGTCAGCCGAGGATATTATCCGCCGGCCGCGTTGCAGGACAAATCCACATCCATTCACAGCAAACCTGTGGCTGATATTTTATGGTATTGGTATCCGCGTCTGCTTGGGACAATTCGGTAAAAAAAATCAACACCTCGCACATCCACAACGAACCCAACAAGGTGGACAAAAAATAAAGCACGCCCAATTTTTTGGACGTGCTTTATTTTTTGTCACGAAGTGTGATTGTCGTAAATTTTCAGCACACTATTTATTTCGGCACATAATACTGAATCTGTAACTGCGGCCGATATTTTTGCGATCCGTAATTGCCACTATAAAACTTTATGTAATCGTCGCTCATATCGTCATTATCATCAAGTTGGAAACCAAGCCGAATTTGTGTTGCGCCGGTAAGATTAATATACGCAAGAGCCTTGCTGTCCAACATAGCCCAATACCAGCCGTCTACTGGGTTGTTCTGTATCGTAGCCGCCGAGACCACATCTGCGGGAGTTTGAAAACTCTGTATTTGCAAAGACCCAAAATTAAAGAACCTGGAGTTATTGAACACACCTTTGCGAATATCAACTGAGATATTTTGATGGGTGGTGAACGGATCAGTTCCTACGACACCCTTGCTTTTGAATGTGAGAATGACCTGGGTCACCACCGCTTTATCAGGCAGGTAATTTGTAGGGAAATGCAAAATGGCGCGATACTGACGATCTTTGGCATCATCACCGAGGTTAATGGTATCAGCTTTGGAATTCTTCGACCCGCCCGTATTACTATCTTCACTTGATTCGAGTACCCAGCCGTCATTTGTACCGTTGGATCTGAATGTCTCGCTCACAATTTTTACTGTGTTAATGGGGGTTTTGTTGATCGTATAAATATCGCCTACTATAAAGTTACCGTTGCCTGCACCCAGCCCGCCAAGCGGCTGATTCACAGAATCTACAATGCTGTCATTATCAATTAGGTCAAGGCGGAGCGTACCATTATTGCTGCCCGTTGCGACGGCAATGGAGTAGGTATTGGCAGACCCACTCAGCCCCGTGATGGATGCGCCTGAAAGCCCATCCGTTGTGGTCAGCGTAAAGTCGCTGGCATCCACGCCGCTGACAGCCTCGGTGAAGGTCACAGCAAAATGGATGCTTTCCGCAGTGGATGGGTTCGAATCACTGCGCAGACTGCTCACCACCAGCGGCGCGTTTTTATCAATTGTATAAGTCTCGCCTACAGTAAAGTTTCCATTTCCCAAACCTGCACCGCCCAGCGGAGTGGGGGTGACATCTACGATGCTATCGTTATCAACCAGGTCCAGGCGCAAAGTACCATCTCCAACGCCCGTGTTGACACTGACCGTATAGACAGATGCTCCGCCATTGACACCTGTGACCAATTCACCGGTGATCGCGCCAGTTTTGGATAATGCGAAGTCGCCAACATCCACACCCGTAACGGGTTCAGAAAAACTGACAGTGAAGTCCACGCTGGCGGCGCTGGTCGGGGCAACATTGACGCGCGCGCTTGAAATCACCACGGGCATGGTTCTGTCAATTGTGTAACTTTCGCCGCTCGCGTATGGCAGTCCAGCCAATAGATTTCCAGCCAAGTCGGTGACGGTTGCGCTGGCGGGCAAATCCAACCGCAGGTCGCCGCTCTCTGTGCCCGTGTTGACGCTGACCGTGTAGATGTTCGGCCCGCCATTTACGCTCATGATCGATTCACCGGCGATCATGCCAGTTTTGAATAGTGTAAAATCGCCAACATCCACACCTGCGACTGGCTCAGAAAAACTGACAGTGAAGTCTACGATGGTAGTGACAGCGGGGTTGGCATTGGCTCGTACGCTTGAAATTAACACGGGCGCAGTTTTGTCAATTGTGTAACTTTCACCGCTCGTGTACGGCAGTCCGGCTAAA
This sequence comes from Candidatus Brevifilum fermentans, assembly GCA_945877125.1. Lineage (GTDB taxonomy): Bacteria > Chloroflexota > Anaerolineae > Anaerolineales > Villigracilaceae > Villigracilis. Next base: position 41,881 of record CAMCQT010000005.1, on the reverse strand, counting down.
GGATTTCCAGCCAAGTCGGTGACGGTTGCGCCAGCAGACACATCCAGCCGCAAGTCGCCGCTCTCTGTGCCCGTGTTGACGCTGACCGTGTAGATGTTCGGCCCGCCATTTACGCTCATGATCGATTCACCAGCGATCAAGCCAGTCTTGAATAGTGTGAAATCGCCGACATCCACACCCGCGACTGGTTCAGAAAAACTGACAGTGAAGTCTACACTGGCAGTGACGGTGGGGTTGGCATTGACGCGCACGCTTGAAATTAACGCGGGCGCAGTTTTGTCAATTGTGTAACTTTCGCCGCTCGCATACGGCAGTCCGGCTAAAGGATTTCCTGTTAAGTCGGTGACAGTTGCGCCGGCAGACACATCCAGCCGCAGAGTACCATCGCCTGTGCCAGTGCTAACGCTGACAGTGTAGACACTGCCCGCGCCGCTGACTCCACTCACAGCTGCGCCAGATACGCCGTTTGTCGTCAAGCTAAAATCAGCAACATCCACTCCCGTTACATCTTTGGAGAACGTGACGATGAAATCCACACTGGCAGCCGGCCCCGAAATATGAGTAGTCACCGCTGTTTTAACAGAGATCGTTGTCGGTGGCGTTGTATTTTGGGAAGTTGTCCCATTGAAATATTCTTCAACATTTGTGTACCCATCCCCGTCTTTATCACCTGAGCCGTCTGGAGTATTTGGATTGAGACCCGACGACTGTTCCCAGGTGTCGGGCATCCCATCGTGATCGCTATCTGTGCAGGGAGTACCAGCGTCGGGCACGATCCAACCGCCAACCTGAGATGGGTTATCGATGATCTTGCCCGTACCGGCTTTCACTTCGTTGATAATTCTCGTATCAATTGAATCTCTGCGGTTGTACCAATTCCCGTCGCAGCCAATGGCTCGGCTATTTCCAGCGCCGCCATCTGCAATGAGGCTGTTATATGCTTCGATGGCGCTGGTTGAATATACTGCGGGAGCAGGCGCCGGAGAAGTGACAATCACACCAGCCGGAGCGCCGGACTTCATCTCAACCCAATTGGCTTCTGGCAAAGTATCATTTGACCTGCTCGGCCCGATATTTCCCTTTACATAAACTTTCCCAGATGACCATGCTCCGCTATCTGCGGGGATAATTTTCAGGTCATCGCTGGATGTGCTGGATGGTCCTTTTTTATGATAATTGTTGATCCAGTTCACATAGCTTTCACCCAAAGGGCAGTTAAGCTGCTGATGTGAGAAACTATACATTGGGTTGTAGGTAACATTATTAATCACCTGTGCAATGCCGCATAATTGCATAAGAGGATTTCTATCCGCATTATGAGCCATAAGGTCATTAAGGATGGATATATTTTCTGAGCCTTTGCCGCCAGATTCACTGCCTTTATAGCCGCCGATCATAATCCCTTTGCTGTGGGCGCCTTTTGAGTGCGTACTATTATCCAACGCCTCAGAAATTAGTGACCACTGAATTGTGGCATCCCGCACTCTATACCAGGTTTCAATATTCGAATCAACACCCCAACTCATGGAGTTATGGTCAATGATGATATTGTATAGCTCGCTGCCGTTTTTTGCGATTTGGTTGGTATGATTTTCTCCGCCCGGTCCGGGTCTAATGGTGATGTAGCGGATAATAACATCGTGAGTTTGAGTGGAGAATGCCTCAGTTGCCGTTCCTAATTTAATGGTAATTCCACCACCGGGGGCCGTCTGACCTGCAATGGTGATAAACGGATTTCTGATCGTCAAAGGAGAATTGAGGCTTATCAGTCCTCCAACTTTAAATATACAAATTCTGGGACCAGTTGCTTCAACACAACTTCTCAAACTTCCCGCACCAGCGTCGTTGGTATTGGTCACCTCGTACACAGTTCCGCCCCGCCCGCCAATTGTATTCGCCCCAAATCCTTCCGCCCCGGGAAAAGCTGGAATTGCAACAACCTGACTTTGCAGCCTCAGCGCACCATCTGTGGAAGCGGCGTCCGCGCTAATAGAGTTCCCAAATACCAGAATAAATACCACAAAGGCACTCACTAATTGGTAAATTTTCTTATTCATTACGCTCTCCTTATTATTGAACAACAAAAAACTGCCTAGTAAGCCAGGCAGTTTTGCTGTGATGTATTCGGCAACCTGGTAATCATAGTAAAAGACTACTTTGATTCCTTGGTTTTGTGTCTCCATTCTTCGACAGAGATGCTATGAAGATGCTGCTAAGTTTTCATAATATATAAATGACACATCAACCATTTACAGGTTATCATAATAATTTCGGGAAACCAAATCCAAGAGTAGGATTAAAGTACCGGACAGCCTTGCGTTTTTGTTAGTTTTACATTTATCTACAGATAGAGAGCGGTTTTTATCAGGAAGATCAGCTCACGGCCGATCGGGATTTACCCCCCTCAAACACTGCCAGTGCCGCACGAAGAAGCGGAGCTTGGTCCCAACGAAAACGAACTTGCGCCTGCCGCTGATTTGGAAGAAAAAGTGGACATCTTTTTCTTCACCTGGCTGCTGCCACAGGCAGGGCAAACCACCTCATCAATTTTACTAAAGCTGAACACAAGGTCTTCAAAAGATTTATTACACTCGGTACATACAAATTCATAAATCGGCATGATTACTCCTATTGAATAATTTCCAAAATTTTATAACTCCAATAAAATTAGATACTTGAAACGCCAAAAAGTTACAGTCTGCCAAAAAAAAGTTTTTTGGTAATAACAGCGCCCCCCGCCTCATCAATAAGCACATGACAAACTTTAGAACTGTATCCCAAATCATCGAACCTCAACTTGCACTGGAAGGCGCGGGCGTTTTATTACGCCGCTCCGTCTCTCCGCGTGCCAGCAACGAACACGACCCATTTCTGCTCTTCGATCATTTTGCATTCAACAACCCGCTCGAAGGTCCCCTGCGCGGCTTCCCCACACATCCGCATCGCGGCATCGAAACCGTCACCTATATTTTGGATGGCTCCGTCAGTCACCGTGACAGCCTCGGCAATGCCGGAATCATCGGTCCCGGCGACGTGCAATGGATGACCAGCGGACGCGGCATCCTGCACGAAGAAATGCCCCGTCGCGGCGAAAGCGGAAATATTTACGGCTTTCAGCTTTGGGTCAATTTACCCGCCGCCGAAAAAATGAGCCAGCCTCGTTATCAGGAAGTGAAATCATCTACCATCCCCGTTATCAAAAAAGACGGTGTCACAATTCGACTCGTAGCCGGAGAATTGGATGGGATTCACGGCCCCGTGACAGAGATCGCCGCCTCGCCGCTTTACATGGACGTGAAGCTGGCACCTGCTTCGAGATTCATTTATCCAATCCCAAGCGGACACACCGTCCTAGCCTACGTCTTTGAAGGCACAGGCGAGTTCTCTGGCGAGGTTGTAGAATCTGTCGGCATGGTAGTCTTCAACGACGATGGAAATCAACTCGAAGTTAAAAGCGAAACGGGCGTGCGCTTCATGTTGATCGCAGGCGCACCGTTCAAGGAACCCATCGTCCCCTATGGACCATTCGTCATGAACACCGTTGAAGAAATTCAACAAACGCTGGCAGACCTACGCAACGGCACATTTATTAAATAAAACGAGGGCGCATACGCGCCCTCGTTTTATTTTTAGCCGCTGTCAATTACGGCTGTGAAATCTTAAGATTGTCAAAAGAAACTTGCACGTTGCCTTCTTCCAATGTGCCGGCAAAAAAGCCAACTGTGCCAGTAGTAAAGCGGACATCCTGTACTTCACCCAAAAGTTGGTCATTAACGTAATATTTCATGTTTCCGCCAACCGCAACAACTTTGAGACGATTGGTCTGTGCGCCTTGATTAATCGCAGACGACTCCGTCCAATCAACGAGAAACTCAGGTTCCTCGCGCTTCGCACCATCGACAGTAAAAACGTAAAACCCATCGCCGCTGATCAGAAAAGCATAAAACTCATCTGCCTCAAGCCCATAGCGGAAAATTATGCCGTACGTATTATTATTGGGACCGCTAACTTGCGCGGCATCAACTTCCATGACAAAATCTGCATATTCGGTTTTCGTGCATTCAGTCCACGCAACATACAACGGAGTCAACACACGCATATTAAATTGACTATTTTCCACAAAACGCTCAACATCCGTTGTAGACTCAACATTACAAGAATCAATAAATTCACTGTCCTCAAAAAGCACAGGTTTCGGTGTGGGTGTAGGCAATAGTGTAGGCGTGGGCAACAGTGTAGGCGTAGGTAACGGTGCAGAGGTGGGAGTTGCTACAAAGTTTGAAACCGAGGAACAAGCGAGCATGGTCACCAACAGCAACACGGAAAGAGAAATTATTTTTGAGTTTTTCATTTTTGCTCCTATAAATATAAAGTGGTAACGGCATTATACTGTAAACAATTTTTTGGAATAAAAAAAATAAAAAGGAATCTATTTATGTCACAAGTATTATTTGGCCCCAAACTCGGAAAAGAAGGCAAGTTACGCGTAGGGTGCAGTGCTACGATCTTTGACACAAACCGCGAAAAAGTATTACTCACCCAGCGTGCAGATAACGGACGCTGGTGCCTGCCCGGCGGCGGCATGGAATCAGGCGAGAGCGCGGCTCAGGCGTGTGAACGCGAAGTGTGGGAGGAAACTGGCTTGAAAGTATGTGCAACCCGCTTGATCGGTGTGTACAGCAATCCTGACCAACTGGTTATCTATCCCGATGGAAATAAAGCCTTCTTCATTGTCCTAAGTTTTGAAGCCGAAATCATCGAAGGCGAACTGGGATTGAGCAACGAAACCACAAACTTCGGATATTACTCTCTGCAAGAAATGGATTTCCTGCCGATGCACGGTCAACATAAACAACGGGTAGAAGATGCCCTGCTTGGCGGAGAGGCGCTGATCAAATAAAGATCAATCTTAAGTTTGGAAACTTTATTATGGAGGCAATATGTTCAAAAATATTTCAAAACGGTTTTATCAATGGAATAAAGGCTGGCTTATTTTTATCCTGTTTTTGCTCGATGCTTTTTTCTCAGGTTTTCTCCTGCCACTTGTTCAAGCCATGATGCAAGGAGACAAAGGCGGAGTTCAGCCGCTTGACTTGATGCTCTTTGCAAGCCCCACGAAAATCTTTGGCATGATCAATGAATACGGTGAGTATGGTCGCCCGTTCTACCGTGGCGTGGAACTGACAGTGGATATTATTTATCCCATTGTATATTTATTTTTCTTTGGCTTGCTGATCTCATGGCTCTTCCAGCGCGGATTTGCGTCAACCAGTCCCATGCGAAAATTCAACATCATGCCGCTGGGCGCGTGGTTCTTTGACCTGCTTGAAAACATCGTCATCGTAATCCTGCTTTCCGTATTTCCGTCACAACCCACAGCGCTCGCATGGATTCTCACTTTAATATCCACAATCAAATGGTTCTTCGCAGGCACAAGTATTTTATTAATTTTGATCGGGATAATTATGGCAACCAAAAATAAATTCAAGATACAGGAATAGATTTTTATGAAAAAAAGACCGTCCAGCAGGGCAGTCTTTTTTTCATCCTTCATCCTTCATATTTCATCCTTTCATTTCCCTCCACCACACGCCCGTACACTCAGGCAAAATCACCCATTTATTTTCCTTCACTTTGTTGCCCAACTCGTCGCCAAAGAAAAAGCGGGATAGAAACTCTGCTTCATCGAGAGAATCAAATTTGTAATCTGTGCGGATCCAGTTGTGTTGGAAACCAACCTCGTCAAGCCACGGATAAAAATCCTTGAGATGCTCCAATTGAATCGGCGACTCATTGCCCGTGCCCAGCGATTCAAATAGGACAATGTAACTGTTCGGTCGTAAGACGCGTTTCATTTCGCCCAGCCATTTTTCCAATTCCTCCCGCGCTGATCCAGGATTCCAGACTGCGAGATAGCTCAAGCTCCAGCCAGAGACAACAAGGTCTGCGGAGGTATCCTCCACTGGCAATTGACGGTGATCGGCGACATCCACCTGCCAGTTGGTTGATCCGCTGGCGACGAATTTCTCACGACAGACGCGCAGCATTTCTTCAGAAATATCAAAAGCATGGACAGATGAAACATGCGGCGCGAGCAGGCAAGCCAAACGCCCCGTGCCCGCCCCAAGATCATAAACAACACGGTTTTCCAGAGAAGTGATCTCATGCAATGCACGCATGATATTTCCTTGATAGTCTTCACGGGCAATCAACGCCTCGTATTTGTCCCCTTCGGTTTTGTAGATTTCTTCTTGTGTAGGCATGCAACAATTATAATATGTGGCATGAACCAACTTTCCCCATCTGCTCAAAAGATACAAAATTTATTAAACGCTCTTGGCTATGAATATAGCGTGATCGAGCACGCCGAATCCACGCGCACGGCGCAGGAGGCGGCAGACCGCGCAGGCTGTGAACTGGGACAGATCGTCAAGTCGCTTATTTTCCGCGGCAAGACCAGCGGTAAGCCGATCTTGGTTTTAACCAGCGGCGCAAATCGCGTGGATGAGAAACGCATCAGCGGGTATGCGGGAGAATCCATTAGCCGCGCCGATGCCGATTTCGTGCGAACCGTTACAGGGTTTGCCATCGGCGGCGTGCCTCCCATCGGTCATCCAGAAAAAATGGAAACGTATCTCGATGAAGATTTCCTGCCGTATCCAACCATCTGGGCGGCGGCGGGAACACCCAATGCCATTTTTGAATTGAAGACCTCAGACTTGCAAAAGATGACCGATGGAAAAATAGTACAGGTGAAATAATGGAAAACATTTACAACTTTCTAAAATTAAGTGACAGGCTGTTTAGCAGCGGTATGCCCACCGCCGAGCAGATTCCATCCATTGCTGAGAACGGTGTGCAGGTTGTGATCAACCTCGCAACGTCCAAATCAGAAGGCTGGATGCCCAACGAGAAGGATTTGGTCGAGGCGCAAGACATCGCCTACTATGAGATTCAGGTGGATTGGGATAACCCGGAAATGAAGAATCTGACCGAGTTCATGAATATCATGGACAGACACAAACACCAAAAAATACTTGTCCATTGCCAGGCGAATTTTCGTGCTACGGGTTTCATCATGCTGTATCGAGTCAATCGCCTTGGCTGGGCAGAAGAAAACGCGCTCAGAGATTTACGAAAAATATGGAACCCTGCCGAATATCCCGTTTGGGAAAATTTCATGAAAAAAAGTTTGATGAAACAGTCGTAACACAAAAGATGTGAACGTAAATGATGATGCTGGAATGAGCATCATTTTTTACAAGTCATTTACCTCTGCGTAATAAAGGGCTAACCAAAACCAAATACAATCCCTTCATAACTTGAGGAGTAAAAATGACAAAGCCCCATAAATTATTTGCAATTCTCTGCGTGCTTCTTCTTTCTGTGTTAGCTTGTGCGCGAACCAGCGCCCCTGCCCCCGCATCTGAGACATCGCTGCCTACGGGTGAGATGGGTCGCACGTTGACACATGGTGGGCGCGAGCGGAGTTATATTTTGTACGTGCCCGCCTCTGTCAACTGGAGCGAACCTGTTGCACTGGTGTTTGTTTTTCACGGCGGAACAGGCAATGCGGAGAGTGCAATCCGCATGAGTGGGTTTAACAAAGTAGCTGACCAGAACGGGTTTCTCGTGGCATATCCGAATGGGACAAGCCGCCTGAGTGACGACAAACTTCTGACATGGAACGGTGGTGATTGCTGCGGATATGCACAGCAGAAAAACGTGGATGACGTTGACTTTGTGCGAGCCATCGTAACTGACCTGCAATCGCTGGCAAATATTGACTCAAAGCGCATCTACGCCGCAGGCATGTCCAATGGCGGGATTCTTTCCCATAGGCTGGCTTGTGAAACTGCGGATGTTTTCGCCGCTGTCGCACCTGTGGCGGGGACGCTCAACCTGGCATCTTGCACGCCTTCACAGCCGATCTCGGTCATTGAGTTTCACGGCACAGGCGACCAGCACATTCCCTACGAAGGCGGGTTGGGTCCAGAATCTCTGGTGAATGTAGACTTCGCTTCGGTGCAAGATTCCATTGGATTCTGGACTTCGTTTAATCAATGCACATCTCAACCGCAAACGAATTCTTTTGATGACATCCAGCACGAAGCCTGGACGGGATGCACGGCTTCCACATCTGTGGAGTTGTACTCAGTCATCGGCGGAGGTCACACCTAGTCTGGCGGTGAAGCCGGGCGGGCAGATGCAGACCAGCCAACTCAAAGCATTTCTGCCTCACAATTGATATGGGAATTCTTTGCCGCACATCCCAAACCATAAACACAACTCAAAATATAAATTTTATGAAATAGAATTATTTCTCATCACGGTTTCTAAGTAAGTCCTAAATGATATAATCGCCGCATTCTAAATAGGATGTGCAAAACATAATGAGATTTGATAATTTACCGACAAAATGGAAAGAATATTCACATAACCCAATAATCTACCCCCCTTTCCCTTCACCTGTTATAGCTGACCCTACTTTTCTTCCTCCTGAGCAAACTCATGATGGTACATGGCATTTATTTGCTCATGTCCCACTCTGGGGATGCGCCATATCTAGTATTGTTCACTTCATATCACATGACGGTATAGAATGGTCGCGAATAAAAAAAATAGTTTCTCGTTCAGGATTACGACCATATGTATTTCGCTTTGAAGAAATGTATTATATAGTATACGAAAGGCTAATAAATTATTTCCCCCAATATCATTCTCGAATCGAATTGGTTTCATCTAAAGACTTGATAAACTGGTCTAATCCTAAAACTATTTTGGAACCATATCTTCCATGGCACAAAGAAGGGACAAAACTTGGTTCAATTAGCAATCCATGCATTATTCAGCACAAAGGATCATTTAGGCTTTACTACAGTGGCGGACTGGTTTATCTTAATGACTGCAAATTCTCTGAACCGAAATATATTGGTTATGCGGTAAGTGATAATATTTTAGGCCCGTACATTTCTTTTGATGCTCCGTTGATAACACCTTCAGTAGACGATCCATATCAAAATTTAGGTGCAGGCTCAATAAAAGTAATCAAATTTGATGACGGCTATGTTGGCTTTCAAAACGGAATTTATTGGGATCATAAAGAAATGCATAGTGGGTCTGCCATTAGAATGTTAGTGTCAGACGAAGGAATCGTATGGAAATTATTTACCTCTGACCCAATAATTAAACCTAGTGTCGGATGGAAAAGAAGCCATGTATACGCCTCTGACGTACGTATCAGAGGAAATAATTTGGTTATGTATTTTAATGCGCGAAACGGATGGCTTATAGGAAATGAGAAAATTGGTCAGGCAACTGGGAAAGTCTATTCTAAATAAGTGCTTTTAATAAGACATCTGTCAAGATTGATATTGCAATTGGTATTAATGGGCTTATTATTGTAAATACAAACCTTTGTAAGTTTCCAAGATTGAATGGCCAATTAGGATATTTTTCTGATACAAATTGGTGCAGTTTTTGGGTATCTTCCAAATCAGATTGTTTCCAAATTAATGTACTAGATGTTAAAATTTTTGCATATTTGTTCTGGAATCGATCAGATATCTTTAATAATTCGGCACACTTTTTTGTAGACATTGCCTTGTGCGCCTCCCAAACTGGCAATGCAAAAACAATTGGGGCTAATAAAATGTATACAAGAATAAATAAGTGAATCGGATACGCAGTACTAAAATTACCTTGCTGGATTTCAAGAATTGCCGAAACTGAAGCAAACAACCCAATAGGTATAATGACATACCCAGTTTTACTGGCATAATTACCCATTATGCTTAAGCCTCCACATTTGTCTGGGTGCAAAAGATTTATATTGATATTGTTTGGTCTTTTAAAAATACTCCCCAAAATCGATGATGTAATACTGATATTGAAAATGCTATATGCAATACTGTAAAATGTAAAAAACCAAAATGGCATTCTCGCAAAACTCATAGGCGGATATATGTATAAATAACCGCTAAAGGTTCTCCAGGGAACCCACCCCATATACGCAGCGACCTGCGCAGTTGCAAAGATAGAACTAAACAAAATTGCCAGAAATAAAAAATGATATCGTCGGTATTGTATATTGATTTCGTTTATAGAGTCATTTGCATTTTTTATCGATTTGATTATTCCTTTTTCTTGAATGTCATTGAGTAATTTATCTGATGCGAGAGCACTCCACAAGTAAGCCCCGCAAATAAGAGGTGTTATGAAAAAGTCAAAACTCATCGCGGTTAAATCCTGAAGAATGCCGGGGTTTTCGCCATTCGATAAAAAAACGCCAAATGTCACGCCCAAAATTGAATCCACAAAGATATTCAACAACAGGACCAAAATGCCAAATTTTATGGGAGTAAGCCCATACTTCATTAGCTGCTGTGCAATTGGGTCATGCCCTTCGACTTTAAGAATGATTTGTTTTTGCGTCATTTTTACCTGCATTGTCTCAAGGATAAGACTAATTTTATCAGATTATATATTAGACGTTATCGGTAATAAGGTTTTGGTATGAAAATTCGCTATTTTCAAGGCTATTTTATAAGTCAATTGCCTAATTCCGATAACGTCTATTGGAGAATAATAGATTTCAACAGCAATAGATTATAAGATAATAACGAATGCGGTGGGGCTTCCCATCTTTTCAGTTCTTAACGTTCTATTTCTCATTCTCATCAAGAATTGGTTCGCCACACAGCAACGGTTACTTGCTTATTCTAATTATTACCGCCCCATATGATATTCGCTACCATCAGCACGCCTCACACCTCGCCTCAGCCTGTTCTTGTTTCAAATCGCAGAGTCTACCCGTTGCCTTTCGCAGATATGCAAGCCGTCATCGAAACTGGGGCGCAAAAATCCGCAAGCCGCGCATCCAAAGAATCCTATGCAATAGACGAGGTGAAATTCCACACGCCGCTTCAGCCAACGTCCCTGCGCGATGCGTACGCTTTTGAACAGCACATAAAGACCGCCAGCCAAAATCGCGGACGTGATGTGCCAGAGGCTTGGTACAAGTTCCCTGTTTTTTACTACACCAATCCGCATAGTATTTTTGGGTCAGGTGACGAAATTCCATATCCACATTACACTAATGCATTAGACTTTGAACTTGAGGTTGCCGTGGTCATTGGCAAGGCAGGCATTAATATCAAGCCTGAAAATGCACATGAACATATCTTTGGTTACATCATCTTCAACGACTGGTCAGCACGGGACGTTCAGCAGATTGAGATGAAACTAGGTTTGGGTCCTGCCAAGGGGAAAGACTTTGCTTCGTCTTTAGGACCAGTTATCGTGACGTTGGAATTGACCAAGACGCAAGATCCTTGGCTGAAAGTCGGCGATGTAGTGGAGTTGGAAATCGAACGAATTGGAGTCCTGAAAAATATCATCGGAGGAAAGATATGAAAAATAAATTTTTGGGATTGATCGGAATATTGTTTGCAACTCTGGCTTGCGGATTAATTGCCCCAGCCGCACCGGCACAGCCCGGTGTGGAAACAATTGTCGCCGCAACTTTTCAGGCGCTGACAGCGGCTGCGCCAGCCACACAAACGTCATACGAAGCGAGCGGAACCACCATCGCAATTAACAATGTTTCATTTGTGATTCCAACAGGAATTGGCAATGGCGCGCAAGCCGAGACAATTGATGCAGTTCCCCCATCTGAAGACATGCCGTGGTGGGAGATTGCCCCAACCTACAATAAATATTTAATCCAGAATTATGCTCTGGCGAACACTTTTCATGAACCAGCAGTCTACGTGTACCCTGTTGATGAGTACATTCAAATGAATAAAGATGTGGCAGATACGGTTGATAAACTCAGAACAATCATAAATACTCCAAGCCAATCCATGCCAGAATATCTCCCCTTCCTGCCTACCTTCAATGCCGGACAGGTCTTTCACTCGAATGAACAATCTCTGGCATTTCAAAGCGGAACGGGAATTCGTTTCTTGACACAATATGCACAGGCTCCCTACCCGGTAAATAACCACAGTCTGTTTTATACATTTCAAGGAATAACAAACGACGGGGTATATTATGTCTCGGCTATTTTGCCGATCAACGCAGTCTTTCTTTCGCCAGACGGAAACCCCGACACGCCTTTGCCCGCTGACGGTGTGCCTTTTAACTGGGAAAATTTTGAGAATACAACCCAGCATTTTGAATTGGTAAAGCAAAAGCTAAACGTCACCGACTCCAATGCTTTTACTCCTTCATTGATAAATTTGGATGCGCTGATCCAGTCCATACTAATTACCGATGCCCCTTAATATTTACGTGCCATAAAACTCGATCAAATCGGAGAAACACATGAAAAAAATAGTTCCGCTCAATGAGGATATTTACACCAGTGATGTATTCCAAATTTTATTGGATTATGAAATCGCGCGCTCCAAACGATATCCAACGCCGTTGTCCTTGATTCAAATCGAAATAATACCCTACGCATTGAGTACAGAAGCATTGAGTGCAGCGCCTGGAATTTTTTCATCTGCCCTCAATGCACATCTCCGCTCGGTGGATATTCCATCAAAGGCAGGAAACACATTCATGTTGCTGCTGCCCAATTCAGATAAACATGGCGCACAGGCAGTTTGTGAAAGATTACTGTCGGTATTCACAAGCAAATTCGACGCCCCCGATGGAAGCTCTGTTACATTCTCACTTCACATTGGGTCAACTACTCACGCAGGCGGACCAACCATCACCAGAGAAAGCGTCCTAGAAAAAGCAGAGGATGCGCTACAGCAATCCAGGCTGAAAGGCGCAAACACCTTTGTTCTTCTTTCGTAAATATTAAACATGATCCGAAATAATCCATAGATTATAAAGATTTCACAGAGTAATTTTTAAGCAGAAAAATCTGCGTGAATCGGCGCAATCTGTGGCTAAGAATAGCGGTATCTGTTATTTCGGACAAAGTCTATTGTTTGAATTGAAGTGTCTAGAAAGTTGATCGGAGGAACATCATGAAGAAAATTATGGGGCTATGTCTTGCGCTGGGGGCATTAATTTCATCCTGTAATTTGCCCATCTCAGGAGCGCCCGACCCACAGATTGCGACAGCAGCCGCAATGACCGTGCAAGCTGCGCTCAACGAGGTAACTCCACTAGCCAGCCCAACTTCAGGTAATTTGGGAATTGGCACGGCAACCAAAACTGTAAGCACACCAACTTTTTCTCAACCTATGGCGAGCGTGGGAGAAGTGGTCAACTGCCGTAAAGGACCGGGTACAAATTACGAATTAATCACACAGATATTACCTGCTGAATCGGTGAAGATCATTGGTTTTTTCTCACCAAATTATTGGGTCGTCTCTACCAACGAAGGAGAATGCTGGCTGTCTGGTGAATTCGCAACGCCTGTTGGCAGTTTCGCGGCTGTTCCAACGGTCACAGCGCCGCCCACACCAGCAGGCGGCGCGCCCGAAGCGGCTTCATTCCAAAAAACCGGTTGGACATTTTTCTGCTACGGAACTGGACAGGCAGATATAACCCTCTCCTGGAGCGATAACGCAGACAATGAAAAAGGTTATCGAATTTTACGAAATGGTGACAAGGTAGCCGAACTGCCTGCCAACTCCACTTATTTTGCAGAAACGATTGACCTGCTCTCAGGGCAAAGCGCAGGGTATCAAATTCAGGCTTATAACGAGAGTGGCGAATCCAACAGCCCGGTTGCAAACATAACCTGCCCATAGAAAATTCGTTTTCTGCTTTAACAAAAAAACTTCGCATCCATAATGGATGCGAAGTTTTTTATCTTTAAGAATTACAGATTACTCCTCCCCCAACTGCTCCTTCACTTTGTTCGTTTGTCTGCCGCGCTCATCGGTTGCAAGAATACGCTTGCGGATGCGATAGTTCAAAGGTGTAATTTCGAGCAACTCATCATCCGAAAGATATTCAATCGCTTCATCCAAACTCATGGAACGCGGCGGGGTCAAGCGGATTTCCATATCGCCGCCTGATGCGCGCATATTAGTAAGATGTTTCTTCTTGCAGACATTGATCGGGATGTCCTGTCCGCGTGCATTTTCGCCGACTACCATGCCTTCATAAACATGCACGCCAGGTCCGATGAATAAAACTCCGCGCTCTTCTGCGCTTTTTAGTGAGTACGCTGTGGTCGAGCCTGCTTCCCAGGCAACAATCGAACCTCTGGTACGTGAAGTGATATTTCCAGCCAATTCGTCGTAGCCATTAAAGATCGTGTGCATCACACCCTCGCCGCGCGTGGATGTGAGGAACTGATAGCGGAATCCAAGCAAGCCGCGGGTTGGGACGATGTACACAATGCGCGTCATGCCCTGCCCTGCATCATGCATCTCGGTCATTTTACCGCGTCTACTTCCAAGCATTTCCACGACAACGCCAACAGTTTCATTGCTGGTCTCGACATGCACTTCTTCAAACGGTTCAAGCAAAGCACCGTCGTCAGCTTTATGATAAATAACTTCGGGTCGTGATACCTGAAATTCATAGCCTTCGCGACGCATGGTTTCGATCAAAATACCCAAATGTAATTCGCCACGCCCAGAGACTAAAAAGTTTTCAGCGGATTCGGTATCTTCCACACGCAAGGAAACATTGGTACGGAGTTCGTCATACAAACGCTCACGCAATTTGCGTGAAGTACCCCACGTTCCTTCCTTGCCAGTAAATGGCGATGTGTTCACGCCAAACGTCATGCGGACAGTTGGTTCTTCCACTTTGATTGTCGGCAAAGCGACGGGGTCGATCGGGTCGGCAAGGGTCTCGCCGATGGCGATGCCTTCAAGCCCAGCCAGTGAAACAATATCGCCCGCTTTGACTTCATCAATTTCAACCTTGTTCAGTCCTTTGAAAGTATAAAGATAACGTGCATTCTCAGGAAGGATTGTTCCGTCTAATTTCATACGCGCCATTTTTTGACCCGCCTTGATCGTGCCGGCAAAGACACGTCCAATGGCGGTCACACCGCGATAATCGTCATAACCAAGCATGGTGACGAGTAACTGCAAGGGCGCTTCAGGATCCACTTTGGGAGCGGGGATGTGTTTGAGGATGGTATCAAACATGGGTTGCAGATCAGGTCCGAGGTCTGGTGTGAGTCCGGCGCGTCCAGCGGTGGCTTGAGCATAGATGACAGGGAAATCCGCCTGGTCTTCGCTGGCGCCAAGCTCAATGAACAAGTCAAAGGTTTCGTTGAGCACACGTGCGGGTTCGGCATCTTTGCGATCAACTTTGTTGATGACCACGATGGCCTTGTGTCCCATCTCCAACGCCTTCTTTAACACGAAACGGGTTTGAGGCATGGGACCTTCAGCAGCATCCACAAGAAGCAAAACACCATCCACCATGTTCATGACGCGCTCCACTTCGCCGCCAAAATCGGCATGGCCGGGAGTATCCACGATATTGATCTTGATCGGTTTATTGGTAACAGGATCAATCAGGGAAATGGCGGTGTTCTTGGCGAGAATGGTAATACCACGCTCGCGTTCAAGGTCATTGGAATCCATCACGCGCTCTTCAACATGCTGATGTTCATTGAAGGTATGTGATTGACCGAGCAGACCATCTACGAGGGTGGTCTTGCCGTGGTCAACGTGCGCAATAATGGCGATGTTTCGGAGGTCAGTTCTTTCGATTAGCATAGGGGGTCTCTTTATTCAGTTGGAAGGATAGGCAGACAATGAACAGTTGACAATGGACGTTGTAAAACTGTCCATTGTCTGTGGTCTATCGTTCAAAGTAAGACACACAAAAACCCTCGCCGGGGAAAAGGCCGAGGGCTTGAAGTCAGTAAGTCGGCGTGCAAGATTTATATTATCAGAGAGTGATAGATTTGGGTAGGGTAAAACTAGGGCAATCGTATTTAAATAGTTAAAGCGAGCTGTTTGAAGGGATAATCATCCTTCCAGTCTGCTTAAAATTGTTCGGAGTGATTGCCACTTTTGGAAGTTTATTTTCCCGCATCAGCGCGGACGGAACGTACGGCACGGCGGGAGTTGTCTTCCATATCCATAAAAATGAGCAGGATTTTGCCAACGGCTTGCAATCCGATGAAATTCCAGAGACCTGGGATGATGGGTTGGAATGTCCAAAGGATTTGCTGGAAGAAATCAGTGGGACCCGAAAGCACGTTTAGACCGCGCACAAGTTGAAGAGTGAAGACGGTCAGTCCTATGGCAGTCTGCCCTGCGTAATACATTAACGCGATCCAGGCAAAGATAGCGGCAAGGCTGGCAAGGCGCAGGATCGAGTCTCGGTCGAAGTAGGTGCCTGCAAAGTTGGTTTTTGATTCGCTGTTTGATTCGGTCATGGGTTCCTCCATATTTAATTTCAATTATAAATCATGGATGCGGTTTGTTATAATTACAGAGTTCACACACCAACCATCAGGGTGGGGAATTTTCCTCTTTAGCGTACCCAACTAAACGTTACGTAAGAGGCGGTTCCACATCTCCCTGAAATTCATTTTGAAGGCAATCCATCCATGAGCGACGAAGATAATAAACCCACTGATTTTATCCGCGAGGCGGTTGCGGAAGATTTGAAGAGCGGACGCTTCAACTATGTTCGCACGCGTCTGCCTCCTGAGCCGAACGGCTATTTGCACATCGGACATGTGAAGGCGTTCATGATCGATTATCTCATCGCGAAAGAAAATAACGGTGAGTTGATTCTGCGCTTTGACGACACCAACCCAGCGAAGGAGGAGACCGAGTTTGTGGAAGCCATTGAAGATGATGCGCGCTGGCTCGGCATTGAATGGGTGAAGGTGACCTACGCCTCAGATTATTTTGACGAGTTATACGAGTGGGCGAAGAAACTGGTGTTGATGGGCAAGGCGTACGTGGATGACCAGACGCCTGAAGAATTTAGCGCGAACCGCGGCACATTGACCACGCCTGGCAAAAACTCTCCGTTCCGCGAGCGTGATGTAGAAGAAAACATGGACTTGCTGGAGCGCATGAAAAATGGCGAGTTCCCTGATGGCTCGCGGATTTTACGCGCAAAGATCGACATGGCGCATCCCAATATAAACATGCGTGATCCTGCCATGTATCGCATTGTGCATCAGCCGCATCACCGCACTGGTGAGAAGTGGAGAATTTATCCGATGTACGATTGGACACACGGACAGAACGACTCGATGGAAGGAATTACTCATTCGTTGTGTTCGTTGGAGTACGAAAATCACCGCCCGCTGTACGAGTGGTTCCCAGAACAGTTGGGTGTGTTCAAGCCGCGTCAGATCGAGTTTGCGCGTTTGAATATGACCTACACCGTGATGAGTAAACGCAAACTGCGCCGACTGGTGGAAGAGAAAGTTGTCCACGGCTGGGACGACCCGCGGATGCCAACCCTACGCGCTATGCGTCGCCGTGGATATACCGCCGAAGCCGTTCTCGAATTCATTCGCAAGGTAGGCGTGGCAAAGAATTACAGCATCAGCGATGTCTCGCTGCTTGAGGCTTGCGTGCGCGAAGATTTGAATAAAACATCCCTGCGCCGTATGGCGGTGGTCAAGCCCTTGAAAGTGGTGATTGATAATTATCCCGAAGGTGAAACGGAAGAGATGGACGCGGTCAACAATCCCGAAGACCCGTCTGCTGGGACGCGCAAGGTTTCGTTCTCGAAGGTGATCTACATCGAGCAGGATGATTTCCGCGAGACGCCGCCGCCGAAATATTATCGTCTGTTCCCCGGCAATGAAGTGAGGTTGCGTTACGCGTATTTCATCAAATGCACGCATGTGGTCAAAGATGACGCGGGCGAAGTGATCGAAGTCCACGCGACCTATGACCCCACCACCCGCGGAGGCGACTCAGCCGATGGGCGCAAGGTGAAATCTACCATCCATTGGGTTTCTGCGGAGCACGCCAAGGCAGCGGAGATTCGCTTGTACGACCGTCTCTTTACGAAGGAAGACCCCGAGGAAGGCGACGAGGGTTTTCTAGCGTGTATCAACCCCAATTCGCTGACCCTCTCGACGGGTTATGTGGAGCCGTCTCTGGCTTCAGCATCTATTGGGGAGCGATTTCAGTTTGAACGTCTCGGCTATTTCTGCGTGGATTCGGATTCGACGCCCAATCAGCTTGTTTTCAATTTAACGGTCAATTTGAAGGATGCCTGGGCGAAGATGGAAAAGAAAGGCAAGTAACTTTTTGATGAATATAAAAATGGTACACACTACGCTGATCTGCATTGCGCTCGCTTTTGTTGGGGCTGCCTGCACGCCCAAAGCCACGCCTACACCAGTAGATTCAGTTGGCACGATTGCCGCGGAATTGGCTATGGTAATGCTGACTCAGACCGTCGGCGCATATACCGCTACGCCTCTACCGCCGACCGTTACACCCACGCCCAGTTTTACAGAGACGCCCCTGCCTGAGCCGACCAGCAGTGAGCCGCCCAAGCGCCCGCGGGTAACTGAGTTTACAGGCTGTTGGACGGGACCCGCCGATACATACACGTTGATCAGCAATATTGATGCAAAGAAATATGTGGAGATCATCGGCATTGGGAATACGCCAGGCTGGTATGTCATTCGCAATCCGTATTTCCACAACCCGTGCTGGATACAAACGGCATATTTGAAGATAGACCCCAGAACGGATCTGTCCAAGTTCCCGGTGATGACGCCAGGTCCATGATGAGATTGGGGTTGAAGAATTAGGAACTCGTTTTTCACTCTGACAGCCGAAGACGAAGCCTCGCATGGAATGTGCGGGGCTTTTTGTTTACTTCACTCTCTACCGCACAATCCAAAATCAGGACGCTGATCGCTTTGCACGCAGAAAGTGACTGCTATAATATCAATAAAGGAAGCAACCCATGGAAACAAAACAAGATAAAAACTTTCAAGACAAACTTCTGTTGTACTCAAAGGAAACCAGCGAAGCAGGACGCCGCAACATCGAAGCAGAATTGTGGAACAGGTACGGCACAGAACAGGTCGTCTTCGTTTTAGACATGTCAGGCTTCTCGCTGTTGACACGCAAATACGGCATCATCCATTATCTATCCATGGTGCGCCGAATGCAATTAACATCCGAACCGATCATAAAAACCTATGGCGGCTATCTGCTCAAATTTGAAGCGGATAATTGCTTCGCCGTTTTCCCCGACACACTCTCCGCAGTCCACGCCGCCATCGCCCTGCAGCTTGCATTCAACGCCTCGAACCTACTCACCTCTGACGACTTCGATGTCCACATTGCCTGCGGCATTGATTATGGAAAAATCCTGATCGTAGGCAACGAAGATTGCTTCGGCGACGCCGTCAACCGAGCCTGCAAACTGGGCGAAGATGTAGCCGCCGCGGGAGAAATTTTGGTAACGCAGGATGCAATAAAAGCCATCACCGCCGAACTCGATTTCAAACTACGCGAGGTCATGGTGTCTGTCTCAGGGCTTTATATCCCCGCGTATGCGATTGAGTATCGGAAAGAGTAGAATCAACCACTGCATTATTTTATGAAATGAATCAAAAAGGTCACGCCAAAAGCGTGACCTTCGTTTTTACATCTTCTCCAAAATCTCAATTGCATTTTGAATTCTTTGCAGGCATTTCTCTCTGCCGATAATTTCCATACTTTCAAACAGCGGGGGGCTGACTTTTTGCCCCGTCGTCGCGACCCTCAAAATTCCAAAGACTTGATTGGCATTCAGTCCGCTTTCTTCGACGTAGGCCCGCAAAGGCGGCTCGCAACTTTCGTGGCTGATGGTTGGTTGCCCAGCGAGGATTTGGTACGCCCGTTGAGCGATCTGCGCCGACTGCTTGGCATCCAATCCTTTGGCGACCAAATCTTCGGGCGCGGGGGTCACATCGTCCTTGAAGAAGAAACTTCCAAACGCGAGACAATCATCCAGCGTAACCAGTCTCTCGCGGATGAGCGGAATAATTTTCAGCAGAACCGCGTCGTTGACGTTCAATCCCTCACGGGTGAAATAAGGCTTGATGCGGGCTGCCAAGTCGTCGGTAGTAAAGAGGCGGATATGCGTCGCGTTGAAATGATCCAGTTTCTGGAAATTAATCGCAGCGGGAGAAGGAGTCAGAGAATCAATTGTAAAGCGTTCGAGCATTTGATCCACGGTCATCACGTCGTCTTCAGCCACGCCCCAGCCCATCAACGCAGACCAGTTCAAAACACCTTCGGGCGTGAATCCCAATTCCTGTAAATCTTTAACAAAAATCGAATGTCCGTCTTTGATCGCGTCTACGGCATCGCGTTTGCTCATTTTACCTTTGCCGCTTGGTTTTAGGAAAACCGAAAGATGGATCCAGATTGGTTCCTCCCAGCCAAAAGCTCGCACAATATTTACATGTAATGGAAATGTTCCCAGCCATTCTGAACCGCGCACGATATGCGTGATACCCATCTCGTGGTCGTCCACAATTGCAGCGAGATGATAAGTGGGCAAGCCGTCTGTTTTAAGCAGCACATAATCATTGAGCTGGCTGTTCTCGGTTTTAATATCACCGCGTAAATGATCGTGGGCAATCGTTATGCCTTCGCGCGGCATCTTAAAGCGGACGATGTACTTCTCGCCAGTTGCAATGCGACGCGCGGCTTCATCGGGCGCAAGCATACGGCAAGTTCCATCATAATGCGGATTCTCTTTGCGCTTTTGCTGTTCCTGCCGTACGCTTTCCAACCTTTCGGGGGTGCAGAAACACGGGTAGGCATGACCGCCATTCACCAGCGTATTGATGTGCGTATGATAAATTTCGCGGCGGTCAGTTTGGCGGTAGGGACCGTACGGTCCGCCTACATCGGGACCTTCATCGTAGCTTAATCCCAGCCAGCGCAGACCGTCAATGATCTCCTGTTCGGCGCCAGGCACAGTGCGGGAAACATCGGTATCTTCAATACGCAAAATAAACTGTCCGCCAGTTTTTTTTGCGAGCAGATAATCGTACAGCGCAGTGCGTGCGGTACCAAGATGCATATGTCCCGTTGGCGAGGGGGCGATACGAGTTCGTGCAGGTTTGATTGACATGATGAAAACTCCTTAAATATTTATGTCATTGCGAGCCGCGGCTCTTGCAATTTGACGGCGAAGCAATCTCTAGGTTGTTCAAACAGATTGCTTCGGGCAAGAGCAAGAACGCACTCGCGATGACAGGATAATTGCTAAAAGTCCATTTGTTTATGACGCATGGCAACACTTTCGACCAGTCCAATGCCAAGCATAAGCGCGGTAAGTCCGCTGCCGCCGTAACTGATAAACGGGAGCGGCAAACCAGAAACAGGCAGCACATTTAGATTCATGCCAATATTAACAAATGCCTGAAAAAATATCAATGTTGCCACGCCAAAACCGATCATTGCACCGGCAACATCACTGGACTTTTGGGCCGCACGAACACAACGCCAAACAATAATAGCAAGAGTCAAAATGATCAGTCCACCGCCAACTGCGCCGAATTCCTCGGCGCTTGCCGCGAAGATAAAATCAGTATGGCGCACCTTCAAGAAACGAAGCTGGGTCTGTGTGCCGTGACCATACCCCTGACCAAACGCCCCGCCCGCTCCGATTGCGATCAAGGCTTGTTGAACGTTATACCTGTTCCCATAGGTATCATTCGGGTCGGGCACCACAAAGTTAACAATACGATCTTGTTGATATTTCTGCACAAATGGGACGCGAATCCCTATAACAGAAACAACGATCAGAAGCGCCACAGACACCGCCCCCACGCTTGCAACAATAAGCACATGTTTGATCTGCACACCATTGACCCACAGCATGACTCCAAGAATCACAGAGAGAACAAGCACATTGCTCAAATTAGGCTGGAGCAGGATCATAACCACAATGCCAGATGCCCAAAATATGGAACCTAATGCCCAGCGCAGGTCACGCGGTTGATATTGGGTAGCATCAAAATAACGTGCCAGAACAATGATGGCAATGATCTTTGCAAATTCAGTTGGTTGCAAAAACAGCACACCTACTTGAAACCAGCGTTGTGCGCCGAAAGCAACCTGACCCAGCCCGGTCAGCGTTAAGAGAAATCCCATAATAACAATATACATGGGACGATACAATGCCAGCCAGTAGCGATAGTCGATGGAGGCAACTGTGAAAATCACAATCACACCCAAAATTGCAAAATAGATTTGGCGTGTCACGAGCGGCTGCAATACTACATTCCCCGCCACAGCAGAGCGGATCATTGCCGTGCCAAAAGAGGAAGCAAATATCACAGCTCCCAGTAAAATAAAATCGAAATTACGCCAGGAAAGTCCACGAATCATATTAAAAAACACGGATACAACCCATGCAGGTTGATCCGTGCCTCCAGGTAAGAAAGATCAGCCTGCGCGATGACGCGACACACCCCGCAGAGGAATATCTGCCACCAAACGTTGAGACCTGCCGTCGCGTTCCAATCCGATCTGCACGGCTTCGGGGTCAATTTCAATATAGCGCGAAATAGCTGTTATCAATTCATCTTTCAGTGATTCCAATTGCGCGGGGGTTAGGTCGGTACGGTCGTGAACCAGAACAAGCTGCAAGCGTTCTTTTGCGCTTTCGGCGCTTCGTTTTTTTCTAAAGAAATTGAACATTACTTCCTCCCCGTTAACCGTTGAAATGCTGTCCACAAAATATTTTGCTGCTCAAGTTCCATAAAGGGAACTTCGTTTCCCTGAATCCGCTTTGCGATATTGCGGAAGGCTTGACCTGCGCGACTCTTGGGGTCGGTCACAACAGGCGCGCCGCGGTTCGAGCCGATGATCACAGACTCGTCTTCGGGCACAACTCCAATCAGATGAATGCCAAGCAGGTCCAACACATCCTCGGCGGAGAGCATATCGTTATTTCTAACCAATGTGGGATTCAACCGATTAAGGATCAGGGATGGGGTTCCCTTTTCTTCTGCTTCCAGGATTCCAACTACACGATCTGCATCGCGCACTGCGCTGACTTCGGGGTTGGTGACGACCAAGACGCGGTCGGCGGCGGCGATGGAGTTTCTAAAGCCGCGCTCAATGCCCGCAGGAGAATCAATGATCACGAAATCAGTATCAGGCCGAAGGTCGTTACAGATGCGGATCATATCCGATGGTGAAACAGCGTTCTTATCGCGTGTCTGCGCGGCGGGAATTAAATACATATCGGGGTAATGCTTGTCGCGGATCATGGCTTGCTTTAGTTTGCAGCGTCCTTCGATCACATCCACAATATCGTAAACGATGCGATTCTCAAGTCCCATGATGACATCAAGATTACGCAAACCAATATCGCCGTCAATGCAAACAACCTTCCTGCCATCCATGGCAAGTGCAGTAGCGAGGTTTGCCACGGCTGTTGTTTTTCCTACGCCGCCTTTTCCAGATGTAACTGTGATCACTTGAGCTGTCATGTTAATTCCTGTAAATAAAATAAAACTAGCCGGTATGCCAGAGTTCAGATTGCAAATGCCCTTCATTATTGATACTTGCGACTTCGGGTTTTGGGTCTTTTTGAGGTTTGAGTGTCGCAGAAACTTCAGTCGCAATGCGAAGTTGAGTTGCAGAAAGGTCGAGGGCGCAAATTGTAGCGGAACGATTTCCTTTCGCCCCAGCGTGGATCATGCCGCGCACGCGTCCCCAAACGATAACATTGCCGTCGGCAATGATTTCTGCGCCTGCGTTCACATCTCCCATGACGACAACATGCCCTGGAAATTCGACACGCTTTCCAGAACGAAGAGTCTTGTTAATGAACAAGGCAGTATCATCTGCGATCACATCATGTCTTTTTTCTTCGGGTCGTGGTTTCGAGATACGTGTTGCCAACCCAAGCAATTGTGATGTATGTTCTGTGGTCGGAGATTCGCCAATCACAGCCCATAAAGACACGTTGCGTTCTGAAAGACGGTCGCGCAGATCAACCAGATCATTAACCTTTAGTATCTGCGAGCCAACGTCAATTGCAAGTCGTGCGCCTTGAAAGAATGCGGGGCGTTCGTCAATTTGTGCAAGCAGGGCAACGCACTGGTCTTCCCATGCCGCTTTTACAAACGTGGCGAGAAGTCCGTCGCGTATACCTTTGATCTGGATGAGGGAAGTAATTTGTTCCATGAATAAATTATTAACTGGATTATACCTGACGCTTCGCACAAATAAGAATTACAGGACTATTGCCCTAATGTAGGATTTTCACGCGCGTTATCAATGGCTTTCAACTCAAAATAAGCTTGAATGACACGCGACACGATCGGAGCGGCTACGCTGGCGCCTTCGCCGCCATGATATGCAAATGCGACCACGATGATTTCGGGGTCTTCGAAGGGAGCATAAGCCAAAGTCCATGAGTGCGTGGGCCATTTGCCAAAGTCACATTGATTGGCGGCACGCGCCACATCGTCACAATACTCGGCTGTTCCTGTCTTACCGGCTACTGCAATGGGGAACTCATTGAATACGTCATAGAGGGTTCCATATAGCGGATCGGTCACAGCCATTCGCGTACCTGCGCGCACTGCCGCCACAGATTCTGGCTTAATAATTTTCAAGTCGTTTTCGTTCAAACTACAATAGCCGTCTTCACAGGAATACCCTTTGACCAGGGGGGTAACGGTCACGTCCCATTTTAAGTTTGGGGTAAAAGGTGATATTTGATAACTGCCCGGAGTTTGGGAGGTTGTGACTGTAAAATCTTCGGGATTAAACCATACTTCCACTGGTTTGCCGTCACCATCTGTAACGTCACGAACAATGGTGGGCTGCATAAGTTTGCCGTTATTGGCAATTGTGGCGCCAGACATTAATATCTGCAAAGGTGTAGCAAGCACATACCCCTGTCCTACGCTTGCGATATAAGTATCGCCGGTAGACCAGTTTTCTCCGGTATTGATACGTTTCCACTGGGGGGAAGGAATCAATCCAGTCGATTCGCCAAGCAATTCAATTCCCGAAGCCTGATCGTACCCAATCGCGCGCGCGTACTCACGGAGACGCTCGATACCTAATCCACCTTGTTTGATTTGATCCAAATAACCGCCGCCCAATTTATAAAAGCATACGTTGCTTGAATACGCAATGCACTGCAAAAAACTTATCGGGCCAAAGCCTTCCGGTTTTTTTTCATAAATATGATCTACAAAGGGACGTGTATTAAGATCCGTGCAGACATCATTCGGGTTGAACTTTTCACATAATTCCAATTGTCCGGGAGCGTCTACGATGGTGGACATATCCACAATACCTTCATTAAAAGCGCCTGTGGCTGTAGACAACTTAAAGACGGAGCCGGGCGGGAACTCAGCAGAAATGGCATTATTCAACAAGGGGTGACGCGGATCTTCACTCAATTGTTGATAATAATATGCGGGAATAATACGGGCAAAGCGGTTATTTTCATAAGAAGGATAAGAGACCATAGCCAGGATTTCGCCTGTCTTTGGATTCATTGCAATGACAACACCGCTTGAAATACGAATTTTTCCAAAATAAGTGTTCCAGAAATTAATCTCCTGGATCAAAGAAGCCTCCGCAGCGGCCTGCAAACGAGTATCAATCGTTAGATACAAATTATTTCCAGGGACTGTTGAAATAGGCGGCTCAAGATTACGAAGCTCCTGTCCTGCCACGTCAATTTGTACAACTCGTAAACCATTTCTTCCAGCAAGGACATCTTGCAGAGAAGCCTCCACCCCTGAATAACCGATTTTATCGCGGTTGGGAATAAATCCTTGTGCGCTTAATTCTTTTTCGAGGGATGAAGGAATGGGACCAAGAAAGCCAACCAGACTGGATGTCAGCGATCCTGTCGGATAATCACGAATCGGGTCAATCTGGACTGTTACACCTGGCCAGTCTACCGATTTTTCTTCCACCACCCGGGCAGTCTCTTCAGGAACATTACATTTCACTTTTACAGGGCTATAAGGGGCAAGGGTATCCTGTAATGCCACCAGTTGACCAATGCCTGGGCCTGGCACACAAGCCGCAAACAATTTAGCCTCCGCTAAAGATTCATCAGTCACCGGCCCGCCGACAGGAACCTCGATCAGCGCAGAAAGTTCGCGATAAATACGTTGGATATCCGAATCATCGTCGGGTAAATCGGCTGGGGTGATAACCACGTTGTACGATGCAAGATTACGGGCAAGGATATATCCATTGCGGTCATAAATAATTCCGCGTGGAGCGGGCATACTAACTTCATTGGTGTAATTGTCAACAGCGCTGGCTGTCCAATTCGAACCTTCAATCACTTGCAGGTTGATAAGCCTGAATAACAGCCCAGTAAAAGCCAATGCAACAATAATATAAATTGTAACGAGCCGCCATGTCTCAAAACGAACAGGGCGGGGCATGGAACCAGAACTCATTCGTACTCCTCAGTAGGATAAACCCAGCGCGCAAGATCGCGCATGAAGGTGTAAACCGGAATCGAGAACAACATATTAAGTAATAAACTCGGCAGGGTTATTAATCCTATCACATCAGCAAAAACAAAAGAGGTGCCTAAAACGCTCAAAACAACATAGGATAAAAAGTTTAACAGCAGAGTACCCATAAAGGCAATGCTAAACATCGCCAACAATGGAGCCTGCCATACTCGGCGTTGTAAAGTTTGCGCTATAAAAACAACAGCCAAATAATTCAGAACCAAAACCGGCCAGGGCATGGCTGAAACAAATCCAATCATGAGGCAGCCGAGCGCCGCCCAATGCCATGCAGATTTTACGCGTTTCTGCAATGCCCAGGCGCCTAGAATAAGCAATGGCAAATCAGCATAGCCAGAAAGTAGTTTAACCTGACTAACCACAGAGGATTGAAGGATGACCGCCAGCAGAAGCAAAGGGAATGCAACAATGTTTCGCATGTTTAATAAGATGTGGGGGAAGAAAATTACGGCACGAGTGGAGTAATATCCACAGGCCGGAAATTGGTAATGACAAGGACAATGTCCAGACGGGTGAAATCTACTGCGGGCTGGACGGTTGCCTGTTGGAATAATTCAAATTCAAGGGAACGCATCGTAACAACCTGCCCAATGATGAGGTCAGATGGATAGCCGCCGCCCAAACCTGAGGTCAAAATGAGATCGCCAGGCTCCACCGAACTGTCTTGCGAGATCATATCCAAAGACACATCGCCAGTAACAGACCCGAATAAAACCGCATCTGTCTCTGCATTTTGCAAATAAACATTAATGGAAGATGCCGGGTCGGTGATGAGTTGCACGCGCGCGGCATCTGCAATGACTGCATCTATGCGGCCAACCAAACCTTGATTTGTCACGACCGGCATACCCCGTCGAATATCGTCGTTTGAGCCGCGATTAATAATGATGTAATGCAAAAATGGGCTGGGGTCACGTCCGATGACAGACGCGGCTTTGTATGTGCTTTCGGGGTTTGAGCGGGAAAAATCGACCAATGCCGCTAGAATTTCAGTCTCGTTAACGCGTTGCTGTAATTCG
Source organism: Candidatus Brevifilum fermentans (assembly GCA_945877125.1). Classification (GTDB taxonomy): domain Bacteria; phylum Chloroflexota; class Anaerolineae; order Anaerolineales; family Villigracilaceae; genus Villigracilis. Next base: position 14,446 of record CAMCQT010000005.1, on the reverse strand, counting down.
ATCACTTGCGTCTGTAGCTGAGATACCTGGGCTTCAAGCTCAACGTTGCGCGCGCGCAAAGAGACAATATCACGCGGTGCGGTAACAAAATCCTGAATACCAAGATAACGGGAAGAGACCCATGTTTGAAGTTCAACCAGCACAGAACTGAATTGCCTGGAAGCGGAGCCAAAAAAGCCACCGAGGGCCAGGGCGAGAATCCCACCTATGACAAGAAAGACAATCGTTGTTTGTAAAGAACGGGAGTTCATATTTTATAAAATCCGACAGGACTTATCCTGTCAGGTTTGCAATTATCCAATGATGTGGCGCGTGCTACCACGCTCCAAGCCAACTAAATAACGCCCAAGGACATCGAACTCTTCGAAGATCATGGCCGCGCCGCGCGCGACGCAGGTAAGCGGGTCTTCAGCCACCCAGACGCGTAGTTTTAATTCATCAGTGAGGCGTTCCGCCAATCCCTGCAAGAGTGCGCCGCCACCCGCCAGACAAATACCAATATCCATCAAGTCGGCTACGATCTCTGGCGGAATTTCGTCAAGCGCATCGCGGACGGTGTCAATGATTACTTGCACAGAACCAGAAAGGGCTTCACGGATTTCAATGGATGAAACCTCAATGGTTTCAGGCAAGCCGGTGACAAGATTACGCCCGCGCACTTCCATCGTTTTTTCAGGTTGCAATGGATAGGCTGAACCGATCTGCCATTTGACTTGTTCTGCGTTGCCTTCGCCGATCAGCAGGTTGTATTTGTTGCGAAGATATTGGACGACGTCCTGATCCATTTCATCGCCGGCGACGCGCAAAGAACGCGAAGCGACAACGCCGCTCATGGATAGCACAGCCACTTCGGTGGTGCCACCGCCGATGTCTACCACCATCGAGCCGCGAATCTCTCCGATGGGCAGACCCGCTCCCAGCGCAGCCGCGATCGGTTCTTCGATCAACATCGCCTGGCGCGCGCCGGAAGCCATCACAGCATCGTAGACTGCGCGCTTCTCCACTTCCGTTACACCTGTGGGCAGACCTACGATGACACGCGGACGCGGCAATGGAACCATACTTTGTTCGTGGACTTTGCCGATGAAATATTCAAGCATTACCTGGGTGACGTCAAACTCAGCAATTACGCCATCGCGAATAGGACGCACCACCACGACATTGCTGGGTGTACGTCCGACCATTTCTTTGGCTTCGAGACCGATTGCCAGAGGTTGCCGCAATTTCTTGTCAACAGTAACCCACGACGGCTCGTTAATAACAATGCCCTTACCGCGAACGTGAACGAGCGTGTTCGCAGTGCCAAGGTCTATGGCTATATCAAGAGAGAAAAGGCCTAGCAGCCAGTTAATAGGGTTGAAGGCCAAAATAAGCTCCTAAGGAAAGTCTTTGCATATTTATTTGCATATTCATGAAGTTCGGGCAAAATTATACCATGAGCATTGAAAACCGATTTTTAGATGAGCAGTCCCTTACTGGGGTAAAATTGCGGCTGTTATCCGAAAACCAACCTGGAGAAAAACATGTCCAAAATTGCAATTGTTACAGATAGCACTTCTTTTTTGCCCGTAGAACTTATTAAACAACATAATATTACAGTGACCCCGCAGGTTTTAATCTGGAACGAGGAAACATATCATGATGGCGTGGATATTCAGCCTACTGAATTTTATACCCGCCTGAAAACTTCAAAAACGATGCCGACAACCTCTCAAGTTTCTCTCGTAACCATGCAGGCTACATTTCAAAATCTTGTAGATGAGGGGTATGAGGTCATCGGAGTGTTTATTTCCTCGAAACTTTCGGGCACTCTGCAATCGGCTACACAAGGAAAAGGAATGATGGGAACTGCGGCTGAAAAAGTGACCATCGTGGATAGTTTCGCTACTTCGATGAGTTTAGGTTTGATCGTGCTGGCCGCCGCACGCGCCGCAGAAAGTGGAGCTAGTTTAAGCGAGTGTTTGGCTGTTGCTGAAAAGACACGCCAGAATTCCGGGCTTTTCTTCGCGGTGGATACGCTTGAATTTCTACATCGCGGCGGACGGATTGGCGGGGCGCAGCGCTTCATCGGCTCGGTGCTAAACCTGAAACCGATCCTGGCTTTGGAAGAAGGCAAAGTGGAAGCTGTGGAACGGATCCGCACCAAATCAAAAGCGCATAACCGTCTCATTGAATTGGTTGCCGAGAAAGTAACTGGCAAGTCAAATATTCGTCTTGCGACATTACATGCAAATGCAAGCAAAGATGCGAAGGCTCTACTTGATCGCGCCGCACAACAACTCAACCCAATCGAGACCATCTTTACAGAGGTCAGCCCAGTGGTTGGGTCACATACCGGGCCGGGAACAGTAGGTCTTGCTTATAGTTTTGAGTAGCCCACTCGCAAATAACCCATGATTGACCTATCTCAATTTGAGCGCATTGCGCAATCTCTGCCCCTTCTCCAACAGGCAGATGCGGCATTCGTGCGTGAGTTTCAGCAGGCGGCTTTTTTCGCGCGCATCCCCGCCGGTCGTGACGTTTTCCTCGAGGGGGATCGGGTGGAAGCAATTGCATTGTTGATTTCGGGCGTGGTGCGCGTTTACAAGGTCGGCGAGACCGGACGTGAAATTACACTTTATCGTTTCGGGAATGGCGCGTCCTGCATCCTGACGGCTAACGCCATTTTGAGTCAGAAGACATTTCCTGCCATTGCAACAGTCGAGCAAGACGCAGAGGCAGTGATGATTCCCGCGGACATCTTCCGCGATTGGGTGCGGCGCTACGACTTATGGCGCGACTTTGTCTTCGATCTGTTTTCGCAAAGACTCTCAACGGTGATGGCAATCGTGGATGAGGTAGCCTTTCGCCGCATGGACAGCCGCGTGGCTTCGTTGCTTTTGACGCAAGGCAAAATTCAAAATCCATTGCGGATCACCCACCAGGAGATTGCCGCCGAGTTGGGCAGTTCGCGCGAGGTCGTCAGCCGGCTGATCGAGGATTTCGTCAGCGAGGGCAGTATCCGCTCGGGGCGGGGCGTGGTCGAAGTTCTGGATTTTGAGCTGTTGGAATCCCGTTCGCTTGTGTGACTTTGTCACAGACAAAATATGTAACCTTTCATATACTTGGTGCATCAAACTAACCAAAGGAGATTTATTATTATGAAACGCAATATGTCCAATACTGATCGTATCATTCGTGTCGTGGTCGCCGCTCTATTCATCGGTTTATTCGCAGGCAAAATCGTCGTCGGCATCCCAGGCATTGTGCTCGTTGTTCTCGGCGCAGTATTCCTACTCACCTCGGTGGTCGCCTTCTGCCCGCTGTATTTACCCTTCAAAATAAATACCAATAAATAGCAGACAACCAACAGAGCGGACGAGAAATCGTCCGCTCTAAAATTATCAACCATGAATAAATTAGAATTTCAACAAAAAATTTCAGAATCAAACAAACCCGTCATCATTGATTTTTGGGCAACCTGGTGTGGGCCGTGCATGATGACAAAACCCATCCTCGAAAAACTGGGCAAAGAATACGCCGAAAAAGTAGAGTTCATGCCGATCAATGCGGATGACTCACGCGAGGTACTTGAACAATATCGTGTCTTTGGCATTCCAACCGTAATCACCTTGCGTGACGGAAAAGAAGTGGGGCGGGTGACTGGCGCACAGAACGAAGCAAATTATCGCGCCATGTTTGAAGCCCTGTCGGAAGGCAAGGAAGTAAAAGTTCCGCTGACCCAATTTGACCGCATGTTGCGGCTCGGGGGAGGCGCATTATTTGTAATGGTCGGCATCTCGACTGGTAATTGGATTGTGGCCGGTATCGGTGGCGTGCTTGCATTTATGGGGATTTATGACCGCTGCCCCATTTGGAGAGCAGTGACGGGAATGTTCAAGCGTAGTTAAATGCTCATTGAAAACAAAACAGGCTCCGGGTTCGCTCGGAGCCGTTTTATCTGTCATGGGCTATAATCGGAAATATGAGTCACAGCATTCCTTTGGTCATCGGCATCGCCGGCGGATCAGGTTCCGGCAAGACAACGGTCGCGCAAGCGATTCTCAATCGAGTTGGGGCGGATAGAATTGCATACCTTCAACATGATTCCTACTACAAAGATCTAACTGGACTGCCGCCCACTCTGCGCAGAGATGTCAACTTTGACCACCCAAACTCCCTCGAAACTGAATTGCTGATCAAGCACGTCGAAGCCTTGCGGAACCTTCAGCCTGTTGAGGTCCCGATCTACGATTTCGCCACCGATAGCCGCACCCGCCAGACTTTTACCGTGGCGCCGCGCGGGGTAATTATCGTGGAGGGCGTGTTGATCTTTGTAGAGCCTGAGTTACGCAAGTTGTTTGACGTAAAACTTTTTGTGGATGCAGACGCAGATGTGCGCTTAATCCGCCGCTTGCATCGTGATATTACCGAGCGCGGCCGCACAACTGAATCGGTCATCAAACAATACGAAGCGACTGTGCGCCCGATGCACCTTGAATTCGTTGAGCCGTCCAAGCGGTATGCAGATGTGATTATCCCAGAAGGCGGACATAACGTGGCCGCTCTGGATATGGTAGTGGCAAGAATAGAATCGTTGTTAAAATAAAAAGGAGATTTTAGAATGGCAAAACAGTGGAGTACCCCACCCGCAATGCAGATTGACCCGAAGAAGCAGTACAAAGCGCACATGGAAACCGACAAAGGCACGATGGTCATTGAATTATTCGCAGACAAGACCCCGATGACCGTGAACAATTTCGTATTCCTCGCTGGCGAAGGATTTTACGATGGTGTTATTTTCCATCGTGTGATCGGTAATTTTATGGTGCAAGGCGGCGACCCGACCGGCACCGGACGCGGCGGTCCTGGTTACAAATTTGGCGATGAATTCAACGCCAGCTTGAAGCACGACAAACAAGGCATCCTCTCCATGGCAAACGCGGGACCCGGCACCAACGGTTCGCAGTTCTTCATCACCCATGGACCTACGCCTCATTTGAATGGCAAGCACACGGTCTTTGGTCAGGTCGTGGAAGGCTTGGATGTCTTGATGTCCATTCCTGAGCGTGACCCGGGCAATGTCAATGCGCCAGCGGTGAAGATCATCCGTGTCACCATCGAAGAAATCTAAACGGCAAAAAGAAAAAGCCGCAGTAATTGAAGCAACGCCAATTCAAGATCCTAAAAAATCTGGGATTGGCGTTGTTCTTTTACGCATCCTTGCGCTGGCTGTTGTGATCGGAATCACGGTCTACATTTACAGTATCCGCGAGCGGGTGGATGAGTTTGCGGCGTACGGCTACCCGGGAATTTTTCTGGTGATGCTGATGGCGAATGCCACCGTCATCATTCCTGCGCCGGGCGTGGCAGTGGTGTTTGCGATGGGAAATGTTTTCAATCCCATTTTGGTCGCACTCGCCGCAGGGACAGGCGGTGCGATTGGCGAACTCTCTGGCTATTTGGCAGGTTTCAGCGGACAAGCCATTGTGGAAAATACAAAAACCTACAATCGCGTATTACCCTGGGTTCAAAAATATGGCGCGTGGGCAATTCTGGTCTTGTCTGCCATTCCCAATCCATTTTTTGATCTGGCAGGAATTGCGGCCGGCGTTGCCAAAATTCCGGTTTGGAAATTTCTACTTTTCTGCTGGGCGGGACAAATTATCAAAATGGCTATGTTTGCGTACGCAGGCGCGTATTCAATTGACTGGATCGCGAGTTTCTATAAATAATCCACCCAGGAATGCGGACTTCAGTCCGCTTAAAGTTGGCGAAATAAAAAATGCGGACTGAAGTCTGCACTCCATTAAATAAAAGGAGAAAATTATGAGCATCTACAAAAAGATGGATGAGTATCTCGAAAAAAATCTAGATCAAAGCCTTGCCGAACTTTCAACTTATGTGGCACAGCCAAGTGTCAGCGCGCAGAATTTGGGATTGAAGGAATGTGCTCAACTGGTGAAAGGGATGCTGGAGAAGCGCGGCTTCAAAGCCGAGGTCATGTCCACAGACGGTGCGCCGGTGGTTTTTGCAGAACGAAAAGGCAAAAGTGACAAGACCCTGCTAATCTACAATCATTATGATGTTCAGCCGCCTGAGCCATTGGATTTATGGGAATCGCCGCCCTTTGAGCCGGAAATCCGCGGCGACAAAATGTACGGGCGCGGCGTGAGCGATGACAAGAGTCATCTCACGTCACGCCTGTTTGCAATTGACTCGATCCTCGATGAAGATGGCGAACTTCCCTGCAACATAAAATTCATCGTCGAAGGCGAGGAAGAAACAGCCAGCGAACATCTGCATGAATTTGTCACACAAAATATGGACAGACTGAAAGCCGATGCCTGCATCTGGGAATTCGGCGGCGTGGATCATCGTGATGTGCCGATGCAATATCTTGGCTTGCGCGGTATTTGCTATGTTGAACTTTCGGTGGAGTCGCTCGGCACAGATGTTCACTCGGGGTTGGGTGGCAGCATCTTCCCCAATGCGGCATGGAGACTCACTTGGGCACTGACCAGCCTAAAGGGAGTCGACGAGCGGATTCTCATCCCCGGCTTTTACGATGACGTGATTCCCCCATCCGCCCGTGACCGCGAGTTAATGGCAAAACTTCCAGATGTGGCAGATGTTTACAGAAAACAATACGGTGTCAAAGAATTTATCAAAGGGCTGAAAGGCGGAACCGACCTGAAGGTCGAAGAAGTTTTCACGCCGACCTGCACCATCTGCGGGCTGACGAGCGGCTATCAGGGCGTGGGGCAAAAAACAGTTCAGCCCGCGCGCGCCTCTGCCAAAGTAGATTTCAGACTCGTGCCCGCTCAAAAGCCCGAGGACATCCTCAAAAAACTCCGCGCCCATCTCGATGCGCAAGGTTTTAGCGATGTGCAGATCCAATATCACGGAGGCGAACCCGCCGCGCGTACCGACCCCGATGACGCATTTATAAAAATCGTGGTGGATACTTCAACTGAAATCTATGGCGTGCCGATGGAGATTGTGCCCATGGTCGGCGGATCTGGACCCAGCTATCCGTTCGTACACGACCTGGGCTTGCCCGTTGCGACGATGGGACTCGGCTACCCTGAAACAAAAGCCCATGCCCCCAACGAAAATATCCGCCTCGATTTGTATCTCAAGCACGCAAAACACATGGCGCGTGTGATTAAAGAGTTTGCGAAGTAAAGTAACCTTTTCCACTCCAATTTTGATGATTTCTTTTCCATAAATTCAACGTATAATATGTTTACAATAAATTCCAAGAATTATTTTTCAACACAACATATTTGGAGGCAAAAATGTTTGTAGGCGAAAGAATGTCCCATCCGGTTATTTCAGTTGCTCCAGAAACACCAGTTCACGATGCCCTGGCAATGTTCAAAAAAGAACACATCCGCCGCGCACCGGTGATAAAAGATGGCAAACTATTAGGTATTGTGACTGAGAATGATTTACAAAACGCATCCCCCTCAGCCGTGACCACATTAAGCGTCTGGGAAATGAACTACCTGATCAGCAAAGTGACCGTGAAACAGGTCATGAGCAAAAAAGTTAAATCCATTGATGTAGGCACTCCCATTGAAGAAGCGGCTCGCATTATGACCGACTCTGCAATTGGCGGTATGCCAGTGACACGTGAAGGCAAGATCGTAGGCATGATTACAGAGACTGACCTCTTCAAAGTATTCCTCGAACTGATGGGTGCGCGTGAAAAAGGCGTCCGCGTCAGTGCGTTGGTGGAAGATAAGCCAGGTCAACTTCTAAAAATTTCAAAGGCAATCACCGACGCTGGCGGAAACTTCATCTCATTTGGCATGTTCTCCGGTCCCGATACAAGCGTCAAGCTGCTCACCTTCAAAGTAGCTGGCATGAAAAAAGATGATGTAAAAAAGGTTTTGGAAAAAATTGTAAAGAAATTTGAAGATATTAGATAGAGTCGCAGAATAAGCAAAGAGCGCGAAGGATTTTTTCCTTTGCGCTCTTTTTATTTTCCAAAACCTTGAACTTATAAGATTAACGGCGTGGCGTTCTCGTTTTTGTATTGGTGCGGGTTCGGTCACTGCGACCACGTTCTGTACGGCCTGTTGTGCGGGGTTTATCACTGGGAGCACGCGTAGCAGGACGCTCATTTTTTAGGCGTTCTGGTGTACGCGTTTTTTCAACTGGCGCACGCTTGGGACGATCTGTCGGGTTACGTTTAACAGCATCAACTGGAGCAGCCCGATCACTGCGACCACGTTGAATACGTCGTGCCATGGTTGGAACTTTCCCACCCTTTAATTCCATCACTTCGTTCTCAGTCAAATGCCGCCATTGACGCGGCTTGAGACTGCCAAGTTTCAACGTGCCAATTCGCAAGCGGATGATCTTCACCACCGGCAAGCCGAGCAGCCTGCCCACCTCGCGGATCTGACGCTTCTTGCCTTCGCCCATCACAATGCGAATCCACGCGCCTTTGCCGGACGAGGAAAGAAAACTTACATCGGCTGGCGCGGTCTTATCGCCATCTTCAAGCACCACGCCGCGCCGCCATGCTTCAAATTGTTTTTCATCGGGTTTTCGCGCAACCAACACACGATATTCCTTTTCGTGCCCATAACGCGGATGTGTCAACTTGTTTGTCAACTCACCATCGTTGGTCATCAGAATCAGCCCTTCGGAGTCCCAATCGAGGCGGCCAACGGGGTATAAATGCCCTTCCAAGGGAATCAAATCACGGACAGTCTGGCGGTCATCCTGTCCTTCTGCCGCAGAAAGCACATTACGCGGTTTGTACAAGGCAATGTAAGTCATCGTCTGAGCTTCTGGTTTAGGCAAAGCTTTGCCGTCCAAAGTGACCTTGTCAATGGAAAGGTCAGCTTTCTCTCCCAGAGTTGCAATCTTTCCATTAACACGGACACGCCCCGCGGTGATAAATTCTTCACAGGAGCGGCGTGAGCCGTACCCTGCCTGCGCGATCAATTTTTGTAAACGTTCCTGCATAGTTAACTATCCTTTTAACAAAACGCTATGTTCATTATCCGGTTCCGCAGGTGCGGCAAGCGGCGGCAACTCAGTGATCGAACCCAATCCAAAGTGTTGTAAAAACTCTGGCGTCGTGGCGTACAAAATCGGGCGTCCGGGGCCGTCTGTGCGACCTGATTCCTGAACGAGTCCCTTGCTCAACAAACTCTTCATCATGCCGTCGCTATTCACGCCGCGAATTGAATCCACTTGCGGACGGGTACAAGGCTGTTGATAGGCAATGATCGCCAAAGTTTCCAACGCGGCGCGGCTGAGATGCGTCGTCGCTTCGAGACCGAGGAAAAGCTCAACGAGTTCAGCCAGTTCGGGCGCAGTGGTCAACTGCACGCGCCCCGCATTCCGTTGCAGACGCAAACCCCGGGTCGAGAGTGTTTCTTCCAGTTCTTTAAGTCCACGTTCAACGACAGAGGCGGTTACGTCCAGTGCTTGCGAAAGTTGCGCCACCGGCACAGGCTCGGCGGAAACGAATAACATCGCCTCTATTTTTGCCGCAAGTGACAGTTCCATGCCAGGTACAGCCGCCGAAGTAGATTGAGAGTCGCTCATGCTATAATTGCTCCGCTTAATAAATTTGCCTACAAAAGATCAAAATCATGAAAATCAAAAACTTTTCTCTTACCTTTTTCTTAATCGTACTCTTACTCACATCCATGTCCTGCACACTTTTTGTCGGCGGACCAGACTACCCCGCCCAAACCGTCCCAATTTCAACAGACGAAGTGCAAACCATGCAGGCTCAAATTGAGCAAGCCTTAATTGCAGGCGCAGAAACCGGCGTTGTCACATTGCAGATCACAGAAAGCCAGCTCACATCTTATATCACGCTCAAGATGCAGGAGCAAACCAATCCACCGTTCACCGAGCCGCAGGTTTTTCTTCGCAACGGTCAAATGCAAATGTACGGCAAAATTGACCGTGGCATGTTCGCCGCAAATATGCTCATCACCATGAACGTCAGCATTGACCCAACCACTGGAATGCCCAAGATCGAAATCGCCTCGGCAGATTTCGGACCCTTCCCCGCACCCGAAGGGCTAAACACCGCCATCAGCGCCGTAATCGACGAAGCATTCACCGGCTCACTGGGTCCCGTTGCAATCGGCTTTCGACTCGAATCGATCACAATTGCAGATGGAATCATGACGATGACCGGACGAATCAAATAGCGGCTGGATTATACCCGACATGTCCCGCATCTCGCTTCGCGTCCGCCCCAGCCTGCTTCTGTTTCTATTTGCATTTACCTGGCTGATAGTTTCCTGCCGCTCCCCACAAATTGGCGAGGAGATCACCGTCACAATCGCCACAGACGGAACGACGCGCGAAGTAAAAATCACCGCAGGAAGCACAGTCACACAGGCATTCCAAACAGCGGGCATCGCACTCGGAAATTTAGACCGCACCGAACCTCCGCTTTACACCGTGCTAAACAACGGCGACACGATCCAATTGACTCGCGTGCAAGAAATTTTTGAAACCGAGCAGCTTGTCATCCCATTTGAGCGGCAGATCGTGCGCAACGAAACCCTGCCCGAAGGCGAAACAAGACTCGTCCAAGCTGGCGTAAACGGACTGGAAGAAGTAACCTACCGCAGAATTCTCGAAGATGAAGTTGAAATCAGCAAGTCTTCAGTCAAGACGGTAGTTTTAAATGAAGCTCTGTCAGAGATCGTGATGGTCGGCGCACAATCTTCCTTCACACCGTTGAACATCCCCGGCACAGTGGCATATCTTGCAGGCGGCAACGCCTGGATCATGGAAGGTTCCACCGCCAACCGCCGCATCATCGTCAGTTCTGGTGATTTGGACGGGCGCATTTTCAAACTCTCGCCCAATGGCGAATATTTGATCTTTACCAGAAAATCTAAAAAACCTGCCAGCGAAGAGATTAATACCTTGTGGGCAGTTCGCACCAAAAACCTTGAACCCAAGCCGATCTGGTTGCAGGCGTACAATGTAATTCACTTCGCCGAATGGATTCCCGGCACAAACTCGGTGGCGTATTCAACGGTCGAGCCGCGCAGTACGGCGCCCGGCTGGCAGGCAAATAATGATCTGTATCGCGTCAGCCTGACGGGCGGAAGTCCGCGCAAAATGCTGGAAGCGAATAGCGGCGGCGTGTACGGTTGGTGGGGAATGTCGTTCTCATATTCAGCAGACGGCAGGCTGGCGTACTCGCGCCCCGATGGAATTGGTCTGGTAGATCAAGATGGCGGTTATCTCAAACCGCTGTTGAAAATTACCCCGCTCAACACCCATAGCGACTGGGCGTGGATTCCTCCGATCACATGGGGCGCGGATGGGAAGACGTTATATTATGTAGCCCATGCGCCCGCGCCTGCTCCCATTATCAGCGAGGAATCACCTTTTTTTGACATCTCAGCCATATCGTTTAGCAGCGAAGCGGCAGTTTCGATGGTTGATTCAGCGGGCATGTTCTCCTATCCAACGTCATCATCATCAAGATCAGATGGCAGGGAGAAAATCTATCAGGTTGCATATTTGCAATCCATATTCATCGAGCAAAGCGAAACGAGCCGCTACCGCTTGATGGTCATGGATCGCGATGGGTCAAACAGCAAGGCACTCTTCCCGCCAACCGACGCGAACGGCATCGAGCCTCAAACACCTTTTTGGGCGCCTGAGCCGCTTGAAGGGCAGACGGGTGATTTTATAGCAGTGATCTATCAGAGCAATCTCTGGCTTGTAGATAGTGGAAGTGGTCAGTCCTACCAAGTCACTGGCGATGGGCTGATAAATGCAATTGATTGGAAATAAAAAATAATAAAAAGGAAAAAACAGAATGAGAATATTGATCACAGGCGCGGCCGGATTCCTCGGCTCACATCTTAGCGACCATCTGCTGGCAGATGGTCATGAAGTCATTGGCATGGATAATTTTGTCACGGGCAGTCCGGATAATATCGCACACCTCGCAGGCAGCGAAAATTTTTCTTTTTACAAACGCGATGTGTCAAATTATATTTTTGTACCCGGTAAAGTGGATGCGATCTTGCATTTCGCATCGCCTGCCAGTCCAAACCCGCAATCAAAATCAGGTTTTTTCAACCTGCCGATCCAAACCATGAAAGCCGGCGCACTTGGCACACACAACTGCCTCGGACTTGCGCGCGTGCAAAATGCAAAATTTTTACTCGCATCTACCAGTGAAATTTACGGCGACCCTGAAGTGCATCCGCAGGTTGAGACGTACGCCGGAAATGTAGATCCCACCGGCACACGCGCGGTCTATGATGAAGCCAAGCGTTTCGCCGAATCTTTGACCATGGCATACCACCGCTTCCATAATGTAAACACCAGTATTGTGCGCATCTTCAATACCTACGGACCGCGCATGGATCTGGAGGATGGCCGCGCCATTCCAAACCTGCTCAAACAAGCCCTGCTCGGACAGCCGCTTACTGTTTATGGCGATGGACAGCAAACCCGCTCATTTTGCTTTGTAGATGATCTCGTAAATGGCATTGTAAAATTGCTTTATTCTGAAGAGCATTTCCCGGTCAACATTGGCAATCCAGTGGAAATGAGCATGTTGCACTTTGCAGAAACGATCAATAAAGTTACAGGCAACACAGCGGGCATTGTCTTTGAAGACGCCCGCAGCGCCCGCGACCCACAGCGCCGTCAACCAGATATTACCCGCGCCCACGACATCCTGAATTGGGAACCGAAAATAGACCTCGAAGAAGGCGTTCGCCGCACCATTCCTTTCTTTAAAGAAAAACTTGGACTTGTATGATCCTGACCGACACAAAAGAACGTAAACGCTTTTTCAAATTTGCACTGGTGGGCACGCTCGGCGCAACAATTGACTTTGGCGTGATGAACCTGCTTTCGCATTTTACGAACATGGACCTGGTCTATGCGGGAACCATCTCCTTCACCTGCGCCGTACTTAGCAACTTCATCTGGAATCGTTTTTGGACCTATCCCGAATCGCGTTCGCGCCCGTTGCTTCATCAATTAGGAATGTTCTTTCTCGTCAACCTGGCAGGCATTGCAATTCGTATTCCCATCCTTCACTATCTCGAACCGCCGTTGCTTCGTTTTTTTGAAGGAATATTCCACACATCCTATAACACCGCCGAGTTCTACGCAAAAAATCTCACGCTTGCCGCCGCCGTTGGAATTGTCATGTTATGGAACTTTTTTGTGAATAGATATTGGACATATAATGACGTAGATCATTATCACGAGATTCAAGCATGAATTATTCACAGCAATCCCTTATCCCCATTTACACCAGCAAAGGTGACGCCGAAGCCTTTTTGCTTTATCCGTACCTGTTCAATCGTAGTGGAGAATGGATTGGCTTTGTCACACCCATCCGAGACGTGTACTCCGTGCTTGGAGAATACGTGGGGACGCTGACCAGCGATCCGCGCATTGTCCGCAAGCGATCAACCTCCACGCTCAAACCGCGCCTCAAGCCGCCGCCAACACCCCAAAAAGTTTATCCCCCTGCGACAGTTCACCTGCCACCCATGATGGCAGACTTAAGCCAATCAGTCATTGACGTATTGCTTGACGCGCCAGAGCGCCTGCACACGACAGATTCTGGCGAAAACCTCCAGGACATGGACTAGCATGACAAAACCTCCCAAGCCAAAAACACCCCGCGCCTCGCGCATCAGCATTGCGCAATTGATGCAGCCCGAACACGCCAACAACCTCGGACATGTCCACGGTGGATGGATCATGAAACTGGTAGACGAAGCCGGCGCGCTGGCTTGTATGCGCCACGCACAAAAACGAGTTGTCACCGTAGCCGTCGATTCGATGCTCTTCCGTGAGCCGATCAAGATCGGTGACCTCGTCATTCTTAATGCAGAAGTAACTTACACAGGACGCACCTCATTAGAAGCCGAAGTTCAAGTGGTGGCGGAGAATCCAATCACAGGCGAGCGCACCCACACGAACACAGCCTATCTCGTTTATGTTGGGCTGGATGACGAAGGACGACCAACCCCCATCCCTGCGTTGATCACAGAAACAGAAGAAGAGAAGCAACGCATGGAGCAAGCCCAAAAACGTCAGGCACATCGTATCGCGCATAAATAAGACACCCGCCCAACCAAAACCGTCACGTTACAAACGTGACCTATAAAAATCGCCGTGCAAAAATTCCGCCAACACCCCATTCTTATCCTATTAATCATCAACCTTCTGGTTGGCATTTTTACCTTTCGTGATTACGGCTTATCCTGGGATGAGCCACTTTTTTATGATTACGCCAATGCACTCGGTTACGCTTACTCGCCACAGGAATGGTTCAGCGGAAATTTCAACCTTGAGAACGCCTACGGCTCCAGTGGAACAGACCACGCCAACCGCGGGCCAGCGTACATCATCCTTGCGAGTCCGCTCGTGGTCGTGGTTGAATCCCTCGGCGCAGACAATGCATCCGCCTGGCATCTTA
>CAMCQT010000004.1 GCA_945877125.1 Candidatus Brevifilum fermentans | reverse complement strand
AAGCCTTGTGGTCTTTTTGGTTGCCCTCCTGCTTGGGATATTAATTCCCTCACGCTGGGGAAGAGATAAACGACTGGCGACCATAAGTTTATTGGTTGTTGTGCTTGCCCTGTGGGCGATGTTAAGCCAGTTATATTTTTTGCAAAATTGGAATATTCCAAGTGTAATCCTGGGGCTTTTGGCAAAATCTGCTCATCCATTGCGGTTTATATATATTATTGCGCTGGCTTTTACGGTTCCGTCGGTAACTTTGCCAATTCTAATGATTTACAGAAATGAAAAGATATTAAGAGTAATTCTGGATGTGATTGACAGGATTTCCTTATTAACTATAGTTTACCTATTGGTTGATCTCGTAGCTTTGATCGTTGTATTTTTTAGGAATCTGTAAAGAAAATATCATGAAGCTTGATATTAATAGACGGGACTTCTTGAAGTTTGCTGGAATGCTTCCGCTTGGTTTATTTGCTCCAAAATTGGATAAATCTTTTGGCGTGAAGTCTGATAAGAAAAATGTCATTATCGTTGTTTTTGATGCTCTTTCTGCATATAACATATCTCTGCATGGGTATGCAAGGGAAACTACGCCCAATATAGCCAGACTTGCAGAACGATCCACTGTTTACCATAATCATTATGCAGGCAGTAATTACACGACTTCTGGAACTGCGACCCTTCTAACGGGAACATTGCCTTGGACGCATCGTGCTTTGAAACCTAATGGCACTGTTTCAGCTGACCGTGTGGATCACAATATATTTTCTGTGTTCAAGGATTATTATCGTATTGCTTATTCCCATAACGAATGGGTGAATACACTTTTCGATCAATTTAAAGAAGATATTGAGGAATGGATTCCGCGCGAACAACTAACCCTGTTTTCATCTGATAGACTGGTGCAGAAAATATTTCCAAATGATCGGGATATTGCTTCTGTTAGTTGGGTGCGGAATATAAAGATCCAACAGGAGGGGTACGCCTACTCGTTGTTTCTTTCGAAGTTGATATCTTCCATCGAAGAAAAATATACATCCGAATATAGACTTCAATTCCCCAGAGGATTACCCACCGCTCGGGCTGACGGTGGGTTTTTGCTTGAGCATGCCGTTGACTGGATAGTGGAAAGAATCGCCTCGGTACCAGGACCCGTATTTGGCTATTTTCATTTCTTGCCTCCTCATGACCCCTATAGAACGCACAGGGAGTTTACCGGACAGTTCCGTAACGATGGTTTTCAATCTATTGTTAAACCGTTGGATATATTTGCAAAAGATCAAAGTGATGATGCGCAGGTTCTGCGTCAATATTACGATGAGTTTATTCTTTATGTAGACCGGGAATTTGGCAGGATGTTCGACTTGCTTGAAAAATCAGGACAGTTGGAAAATACCATCCTTGTGCTAACCTCTGACCACGGCGAAATGTTTGAGCGTGGTACTGCCGGGCACGTTACAGACTCGCTTTATGAACCTTTGATTCGAATTCCTTTATTGATATTCGAGCCGGGGATGAAAAACCGTACAGATATTTATGAGCCGACCAGTGCTGTTGATCTTGTGCCGACTTTGGCGTATTTGTCGAGTCACCCAACACCGCAATGGAATGAAGGCACACTTCTTCCGCCGTATTCACAAACCGATTCGTCTATCGATAGAAATATATATGCTGTCCGCTCGTATGATGCAGAAGATGCCAAACCTCTTTCCCAGGCATCTGTAATAATCGTTAAAGGACGTTATAAATTGCACTATTACTTTGGCTATTCAGAGATCGACGGCAAGGAACTTGTAAAGTTGTTTGACGTTAAAGATGACCCTGAAGAATTAAATGACCTTTCCCGATTGGAGAAAGATATTGCAAGTGAAATGCTTAATGAACTAAAAACAAAATTAGTGGAAGTAAATAAGCCTTACATCCCATAGTGTAAGAGAAAAAAATGGCAAATTCAGTTAGTAGACGTGATTTTCTAAAACTTGCGGCATTAACCTCGTTAAACCTATCCATACCTCCTTTGGCGAAATCTGCCGATCAGTTGATGCAGCCTCAGCAGGAAAAGCAAAACGTCTTGGTTGTGGTGTTTGATGCGTTCTCAGCGTATCATATTTCCTTGCACGGATATGGCCGTGAGACTACCCCAAACCTGGCAAGGCTGGCCGAAAGAGCGGTGGTGTATCACAACCACTTTGCTGCGGGGAGTTTTACTGTACCGGGTACGGCGTCACTCTTAACAGGTGCGCTGCCCTGGAAACATCGCGCATTTCGATTCGAAAATGGGGTGGTTGAATCGTATGTTAAGAAGAGTATTTTTCACGCATTCGAATCCTATTATCGCATCGCCTATTCTCATAACCCACACGTGGTTCGGTTTCTAAATCAGTTCGCCGCAGATCTGACTACTTTAATCCCCTATGAGCAATTGCTGCTGACCGGCAATGGACTCGTTCAGGCTTTCTTCAAAAACGATGATGATATTGCCAATATCAGTTGGTCGCGAATCATGGTCAAGGATAAAGGGCTTTCATATTCCCTCTTTTTGTCCAGCCTTTATAAGCAGTACAACGAAAATAAGATCAATGCATACAAAGATATCTTTCCCATCGGGGTGCCTACGATAAAAGGCGATGACCATTATTTATTGGAAGATGCAATTGATTGGTTGCAGGATGAGATACCAAAGTTTCCACAGCCCTTTTTGGGATATTTCCACTTCATGCCTCCACATGACCCATATACGCCTCCCCACGATTTCTTTGGCTATTATAAAAATGACGGGCTTGAGTTTGCCGGAAAGCCCCAGGATATTTTTGCACCTGTCAGACCCTTTGATTTCATGCTTGCCAAACGCAGGGAATATGACGAATTCATTTTGTATCTTGACCGTGAATTTGGAAGACTTTTTGATCGTCTTGAATCTTCAGGATTGCTGGAAAATACCTGGGTTATTTTCACATCAGATCACGGTGAGTTATTCGAGCGCGGCATTCAGGGTCACATCACGCCGGCCTTTTATCAACCGTTGGTACGTGTCCCGTTGCTGATCTTCCCTCCCGGCGGCACAACGCGCACAGATATCCACACTCCCACCAGCGCGGTGGATGTCTTGCCGACGCTCTTGCATATCACCGGGCAAAAAACCGCAGACTGGACTGATGGTGTTGTGCTTCCACCTTTTGCCGCATCTGCACCAGACCCCGGACGGAATGTGTACGCATTCCAGTCCTATCACAGCGAACAGAATGCCGTGTTGAAACAAGCCACAGGGATGCTGGTCAAGGGAAAATATAAACTTGTATATTACTCAGGATACTACGATGAATTGGGTGCAGAAGGAAAACTCATCCAATTATTCAACATTGAATCTGATCCCGAAGAACTGACCGACCTTTCCAGTTCTGAGCAGGAGATCGCAGCAGTGCTGCTCGCAGAATTGAAGGCGAAACTCGCCGAAGTAAATGAACCTGATCTATAAAATCCCTGCGTTATAATCCTCCCGCTTTATGAAAATTCTAACCGTTCTCACCTACTACCGTCCGCACACCAGCGGACTCACCATTTACGCCGAGCGCCTTGCTCGTGCCTTCGTCAAACGCGGACATCAAGTGACCGTGATGACCACGCAATATGACCCGTCTCTCCCGCGCGAAGAAATGATGGATGGCGTGAAGGTTATCCGCGTGCCGGTTGCGGCGCGTGTTAGCAAGGGCGTCCTCGCGCCCGCTTTTGGCTGGGTTGCCACTAAACTCGTTGCCCAGCATGATGTCGTTCAGTTGCACCTTCCGCAGTTTGATGCGCCCGGTGTTGCCTTTCGCGCGCGGCTTTTTGGCAAGCCCGCCGTGCTCACGTATCACTGCGATCTGTTTCTCACGCGCACATGGTTCAACCGGCTTGTAAATTTTGTTGTGAATTTTCAAAACAACATGGCTGGAAGACTTGCCAATCACATCGTGACCTACACCCAGGATTATGCGGATAACTCGCCCTTCCTCTCCCGCTACGCATCAAAACTGACCCCGATCCTGCCGCCCGTCGAGTTGCCTTTTCCTACGCCTCAGGCTGTTTCTGCCTTTGCAGACGCGCACCGCACGAAAGAACACAAGCCCGTCATCGGCATGGCCGCCCGCCTCGCCGCCGAAAAAGGCGTGGAAGTTCTGCTCGATGCCCTGCCCGCCATTCTCGAAAAATATCCCAACGCGCAAGTGCTGTTCGCTGGAACCTATCAAAATGTGATGGGTGAACAGGCTTACTCAGACCGGCTCATGCCGCGTATCCGCGAGTATGAAATTCAGGGTCACTGGACCTTTCTCGGCAACCTCGACCCAATTCAAATGGCGGCGTTCTATCCCAATTTGGACGTGCTGACCGTGCCCTCACTCAACTCTACCGAAGCCTTCGGACTCGTGCAAATTGAAGCGATGATGAACGGCGTGCCGAGTGTGCCATCTGCGCTGCCCGGCGTGCGGAGGCCTGTTCAAATGCACGGCATGGGGCTTGTCTCTCAAATCGGAGATTCTGCTTCTTTGGCAGAATCAATTCTGAGCGTGTTGGATGATCCGCAGAAATATCGCGGTGATCTTGACTCCATCAAAAAATCCTACGATCCCGATTCGATCGCTCAGGAATATGAAAAATTATTTCAAAGGCTCATGAACTGATGACCAATCGTCAATCTAAAATCGTCAATCCAAAATCAAAGGATTTCCTTTTCCTTCACCTAAGCGGACTTCCCTACTTCCGCGCTTTTTTGCGCGCAGTGGAAAGCGCCTATTATCAAGACATTGACCTGCCCTCCCCAACGCTGGATGTGGGCTGCGGCGACGGCAACTTCGCCGCCCTGACCTTCGACCACAACATTGACGTGGGACTCGACCCCTGGCACGGCCCGATTCACGAAGCAAAGCCCTACGAAAAATACAACGTGCTGGTCGAAGCCGATGGCGGAACCATGCCGTTTTCAGATGGATATTTTTTGTCAGCTTTTTCAAACTCAGTCCTGGAGCATATTCCGCATGTGGACGTGGTAATCAAAGAGACCAGCCGCGTGCTTAAATCTGGCGCGCCGTTTGTCTTTTGCGTGCCGAACCACAACTTTTTGTCCACGCTCTCCATCGGGCGCGGATTGGATAAGATTGGGTTGCGTTCGCTGGGGAATTTGTACCGCGCGTTTTTCAATAAAATTTCCCGCCATTATCATTGCGATGACCCGGCAACCTGGCAGGCACGGCTTGAAGCCAATGATTTCACGCTGGTGCGCTGGTGGCACTACTTCTCGCCGCAGGCTTTGGCTACCCTCGAATGGGGTCACTACTTCGGCTTGCCGAGTCTGATCGTGCATTCGCTGTTTGGGCGTTGGATACTTTCGCCGACGCGCTGGAATTTATCTGTCACCGAAAGTTTTTTGCGTAAGTTTGTCGAGAGTCCCGAACATCCGCAGGGCGCGTACACGTTTTATGTGGCGCGAAAAAATTAGATGGTTCAGTAAATAGCGCGGGTCACGTTTCAAACGTGACCCGCGCTGAACATGGGGATTTGGTAGTGGGTCAATATAAGTGATGTTCTTTCCGTAGTGGCGACTTTTGTACTTTTCCAAATTAATCGAGCAATAAATAACTCCAATGCCTAACCACTGAGGCACGGAGACACCAAGAAAAATGCATTAAAACTCAGTGACTCTGTGTCTCAGTGGTTCAAAGTGACTTGAAAGGATTGCTCGATTTAATTGTTAAGGTGCAATAGTCGCTTTTGCGCCGTAAAAACACGACTGAAGTCGTTACTACGCAAACCCATCACTTACCCAATACCACTACCGGGGATTTTATAAATGAAAGATGAGACCGTATTTGCAATTCCAAAGATGAAGTAAACTTGGTTATATATGACTTACGAAACGCCTCCACAGCCACCCGAACAGGAACCCACTGTTCTTGACTTGTACAAATCAGTCACGAAAAATTGGGCTTCTTTTTTTAATTTCATACGGTCCCTATGGGATGCGCGCCGCCGTGCCGAATTTGACCATGCGCTTGCCTTGGAAGTGGCGCAAGTTCAGCCAGATAATTTTCCCGAAGAGCCTCCCCGCGTAGATCAACTCCCCTGGCGGTCTGTGCTGGCTCTTTTTCTTGCGATCGTCGCGCAAGCCTTGCTTGAGCCGACCAATCGTCAAGTGGATATTGCCCTGGCGTTGTATATTTTTGCGGCCGGAATTTGCATTTGGGCGTATCTCAAAGATGAATGGCGTTTGCCGGCCCTACCCCTGCCCCGCAACACGCCCGATGATCTTTCCACACGCTTAATGCCGTTCATCTTTTCCATTGTTTTTGCTCTGCTCGCGTTTTGGGGTTTTGGCGTCGGACAATTTACGCCCATCAATCTTGTTTTTTGGATATTGTCGCTCGGCTACTTTTTTTATGGGCTGTGGTTGAAACTTCCAAAAGCCGCACCAGATTTAAACCCCGATGCGCGTCGCCAAAAAATAATTCAAAGCGTGCTTGTGCTTGCTGTTTTTGCCATCGCGCTCTTTTTCAGACTCTATCGCATCGACTCTGTCCCCGCTGAACCTTTCAGCGACCATGCCGAAAAAATACTGGATGTCTACGACATCACGCAGGGGGAGTGGAAAATTTTCTTTGAGCGCAACACCGGCCGCGAAGCCATTCAAATGTATTGGACTTTGCTCGTCGCCACTGTCTTCGGCACGGGTCTTTCTTTTCTAAGCCTAAAACTGGGCACGGCGTTGATCGGTATTTTGACCCTCCCTTACATTTATTTGCTGGGCAAGGAGTATGGTGGCTTCCGCGTTGGGCTGTTTGCGCTTTTCCTTTTTGGAATTGCCTACTGGCCGAACGTGATTTCGCGCATTGGACTCCGCTTTCCTTTGTACCCCGTCTTCACCGCGCCCACGCTTTTTTACTTAATCCGTGGGCTGCGGACGCGGAACCGAAATGATTTCCTACTCTCGGGCCTTTTTCTCGGACTCGGTTTGCATGGATACAGCCCCTTCCGCATTGTTCCCGTTCTTGTGGTGGTGGCTTTCGTAATCTATGTGATCCACGTCCGCTCAAAGCAGAGTCGTCAGCAGGCGTTGTGGTGGCTTGTGCTTGTGGTGGTCACTTCGCTGCTTATCTTTTTGCCGCTCTTGCGTTATTGGATGGCGTACCCCGATAACTTTGGCTATCGCGCCCTGACCCGTTTGACATCCGCCGAATCCGCTTTGCCCGGGCCTGTGTGGCAGATATTTCTTTCCAATTTATACAAAGCATTGTTGATGTTCAATTGGGATAACGGAAGTATCTGGGTTCATTCGTTGCCTAACCGTCCGGCGTTGGATTTGGTGACGGGCGCGTTGTTCGTGATCGGCATACTTTTGTTGGTCGTGCGCTACGTGCGCCAGCGTGATTGGCGCGATCTGTTTCTGCTGATTTCCATTCCCATTTTGCTGATGCCATCCATTTTGTCGCTGGCGTTTCCAGCCGAGAACCCTTCGTTGAATCGCACGGGCGGCGCGGCGGTGATGGTTTTCATTGTCAGCGCGCTGGCACTCGACGGGTTTGTATCCAGCCTGGGCGGGGCGCGGAACTGGAAGCGGATTTTCATCGCCTACACTTTGACCGGTCTGCTGTTCGCTATGTCTGCTTTTCAAAATTACGACCTTGTCTTCAATAAGTTCGATACGAATTTCAAACAAAATGCGTGGAATACCTCCGAAATGGGCGGGCTGATCCGTGTCTTTCGTGAAAATTATGGGCAGACAGATTCGGTTTGGATCGTGCCGTTCCCATATTGGGTGGACACGCGTTTGCCAGGCGTTTGGCTGGGCATTCCCAACCGTGACTTTGCGCTTTGGCCGCAGAATTTTGCAGAGACATTGACTGTGACTGGCCCGAAAATGATCTTGTATCGCGTGGATGATCTGGAAACTGAGAATTCTCTAAAACAACTCTACCCGAATGGTGTGTTTACCCGCTATACTTCCAGTTATGCGGATAAGGATTTTATGGTATTGATGGTTGATAAATAACAGTAGGTCGCGTTTATAACGTGACTTGCTGCCAGAAAATTAATTATGGAAAATATAAAAATCGAAAAGCGCGCCTGGTTTTATGATTTGCTTTTTATCCTTGTCCTGCTGTTGGCGGGATATTTGCGTTTGGCAGGGTTTGGATGGGGCGAGGGCTATCACCAACACCCCGATGAATTGTTTTTGAGCGGCGTGCTGGGAAGTTTGAACGCGCACATCTGCGAAACCCCTGATACTGCGATAGACGCTTGCCCTGAAGACCAGCAGCGCTGGATGTCGCTGGGGGAATATTTCGATACGGCAAAATCAACTCTTAATCCATACAATCGTGGATACTCCTTTTTTGTGTATGGCACTTTCCCGTTGACCATTATCCGCGTGACGGCGGAGGCGATTGGGTCTGACGGGTTGGGAAATCTGAAATTTCTGGCACGGCAGATGTCTGCCCTAGCTGACCTGTTTACCATTTTTGTGCTTTATCTGATTGTTTCAGGTTTGTACGGGCGGCGAGTTGGTTTGTTTGCCGCTGTATTTTCGGCGCTGACTGTGATGCAGATTCAACAATCCCATTTTTTCACCACTGACCTGTTCACCAACCTGTTCATGTTTCTGGCGATCCTGTTTGCAACGGCGATTGTGGAGCAAAAAGTAAAAAGTGAAGAAGTAAAAAGTGAGACGGCGGCGGAACAGGAAGATCCTGAAGATCAATCCACGCAACACGAAACACATCATCTCGTCGCACAGTGGAGTGGACGAAACCCGCAATACGCAATACGTTTTCTCCGTAACCCTCTCCTCTGGCTTAGTATTGGTTTTGGAGTAATGCTTGGCATGGCAATGGCCTCCAAGATCAACGCGGCGGCGCTGGCGTTTATGTTGCCGGGCGCGTTTGTAATCCGTTACTTCATGTATGACCGTAAACTTGATTTACGAAATACGGAAGATGAATCACTTCCCACTTCTCACTTCTCACTTTCATCAGATTACTGGACACCGATTGCAATTTTCCTGATCGCGGGCGGACTTGCAACGATCATCTCTTTTCGCATTTTTCAGCCATACGCTTTCGATGGGCTGGGACTTAATCCGCAGTGGCTTGCGAATATTGCCGAACAACGCGGGCAAGCCGCCGGTTCTGACCTGCCCTGGAATTTGCAGTGGGCGCGCCGCTCGCATTTATATTCGTTCACCAATCTGACTGTCTGGGGGCTGGGTCTTCCGCTTGGCATTCTCGCCTGGGCGGGTTTCCTGCTGATGGGCTGGCGCATTATCAAAGGCGAGTGGAAGCATCTCCTATTGTGGGGTTGGACTGCGTTTTACTTTCTCTGGCAATCGTTTCAATTTAATCCCACCATGCGCTATCAACTGCCGATCTATCCGCTTTTGGCGATGATGGCGGCCTGGTGCATTTTTGAGGTTGCAAGTTGGAAGGTTGGAACCCTTCGACAGACTCAGGGCGGGCTGTTCAAACGTGTAAACCTGCCAACTATTTTAGCGAGTGTCATCGGTGTCACCGTGCTTGTATTAACCGCAATTTGGGCATTTGCATTCCAAAGTATTTATCTGCGCGATGAGCCGCGTATGGCCGCCTCGCGCTGGCTCTTCCAAAATGCGCCGGGACCGGTCAATGTGCAAATTGAAACGGCGGGCGCTGGAACTTACCACCAGCCTTTGCCCGTCCCCGATGACTTTTTGATTTCTCCCGGGGCGCCATTTACGCTTTCATTTTCTCCAAAACACAGCGGACAGATTTCTGTGGTGGAATTGGGGCATGCGATGGACTCGCTCGCTTCACCCTCTACCCTGGTGCTGACTCTGTCCTCTGCCCTGGCGCCAGATGTCCCTTTGGCGCGTGCTTCGCAACTGGTTGATTTCAAGTCAACGGATAACCCGCGCGGGCCGTCGGTCATCTTGACGCTCGATCAGGCAATTCCGGTGATTGAGGGGCAGTCTTACCTTTTGAAGATCGAAACGCTCGGCAGTGGCTTGGTCTTGAGCGGCTCCTATATTGCCAACGAAACTGATTACGATTGGGGATTGCCTTTCCGCGTGGATGGGTACGATCCGTTTGGCGGCATCTATCGCGGCGACTTGAACTTGCAAGTGTACTGGGACGACAACGCAGACAAGCTCAATAATTTTATCAACACACTCAGCGCGGCAGATTACATCATCATCCCCACCAATCATCAGTACGCGCAGATCACACGCATACCAGAACGCTATCCGCTGACCACGTTTTATTATCGTGAACTGCTGGGTTGCCCCCCTGGCGCGGATATTATCCACTGCTACGAAACGGCGCAACCGGGTCAATACGAAGGTAATTTGGGCTTTAAGTTGGTGAAGGTTTTTGAATCCTATCCCACGTTTGGTTCGTGGGTGATTAATGACCAGTCTGCCGAGGAAGCCTTCACGTTCTACGATCATCCCAAAGTGTTGATCTTCCAAAAGACCGATAATTTCGACGTGGAAAAAGTTGCCGCTTTACTGGGCACCGTAGATTTGACCAATGTTGTTCATCTCCTGCCTAGTGAGGTCAGCAGTTACAAGGATTTGTTCCTGCCAGAGGCGCGGCTTGTGGCACAACGTGCAAGCGGAACCTGGTCTGAACTGTTCAATTACGAGTGGATCCAAAATAAATATCCCTTCGTGGGCGCTGTGATTTGGTACGTCTTCATCTTCCTGCTGGGACTTGTCGCCTACCCGATCACGCGCTCGGCGTTGGCCGGACTTCGTCAGTATGCCTATCCGCTCAGCCGTATCGTGGGGTTGGCCTTGCTGGCGTGGATTTCGTGGATGGGCGGTTCGGTTGGCATCCCGTACACACGACTCTCCATCAGCGTGGCATTTGTCATTATCGCTGTGGCAGGCTTCGGGTTGTGGATGATGCGCCGGAACCAATTCAAAGCAGAGTGGGATTCGAGCCGTAAATTCTTCACTGTGGTCGAGATCGTCTTCCTCGCCTTCTTCCTGATTGACCTGTTGATCCGCTTGGGCAATTCGGATATGTGGCACCCGTCCAAGGGCGGCGAGCGTCCGATGGATTTTTCGTATTTCAACGCAATTTTGAAGGGTACGAGTTTTCCGCCGTATGACCCGTGGTTTGCGGGCGGTTATATTAATTATTATTATTACGGTCTTGTGCTGGCTGGCACGCCGGTTAAGTTGCTCGGCATTGTGCCTTCGATTGCGTACAATTTTATTTTGCCGACCTGGTTTGCGCTGATCGCAATTGGCGCGTTTGGCGTTGGATACAGTCTTCTCGAAGATCATAAATCAAATGATGAGGATGAAAGACCCGCGGTTTTTGACCTTCAACTTTTGACTGGTTTAACAGCCTCGACATTCGCCATCCTGTTGGGAAATCTTGGCACGATCCAAATGATGTTCCGCGCATTGCAGCGTATGGCCGCGCCAGATGGAAATATCCCCGCAGACGCGACCCTCCTGCAAAACTGGACGTGGGCTTTCAAGGGAATTGTGCTTTTGTTTCAAGGTACTATGCTCCCCATTGGCCGCGGAGAATGGTACTGGAATCCCAGCCGCGTCATTCCGTCGGGTCCCGGCAACGAGATCACGGAATTCCCGCTCTTCACCCTGCTATACAGTGACTTGCACGCGCACATGCTGGTGATGCCGCTGACCTTGTTCATCATTGCCTGGGCGGTTTCGTTCATTAAGTCACGCGCGCAAATGAGCCGCACAGAATGGGTCGCTTCTTTTGCCATCGGCGCGTTGATGATCGGCGCATTGAAGCCGACCAACACCTGGGACTTGTACACCTTCTTCCCATTCTCGGCGCTGGCTGTGATCTACGCCATCAACCGCCATTTTGAATGGCAGAATCGTTTCCGCCTGCCCAATTGGCTTGGACGCGCTTTGTTCTCCATTGCAGTTGTCGTGGGTTTGTATCTGCTTGGCTCGTTGCTGTATTCGCCGTTTGATTTCTGGTATAGCCAGGCTTACAACAAAATTGACCCGTGGACTGCTTCGCATACGCCTTTGTCCTCGTACTTTACGCACTGGGGCTTGTTCCTTTTCATCATTACCGCGTGGCTTCTTTGGGAATTGCGCGAATGGATGGCGGCCACGCCGATTTCACATTTGAAGAAATTACAACCCTATCAATTGCTGATCGAGATCGGGCTGGCGGCAGTGCTTGCTTTGTTTATATTTTTCATCATCGAAGGCGTGCGGGTGGCGTTGGTGGCTTTGCCGCTGGCTGTCCTCGCTGGACTTTTGCTTCTGCGACCCGATATGTCCGGAGTTAAACGCGGCGTGCTGTTGATGATCGGCACCGGTTTGGCGCTGACTCTGGCTGTGGAAGTCATCACCTTGCGCGGCGATATTGGGCGCATGAACACGATCTTCAAACTTTACATGCAAGTCTGGATGTTGTTCGCGGTCAGTGCGGCGGCGGCGTTTGGCTGGCTCTTGATCGAATTTCCATATTGGAAATTGCGCTGGAGCACGATCTACCAAACGGGTTTGTATTTGTTGCTGGCGGGTGCGTTCCTGTTCACCATCACCGCCACCACAGATAAAGTCAACGACCGCATCACAGATGTTACGCCGCACACGTTGGACGGCATGACCTACATGAATTACGCCGAGCACTTTGACGGTGAGATGATGGACTTGAGCGAAGACTATCGCGCCATCCGCTGGATGCAGGACAACGTGCAGGGTTCGCCGGTCATCGTGGAAGCCAATTGCTCCGAATATCGCTGGTGTACGCGGGTTACAATTTACACGGGCTTGCCCGGCGTGGTCGGCTGGAACTGGCATCAGCGCCAGCAGCGCGGTTCTGCATCCACAGATGTGCAGGCGCGCGTGGATTCCGTCGGCGTGTTCTACACCACGCAGGATATTAAATCAACGCGCGAATTCCTGAATAAGTATCAAGTTAAATATATTGTTGTCGGTCAACTTGAACGCAACATTTATCCTGCCTTCAACCCAATGATGGACGGATTGGCTAAGTTTGAAAGGTACGACGGCCAATATTGGAAAGCCGTTTATCAGGATAAAAATACGACCATCTATGAGGTTTTGCCATGATCCTGCACATTACATCAAAGAGTGAATGGGAGCAAGCGCAGCAACGCGGCGAGTATATTGCGCCCAGTTTACAGACTGAGGGCTTTATCCACTGCTCCACTGAAAACCAGGTGTTGCACGTTGCGAACGCTTTTTATCGCGGACGAAATGATTTGGTGTTGTTAAAACTCGACGAAGCACAACTCAAGCCAGAGCTTAAGTGGGAGCCGCCTGCGGGAAGTCCCGCCCCGGGCATTTCTGACTCCGATTTATTTCCGCACATCTTTGGACCGATCAACTTAACGGCGGTCGCATCTGTGCTTAACTTTGAGCCTGATTCTGCTTCGGGTAATTTCTCTCTCCCGCCGCAATTGCTTTCCAATCACCAATAACCAATTACCGCCATGCCCGCCTTTATCTCCTGGTATCTCCTCATCACCCTCCTCGGCTGGCTGACTTTTCCGCTGGCTTATGCTCTTTTCCCTGCGCTCGCAGATCGGGGCTACACCCTGTCGCGCGCCGCAGGGCTGTTAATCTGGGGTTACGTCTTTTGGCTGTTCGCCTCGCTCGGCATCGCGCAAAATGACACGGGCGGAATTCTGCTCGCGCTGGCTGTCATCATTGGGTTGAGCGCATGGTCAGTCGTCAACCGTCAATCGGCTGTTCTTGATTTTCTCAAATCCAACCTGCGCCTAATTCTCACCACCGAAATTTTATTTCTCGCCGCCTTTGCCTTCCTCGCTTTTGTCCGCTCTGCCAACCCCGAGTTGATGAGCACCGAGAAGCCGATGGAATTGGCATTCATCAACGGCATTCTGCGCTCGCCCACATTTCCTCCGCAAGACCCGTGGCTTTCTGGTTATGCCATTTCATATTATTACTTCGGCTATGTGATGACCGCCATGCTTGCCAGACTTTCGGGCATCCCCGGCAGCATGGCGCACAACCTAATGACCTCGCTCATCTTTGCCCTCGGCGCAGTCGGCTCGTATGGAATTTTATATAACTTGCTTTCTGCCGTAGACCGCAGACCACAGACTGCTGACGACCAACAACCTTCAGCTTCACAAAGCGGCATTCCGCATTCTGCATTCCGCAATCAACATTTCTCTGCGCTCTTCGCTCCCCTCTTCCTGCTCCTTGTCTCCAATTTTGGCGCCCTGCTTGAAGTCCTGCATCGCCTTGGATTGTTTTGGACGAAGGATGCCGCAGGGCAATACACCAGTTCCTTCTGGACATGGCTGGATATGAAGGAACTTTCACTCGCGCCCGCCGCGCCATTTCAATTTATGCCAGACCGTTATTTGTGGTGGTGGCGTGCCTCGCGTGTGATTCAAGATTACGACATGAAGGGCAATCACCTCGAAGTGATCGACGAGTTTCCCTTCTTCTCCTTCCTGCTCGGTGATTTGCATCCGCATGTGCTGGCGATTCCGTTTAGTTTGCTTGCCATCGCTGTCGCATTAAACCTTTTCCTCGGCGGCTGGCGCGGACAGATCAACTTGCCGTGGGGCGCGCGTTTGCACATCAATTACACGGGCTTTTTCTTCTCAGCCCTCGTCATCGGCGGACTGGCTTTCCTCAACACCTGGGATATTCTCGTCGCCGCCACGCTGATCGTCGGCTCGTACGTTTTCTGGCGCGCACACGAAGACGGCTGGCGCTGGGATCGCCTCGAAGACCTGATTCTGCTTGGCTTGCCGCTTGGCATTCTTTCTGTATTATTGTATTTTCCATTCTATCTTGGCTTCTCATCCCAGGCGGGCGGCATCCTGCCGAATATGATGACCCCCACGCGCGGCACGCACCTTTGGGTGATGTGGGGCACATTGCTTATTCCCATCTTTGCATATCTCATTTATTTGTGGCGCGGCAAAAAGAATCAACCCAATTGGAAACTTGGCTTTTCACTCGGACTTGGTTTTACTTTTGCCCTTTTACTTCTCACTTTCTCCACCGCCTGGATCGGCTCTTTCATTGAAAAAGATTTCGTGACGATGTTTCTTGATTCGCAAGGCATGGCCGCCGGTCAATTCATCAGCGCCACCACCCTGCGGAGATTAAGTCACCTCGCCAGCCTCGTTACCCTGCTCGCGGTTTTGATTCCCACGCTTGCCTATTTGTTTCCAAAAAATAAAACGACAGAAGACCAATCACCGCCTACTGACCAACACCCACTTCCCACCGCCCACTCTTTTATCCTCCTCCTTCTCACCCTTGGCGCCATCCTTGTCATCGCTCCGGAATTTGTTTATCTCCGCGATCAATTTGGCTATCGCATCAACACCATCTTCAAGTTTTATTATCAAGCATGGATGTTGTGGAGTCTGGCCGCCGCGTACGCCGCCGCTTATTTGCTTCAAAATTTGCGTGGGATAAAAAATGTCCTCTTCGGCGTGGTGATTAGTTTGGTTGTTTTCTCCGGCTTGTTGTATCCCGGACTTAGCCTGCTGACCAAGACCGATAATTTCAAACCTTATTTCGGCTTCACTCTCGATGACTTTGACCGCGTTGTGCGCGAAAATCCCGATGATGCCGCCGCCATCCAATTCCTACGCACCGCCCCAGACGGAGTCGTCGCCGAAGCGGTAGGCGGAAGTTACACCAGTTATGCGCGCATCTCCACTTACACCGGCTTGCAGACTGTGCTCGGTTGGCCGGGACACGAAGCCCAATGGCGCGGAGATTACGCTTCGCAAGAATTTCGTAGTGAAAATATCACAAAACTTTATTCCACCACCCGCTGGGATGAAGCGCAAGTCATCATTGACCAATATGATATTCGCTATATTTATATCGGCGGCCTTGAGCGCGCATCCATGCCGGTGTATGAACCGAAATTCCAAATTCACCTCAAGCCAGTCTTTCAACAAGGCAGCGTGGTCATTTACGAAGTCCCGTGAAATATAGACCTCCGAGTTCTTCAAGAACTCGGAGGTCTTAAACTCAACCCAATTTAAACCGATTACAATTGCCCACATGACCTACCGACATTTCAAACACGAAGGCTGGCTCTACGCGCTGGCGTTTCTTATTGCCATCGCACTGCGCTTCATTCAACTTGGCGCAATGCCCCTCACCGACGCCGAAGCCGCGCCCGCCTTGCAAGTCCTGCACATCGCACAAGGCCTCAAGCCCGCGCTCAGCCCGCATCCCCTTTACATCCTTTTCACCTCAATTCTCTTTTTCATTTATGGCGCAGGGACTGATTTCTTCGCCCGATTTTTCCCCGCCTTAATTGGAAGTGTCCTCGTCTTTGTTCCTCTGCTCTTTGCGAATCGCATCAAACCCCGCTCAGGCCTGATCCTCGCCTTTTTCATTGCACTAGACCCAGGCTTGGTTGCCCTATCAAGACAGGCAGCCAGTCCCATTCTTGCGGTTGCATTCCTGCTCTTCGCCTGGGGTTTCTATCATCAAAATAAAGCCAGTCTCGCAGGCTTCTTCGCTGCCCTCGCACTTCTCAGCGGACCATCCATCTGGGCTGGCATCCTCGGACTCGGCATCACCTGGGCAATCCTACAAGCCATCAACTCCCGCCGCCCCTCGCAATCCGCTGTTGATATTGAAACCCCTGTCGCAGAACCCCCGACCTTCAACTTCCGACTTTCGACGATCTCTCTCGTCGCCACTTTCCTGACCGTCGGCACACTCTTCTTCATCGCCCCCAACGGACTCAGTGCCGCGCTGTCCTCCATCCCAGCCTTTATCACCTCCTGGCTTACTTCCTCTGATGTTCCCGCGGGCATGCTTTTCCTCTCGCTGCTCGCTTACCAACCCCTTGGCTTTTTGCTGGTAATTATCGCCATTATTCGCGGCTGGCGTGTTGGCAGCGGCCGCATCATTCCGCTCAGCGTTTGGTTTTTGGTCGCATTGTTGCTTGCAATTTTCAACCCATCCCGTCAAATGGCTGACCTCGCTTGGGCGTTGATTCCGCTTTGGGCAATGGCGGCGCTTGAACTCACTCGCAATGTAGATGTCTTTGTCGAGGAACGCAGTGAAGTGGCCGGCGTCATTTTTCTGACCGCTTTCATCTGGACTTTCGCCTGGCTTGATTTTTCAGGGTTGACCACACTTCCGGTTGAATCGCGTGAATACCTCATGCGCTTCTGGCTTTTGGTCGGTTCGCTGTTTCTGATTGTGATGAGCCTCCTGCTGGTCGCCGCTGGCTGGTCAATTCGCATTGCACGCATTGGCGGAATTTGGGGACTTGCACTCGCCCTCGGAACGCTTGGGCTCGGCGGCGCAATCGGCTCCGCAGGTTTACGCGGATTGTCCCATCCCGAATTGTGGTGGCCCGCAAATATTCCCACCCAATCCCATCTGCTCGAATCAACCATCAGCGACGTTTCTGAATGGGGACTTGGCAACGACTACGCCGCGCCGGTGATGATCGTCGGCGTGGATTCTCCCGCGCTCGAATGGACTTTGCGTGAGCGTCAGGTTTTTGTCGTTGAATCACTGGATATGTCCAGCGCGCCCTATTTCGTCATCACCCCGCTGCAAGATGACCCTGCGCTTTCCTCCGCTTACCGCGGACAGGATTTCACCTGGCGGCAAACTCCCTTGTGGAACGTCACTCTGCCGCAGGATTGGGCTCGTTGGGTGGCTTTGCGTGAAATGCCGCAATCCGACGAAACCATCATCCT
The DNA here is from genome assembly GCA_945877125.1 of Candidatus Brevifilum fermentans. Lineage (GTDB taxonomy): Bacteria > Chloroflexota > Anaerolineae > Anaerolineales > Villigracilaceae > Villigracilis. Next base: position 66,948 of record CAMCQT010000004.1, on the reverse strand, counting down.
CTGGGCGCGTGACGATCTCTTTCTGGATTCTGCGCCTTCAACCGCTCCTTAATTAAAAATAGGACTTACGCAAGACACCCCCTCATTCCCAACCCTTCCCCCGTAGGGGAAGGAAGTCCCCTCTCCCTTCGGGAGAGGGCTAGGGTGAGGGCGAGTCACACAAGCCGTCTTGCGTAAGTCCTAAAAAATAGACTTCGGAAGTCTGTCCCAAAAATGACAAAAACAACTCCCCCCTCCATCATCGCCCTCGACGGTCCTGCCGCATCGGGCAAATCCACACTCGGACGAACCCTCGCCGATTCCCTTGGCTATCTTTTTTTTGATACAGGCATCATGTATCGCGCCGTCACCTGGATCGCACTTCAGCACGATATGAATTTGAACGACGAAGCCGTTATCACTGAACTCGCGCAGAAAGCGCAAATCGATATTCGTCCCCCGTCAAAAAGTGATGGACGCGCGTGTGACGTGGTCATCGGCGAAAAAGATGTTACTTGGGATATGCGCGGCGAAGACGTGGATGCAAATGTCTCAGTCGTTTCTGCGTATGCGGGGGTGCGTCAGGCTTTGTCTGAGCAGCAGCGCCGCATTGGTTTGCGCGGCAAGGTTGTCATGGTAGGGCGGGATATTGGCACAGTCGTTTTGCCCGAAGCCGACCTCAAAATTTATTTGGATGCCAGCGCAGAAGAACGCGCCAAACGAAGGTTTGACGAGATCATCGCGCGCGGCGAAAAAGCCGACTATGACGAGATTCTCCGAAAGGTCGTCGCACGCGACCACATTGACTCCACTCGCGCCGTCGCGCCGCTGCGTCCCGCCGACGATGCGGTCATCATTGACTCAGACAAAATGACCGCCGAGCAGGTTGTGGCACAGGTCATGGAATTGTGTAAATAAATTATCAGACTCATAATCTGCCTGCCTATTCGTATGACATCTTATAAAATTCCCCTGCACATAAAAATAAAACGCATATTTTTGCTCTCGGCATTTCGTATGCTTTATCGCACGCTGGGGCGAGTGAAGGTGACGGGGCAGGAGAACGTCCCAATTGGCACGCCGTATGTCATCGCCATGAATCACATTTCGATCTTTGACCCGCCTTTGGTGGTTTCATTCTGGCCCGAAAAACCAGAGGTGATCGGCGCGGCAGATGTCTTTGAGAAAAAGGGACAGGGTTTAATTCTTTCCATATATGGAGTCATCCCAGTTCAGCGCGGCGGTTACGACCGGGTTCTACTTGAAAAAATATTGGCAATCCTCAAAGTGGGTCGTTCGCTTGTCATCGCGCCCGAAGGCGCTCGCTCGCACGTGCCAGCCATGAAACGTGCCATGCCAGGCATTGGCTACATCATTGAACACGCGCAGGTGCCTGTCATCCCGGTTGGATTAGTCGGCACAACTGATGATTTTTGGCGGCGTTCGATGCGCGGCGAAAAACCTCAACTTGAAATGCATATCGGTAAACCGATCATTTTCCCCGCTGTGACAGAAAAAGGCACGAAGCGCAGGGAAGCGCGCCAGCAAAATGCAGACCTTGTCATGCGCCATATTGCCGGCTTGCTGCCCGAAGAATATCATGGTGTTTACGCAGGGCAAGCCATCTCATAGTTTGCGCCAAATAAACGATGAGCGAATCTCCACCCAAACCAGTCAGCGAAATATGGCGCCCGGATTTGGTTCGCTTGCCAAAGTTGACCCGCACCCGCCGCGCCTTTCGCAGTTTTGCGCACGGCTTTCTAAAATTCATTGCAAAAACCTGTTTGAACGTTTCGTCAGAAGGGTTGGATAATTTTCCGCAAAGCGGACCTTTGCTCGTTGTTATTAATCACCTCGGCGATGCCGATACCCCCGCGATCATTTCAAAATTCCCATTCCCTCCCGATGCGCTGGGCAAGATCGAATTATTTAATTTCCCCATCCTTGGTAAATTAATGGATTGGTACGGCGTGATCTGGCTTCACCGCGGACGCGCCGATACACGCGCTTTACGCGCCGCGCTGGATGGGTTGGCGGAAAACCGAATTATCATCATCGCGCCTGAGGGTCGGTATTCCGTCACGGGCGCGCTGGAGGTTGGCGGGGGCGGCGCGGCTTTTCTCGCTTATAAATCAGGCGCCATGATTTTGCCGATTGTTGTTACAGGTACCGAAAATGAAAATGTTTATGGGAACATAAAAAAACTTCGGCGCGCGCAGGTTCATGTCAAGGTGGGAAAAATGTTCAAGTTGGCTGACCAAACTTCCGGCGCCGCCGTGAGCGGTTCGAAGAATCGTCAAGTGGCAGTTGATTTGGGTACACATCAGATCATGCAGGCATTGGCAGACCTGCTTCCAGAAAAATATCAAGGGGCTTATTCTTGATCGCCTCCATTCGGCACAAACAATCTTGTAATCCCTCCAGCATTATTTAGGGCTATAATTCGAGAAATGGCTTTTCTTTTCACACTTCTAACTGGCATCGCATTCCCCGCTCCTCCCACTGTCACAGGTTGGTTCGTGTGGGTATCTTTGTTGGTAATGTTGGTCTATGCGCTGCTCCATTGGCGTACTTACCAGCCTGTGTGGAGCCGACGTGAATGGGGGTTTTTCTTTGCCTTTTTGATTCTGATTCCGCTCACCAGTTTGTTCATTGGAGTAAGGCTTAACTCGGTTTCAGCCCGACCTTTGCCGGGTTTGCCCGCCGATGCGCCTGGTTCTGCGCTGATGATTTTTTCGGCCATCCCCTGGCTTTTGGCTGGAGGGTTGCTGGGTCCGGCTGGGGCGGCTGTGCTTGGTGCGTTCGCAGGGCTTTTACGCGGCGCATGGGATATGTATTCGCTTTTTTCTGTTGTTGAAATTGCAGTGTTGGGCGCCTGGTTTTCCACAAACATGCGCCAGAGATACCGAACGCAGGCGTATAGTTTATTGCGTCAGCCGCTTGTGGGCGCGTTGTTATTAATTCCATTTCATACGTTGTTTTATGTCATCAGTTCATTGTTTACTCAATGGGGTGTAGATGCCTCAGCACCGGCTACGGCGCGGCTTGATTTCGCGCTGAGCAATGCCTGGGTTGTGACCCTTGCCTTTGGCGGTGAGATGCTCGTGGCTGGCGTTGTAGCGCAGATTATTTCCAAGGCATTTCCCGAAATGTGGGGAAGTAAACAAGCCCTGCTTCCATCACCTGGTGAGAGAAGCCTTGAATCGCGTTTCCTGTTTGGGGTGGGGACATTCATTTCTCTTTTGCTGTTAACCTTGTTGGTTGGGGATTGGATCGTGGCAGGCCGCGCTGCGCGTGATATGTTGCAAGACCGTCTTTCCAGCGCCAGTGAGTCTGCCGCGCAGAGTGTGCCGTTCTTTCTCGAAACGGGTCAGAATTTGGCGGTACAACTGGCGTCTGATCCGCGCTTACTGACGGCTACCGGGGATGAGTTGAAATCCATCATTGGGCTTCGTATTCAAGCCGTGCCCTATTTTGATCAAATTTTTGTGTTGGAAGCGACGGATGACCAAACCTTGCTCGCTGGGTATCCCGAATCTGCCGAAACTAATTTTCAGTTATATCCCGATGAACTGTCTGGAATGTTGCTGGCATCCAACGGCGTGTTGACACAGATCTATTCGATCCCTCCCATTACTGTGAATGATGCTTCCCGCGTTTCTTTTCTGGTTGCGATTGTGGATGGGGTTGGACAGGTACAGCGTGTCTTAATTGGACGTACCACGCTGGAAACCAATCCGCTAACTCTGCCGCTGATCGAGAATATTAATAATATGCGTAGTTTGGGCGGCGCTGGTCTTTTATTAAATGAGAATGGGCGCGTTATCTACCATTCAGACCCCACTCAAATGTTGGCTACTTATAACGGTCAACGCGGAGATCAGCCGCTTTTTTATGACGGCACAGCATCTGATGGCACACGGCAATTAGTTTATTACCAACCTGTGCTTGGGCGTCCGTGGGCGGTTGTGTTGACAGTGCCCGCACAACAGGCGCAGCAACTGTCGTTGAATATCGCCATGCCGCTTTCCTTGATGATCATTTTCCTTGCGCTTGTGGCGATGGTTTCGCTGCGCGTGGGGTTGCGTGTGGTAACTGGTTCTTTGCAAAGTTTGGCAACTGAAGCCAACCGCATCGCGCAGGGCAATCTCGATCATCCGCTTCAAGTGGATGGTGTGGATGAAGTGGGTCAATTGCGCCGCGCATTTGAACAAATGCGATCCAGCTTGCAGGCGCGTCTGGGCGAGATCAACAGTCTCTTGCGTGTCAGCCAGGGTGTGGCTTCCAGCCTTGAGATGCAGGATGCGGTGAAGCCGGTGCTGGATGCAATTCTTTCCACGGGCGCAAATTCAGTCAGCGTGGTGCTTTCTCCCAGTGTTCTGCCTGATACTTTCGTGGAACTGCCCTCGCGTTTTTCGCTGGGCGCTGTGCAGGATATTTATGCCCATCTGGATGACCAAATCCTCGCGCTGGCTCAGAATCAAGAAAAGATCGTTTTGCCAAACCTCGGCCGCTCACGCGAATTAGACCTTGACCCATCCATGCCGCAGCCGCTGGCTTTGCTGGCTGTGGCTTTGCGGCATGAGAATCGTTATTATGGCGTGGTTTGGGCTGGTTTTGAACAGCCGCGCATGTTCACCGATTCTGATGTCCGCTTTGTGACCACACTGGCAGGACAGGCGGCGTTGGCCGTGGCGAATGCGCATTTGTATCTGAATGTGGAAGCCTCCCGCCGACAGTTGGAAGCAGTTCTCAATTCCACGCCAGACCCGGTGCTGGTGACAGATCACCGTAACAGATTGTTGCTTACCAATCGCGCCGCGTCAATTGCCCTGGGTCCAGAGGTGGATAAAGGCGCCGGCATGGAAACCGAAAAGGTTGTGAAATTTAAACCTTTGCTGGCTTTACTGCAAGGCATGACCACCGAGAACAAATCTGTTGAGATCGTACTGGCAGATAAACGAACGTACCTAGCAACCGCTTCTTCAGTGATCGTGGAAGGTCGACAGATCGGGCGCGTATGTATCATGCGTGACGTGACACATTTCAAGGAACTGGATACGATGAAATCCGAGTTTGTGGCTACGGTGAGTCACGATCTGCGTTCTCCGCTGACATTGATGCGCGGCTACGCCACCATGCTTGAAATGGTCGGCGAGTTGAATGAACAACAACAGGGCTATGTAAAGAAAATTATTTCGGGCGTTGAGAATATGTCCCGTCTGGTGAATAACCTGCTTGACCTCGGACGCATTGATCTGGGAGTGGGACTTCAAGTTGAGCAAGTCCCTGTGCTGGATATCATCGAGCGTGTGACGAGCGCATTGCAATTGCAGGCAGCCCAAAAGACTATTGTTTTGAGCGCAGAACTTTCCAAAGATATGCCAAATGTAGTGGAGGCAGATCAGGCGCTTTTGCATCAGGCAGTATACAACTTGCTGGAGAATGCCATTAAGTACACCCCTGACAAGGGGCGTGTAACGATCCGTACTTCATCTCAACCTGGATTTTTGATCTTTGCGGTGGAAGATTCGGGCATAGGAATTGCAGCTGATGATCTGCCGCGCCTGTTTGAAAAATTTTATCGCGGCAAACAACGTGAAGCGCGCGCCCAACACGGCTCAGGCCTTGGGCTTGCAATTGTCCATTCCGTTGCCACCAATCATGGCGGACGCGTCTGGGTTGATAGTGTGGTAGGCAAAGGCAGCACCTTCTATTTACAGATACCCCTCACCCAACCCAAAGAATCAAAGTCCGCATAAAAAGAATTTGGACTATAATCACCGACTTGCCCTTCCAATAGGCGGGGCATATATTTTATATATAAGCTGGTCTTTATGATTGATCACGAGAAAAATTCACAAACTTCCATCATTGAACGTACTACGGATTACGCTCCCCCGAAAACCTGGCAATCATGGCTTATCGGGCGTCCATTATCCACAGCGGATGCATCCCATCAAACTATTGGCAAAGCCATCGGTCTTGCCGTTTTTGCATCGGACGCGCTTTCTTCCACAGCATATGCTACGCAAGAAATTCTCGTCATTCTGGCTGCGGCTGGCACGATGGCTTTTGGGATCGTAGTTCCGATTTCCATTGCCATCGTCATTTTGCTTGCGATTGTCACAATCTCGTATGAGCAAACCATCCATGCCTATTCGGATGGCGGCGGCGCATATATTGTAGCGCGCGATAACCTCGGCGAACTTCCCGCCCTGATTGCTGGAGCCTCTCTCCTAACCGATTACATTCTGACGGTCTCGGTTTCAATCGCGTCTGGAGTTGCGCAGATTACATCTGCATTCCCAGCGCTGCATGATTACCGTGTGGTGCTATCTGTAGCTTTCATCATGTTCGTTATGTTGATGAATTTACGCGGTGTAAAAGAATCAGGCACTGCCTTTGCCATCCCGACATATTTCTTTGTAGTGTTGATGTTTACCGCAGTTGGAACTGGACTTTTTCGTTTGTTTTTTACCGGCACACTTGGCACAGTCATTGATCCGCCTGAGATGGTGAATCATGGTATTGCAGCGATCACTCCCTTCCTGATTCTGCACGCTTTTGCCAGTGGTACAACTGCGCTGACAGGTGTTGAGGCAATCTCAAACGGGATCACCGCTTTTAAAGAACCGCGCAGTAAAAATGCGGGCATCACCCTGGTCTGGATGTCGCTTATTCTTGGTTCGCTTTTTCTTGGAATTTCCTATCTTACAAAGATGATTGGCGCGGTTCCTTCAGAAAGTGAAACTGTGATCTCACAATTGGCGCGCACGATCTTTTCCGGACGCGGTCCCTTGTATCTTATGTTGATTGCTGCCACCGCTGTTATTCTTATTATGGCGGCAAATACAGCTTTTGCAGATTTTCCGCGTTTGGGCGCTCTGGTTGCAAAAGATGGATTCCTCCCCCGTCAACTTACCTATCGTGGAAGCCGCCTGGTTTATTCGCGTGGAATTGTAGCCCTGGCTTTGATCGCCTCCGTTTTACTAATAATCTTCAATGCCAGTGTGACGCGCCTTATTCCGCTGTACGCCATTGGCGTATTTCTATCATTTACGCTTTCACAGGGCGGCATGGCGCTCCGCTGGTACAAGATCGGCAAACTTAAACCCGATGAAGAAAAAGTGGAACGCGGCTCGACCCTGCGCTTTGTAAAAGATTGGCCCGTCAAAATGGTGATTAATGGATTCGGCTCGATCTGTACCGCTGTCGTGATGCTGGTTTTTGCGTTCACAAAATTCCGTGATGGTGCCTGGGTCGTGTTGATCCTCATCCCAACTTTAGTCGCAGGTTTTTGGATGATTCACCGCCACTATAACAACCTTGCTAAAAAGCTTTCGCTCGATAATTTTGGTGTGATTCCTCCACACACTATTCGCCATCGCGTGATCTTGCCGGTCAGTGGTGTACATCAAGGGACATTGGCAGCGTTGCGTTATGCGCGCATGTTATCAGACGATGTGACCGCTGTGCATGTTGTGATCGAACCAGCTGACGCCGAAAAAGTTCGTGCCAAGTGGGAAACCTGGGGCGAAGGTGTCCGCATGGTTTTGCTGGATTCCCCTTACCGTTTATTCATCGAGCCGATATTAGGTTATATCTCTGAGATAGCCGCCAAACGTCAGCCGGGTGAGACAATTACGATTGTGGTGCCTGAATTCGTTTCGGGAAATCGCATGACCAGCGCCTTGCATACAAATACAGCGAATATTTTGCGTGAACAGTTAAAAAATCAACACGGTATTGTGATCACCAATGTGCCTTATCACGTACACGAAGAAGGACAGGAGTAAGAGTTATGAGTATGAAATTTATCGTCATAGGATGCGGAAGAGTCGGCGCAGAACTCGCCTACCGCCTGTTCAACAATGGACATCAAGTTGTGGTTGTGGATAGCAACAAAGATGCCTTCAATCGCATCCATTCGGAATTTCACGGGCGCACTGTGGAAGGCGAAGCGCTCTCTGCTGACACATTAACCCGCGCAGGCATAGCCAATGCTGATGGCGTTGCTGTCGTTACCAATTCAGACACCATGAACGCGGTCATTGGTCACACCATCCGCACGCATTACCCCCAGGTAAAGCAGGTGCTTGTCCGTAATTATGACCCCGCCATGCGCGAAATGCTTGAAGCGTTTGGTCTGCAAATTGTTAGCTCCACATCCTGGGGCGCCGAACGTTTGCAGGAATTGCTGATCGACGCATCTTTTCGCTCAGTGTTCTCTGCTGGAAATGGCGAAGTCGAACTATATGAAATGTACATTCCTGAAAACTGGACAGAGCGGGCGGTTTCCACTCTGTTGGATGGTTGCACAAATACGATTGTTGTTGCAGCCCTGACTCGCGCGGGACGTGCCGAATTGGCTTCACCCGAGTCCATTCTCAAAAGCGGCGATATTCTCACCGTCAGCGCAACGTTGGAAGGTGTAACAGCCCTGCATGCACGCTTGCAGGAAGGAACGGAGGCTTAATATGTTCGTTTTTATTGCTGGCGGCGGAAGGACTGGCGCACAATTGGCAGTGCAATTATTGGATCAGAATCATCAAGTACGCCTGATTGAACATCGGCGTGAATTGCTGAGTTTGCTGCATCATGAAATTCCCACTGAAGTGATCTATGAGGGCGTTGCAACAGATCCGAATGTTTTAAAACTGGCAGGTCTGGATAAAGCAAATGTCCTTGTGGCTTGCACCAATGATGACGCCGTCAACCTTGTGTTGTGTTTTATGGCGCGCACCATGTTCAAGGTCAGGCGTACGGTTGCCCGTATCAACAATCCACGTAATGCCTGGTTGTTTGACCAGAACTTCCACGTGGATGAAACCATCAATCAAGCCGATGTGATGGCGCACCTCATCCAGGAGGAAATGTCTCTCGGTGACATGATGACCCTGCTCAAACTGCGCCGCGGACGTTATTCCGTAGTCGAAGAGAAAGTCCCCGCCGGAGCAAAAGCCATCGGCACGAAAATCAAAGACCTTGGCTTGCCCGATCAATGTATCGTTGCGGCAATCATCCGTCATGGACAGATCACCCTGCCGCGCGGAACCAGCACACTTGAGGAAGGCGACGAAGTGCTGGCTGTCACAGATACAGATGGAGCGCATGAGCTGGCTAAATTATTGGCGCCTCCCACAAGACCTGTAATTTAAATCTGAAAATAGACCTCTTGCATTAGTCAACTGTAGGTCATCAGGCTTTTAGCCTGACGCCCTTTGAAATTTGATGGGTGGCGGGTTTTCAACCCGCCCTACAACTACTTATGCAAGAGGTCTAATATAAAAAATCGAAAGAGGAAAGGTCATCACATAGGTGACCTTTTTTTATTATCCTTCGTGACTTTTGTATTTAGCACTGACACACCTGCTGAGAGACCCCTGCATATCCTGTTGAGGTGTTGTAGAATTGAAAAGATAATCCATTATCAAAACAGGAGCCGCATGTCTGCATCCCCGCTGTTTGAATTTGCATTGCTCAGTTTTATATCTCTATTCACCATGGTCAATCCAATTGGGGTAATTCCCGTTTACACCGCCATGACCGCGAAATTGTCGCCGCACGAATCTCACCGAGTGGCGCGCAAAGCCAGCCTGACAGCCTTGTTTATTTTGCTCGCCTTCGCACTGACCGGGCAGTTGATCTTCCGCTTCTTTTCCATTTCTGTAAACAGCCTGCGGATTGTAGGCGGCGTCATCTTTTTTATAATGGGGTACGAAATGCTGCAAGCCCATCTCACCCGCATTCAATTTGACGATGAAACCACCCACGAATACATCAACGACATTTCGATCACCCCGCTCGGCATTCCAATTATCTGCGGACCCGGCGCGATCACGACCGCCATTCTTTTGATGAACGAATCAACATCACCGGTTGAGTCGGGTATTGTGCTCGGTGCAATCACTTTGATTATTGGCTTTACTTACTTTCTACTGCTCGGCGCAAAACAGGTCACACATCTCATTGGCGAGAACGGCAATAAAGTGATGCTGCGGCTGATGGGCTTGATCGTGATGGTCATTGCAGTTGAGTTTTTCTTCAGCGGATTAACGCCCATCCTCCGCGAAATTTTCAAAATACAGTGAGGCATTCATGAATCGCAAGCTGGATTGGTCCGCGCTTTACCTTTTTACAGCACTGCTCTTTGGCGTAGTGGTTCGCTTTGTGCCTGCTGTCTCAAACGGATTCCCGCTCAACGATGGCGGCATGTTCTACACCATGATCCGCGACCTGCAAGCCAATCATTATCTTCTTCCGCAGTTCACGTCCTACAATTTTGCGGATATTCCCTTCGCCTACCCTCCGCTTGGATTTTATATCGCCGCATCTTTTTCTAGCCTGTTGCCTGTTTCTGACCTCCAGACATTGCTCTGGCTGCCAGCTTTGGTGAACACCCTCTCCATTCTCGCCTTCTACAAACTCGCCGGGCAGATTCTCCCTTCGCGCATGTCTGCCGCGCTGGCGGCACTGGTTTACGCGCTTTCGTCACGCGCCTTTGTCTGGCAGGTGATGGGCGGCGGAATCACGCGCGCATTTGGCATGTTATTTTTGCTGCTCATGTTATGGCAGACTGTTCAATTGTTCAGAGAATACACACATAAAAAGCTCGCGCTCACCATTCTTTTCGGCGCATGTACCGTGCTGAGTCACCCACAAACGGCTTTACATGCCGCATTGGGCGGCGCGTTGATCTTTCTCTTTTACGGACGAAACAAGCGCGGAATTATCTCGGCGCTGATTGTAGGCGCGGGCGTGGCGTTATTGACCGCCCCCTGGTGGTTGACTATATTCCTGCGGTACGGACTTGACCCTTTTCTTTCCGCAGGGCAAACCAGCCAACGCACACTTGAATATTATCTTGCGCTTCTCACGTTCAGCGGGCTGGGTGATTATCTTTTTATTCCAACCCTGTTATTTGCATTGATCGGCATTTGGATCATATTCAAGCGGCGTGAATTCTTTTTGGTCACGTGGGTACTGCTGGCGTATTTGATAGACCCGCGCGGCGGCGATGGAATTGCTCTGTTGGCGCTATCCATGCTGGCGGGGATGGGCTTGCTCAAACTATCAGCCTGGATCAGCCGCTCGAACAGCGACCAGCCCGAGGGTGTGATGATGAAGCGCGCCAGTCAAATCCTCGTGTTTGGCGTGGCGTTCTATTTCATCCTCACCGCCAGTATCTCAGATTTTCAATTGATCAACACAAGTTTGAAGCCTGAAGATATAAAAATGATCGGTTGGGTTAACTCCAACGTGAAAGATGGGAAAACATTTTTGCTGTCAACGGGGCGCGAGTTTTCAATGTCTGACCCGATGCAGGAATGGTTTCCCGCGCTCACAAAACAGCATAGCGCGACCACCCTGCAAGGCTTGGAGTGGACTCTGTCCGAAAAGTTTTTCCCCTGGTACGAGCAGTTGGTGGCTTTCCAACATTGCGCGGATGTGAATTGTGTCAGCCTGTGGAGTAAAAATAACAACGTGGATTACGATTATTTACTTGTGACTATTCCACTCAAGGAAGACAAAAGCGGTTTCGGAAAATCACTGCGCAGCCTCGCGCTTTCAACCCGCAGTTCCAATTTGTATGATCTGGTGTACGAGTCTGAGAACGCGCTGGTATTTGAGTTAAAGAAGTAGGTCACGCTTGCAGCGTGACAGTTAACTGAGACACGGAACACGGATTTTTTTCTCAGTGTCTCCGTGTCTCAGTGGTTAACCAATTACCAATCACCAATCACCAATCACTCCAAATCCTTTCCTTCCCATTCATTCATAAATTGATCGAGAAAGCGCAGCATAATTTCATGCCGCTGCTCGGCGATTTTTTTTGCAGTGTCGGTATTCATCATATCTTTGAGCAAAAGTAATTTTTCGTAAAAGTGATTGATGGTCGCGCTTTTGCTGTTTTTGTATTGTTCAAAACTTGCGTGCATTTGGTTTTGTGTTTCGGGGTCGTACAGGGGACGGTTTTTGTAGCCGCCATAGGCGAAGGCGCGGCCAATGCCGATTGCGCCGATGGCGTCCAGACGGTCGGCATCTTGCACGATAAAACCTTCGAGCGTGTTCATTTTATTTTCGACCTGCGCGCCTTTGTATGAGACATGCATGATGATCTGGCACACTGCCTGGTTGATTTGCGGATCAACGCCGCAAGATTCCATCCAGGCTTTGGCGCGGTGCGGAGTTTCATCTTCGCCCTCGTTGAATTTCCAATCGTCGAGGTCGTGGAGCAGCGCGGCGAGTTCCACAATGAACAGGTCGGCTCGCGTCGCGTCACGCTCGCAAATGGAGATGGCGTTCTTCCACACGCGGTAGATGTGCCACCAATCATGCCCTGAGGAATCGTCGCCGAATTCCTGCTTGATATATTCTGCTGTTTTTTGGATGATGTCGTTTTGAGTCATGGAAGCAATTCTACAACAAACCAGCAGTGATATACTGCCGTGTGAGAAGTAAAAAGTGAAAAGTAAAAAGTAAAAAGTAAAAAGTAAAAAGTAAAAAGTGAAAAGTGAAAAGTGAAAAGGATGTCGGATGAAAAATAAAATACAAATAATTCTGGCTTGTGCTTTCATCGGATTTGCGATTTTGGCGTGCGGTCAATCTTCGTCCCCGTCCGTTCCGCCTGCCGCCGTGACCGCCGTGATCGTCCCTGAAGAAGCGGTTGGAGCGGAAGCCGAGGCGGGTTCCGCAGGACTGGGAGATTCCTACTACCCGGGTTTTGGTAACGGCGGCTACGATGTGACGCATTACACGTTGGACATCACGGTGAATGATGTTGCCACAAGCGACCTGACCGCCATCACAACCATCGCAGCCAATGCGACTCAGGACCTGCTCAGTTTTAATTTGGATTTTATTGGCTTTGAGATTTCCACGCTGACGGTCAATGATGCGCCCGCTGATTTTTCACGCAAGGAGCAGGAATTAACCGTCACACCGCTCAAACCGCTTGTGGCAGGTCAGCCTTTCACGGTGGTTGTTCAATACAGTGGTTCGCCAGACGAAATGCAATCTGTGGCTTTGCCTGTGTCAACAGGCTGGGTGACCGTTGACGGCGGCAGTTTTGTGATGAGCGAACCAGACGGCTCGGCGAATTTTTATCCCGTGAACGATCATCCGCTGGATAAGGCAACCTACACTTTCCGCGTCACCGTTCCGCATCCGCTGGAGGTGGCGGCGAATGGCGCCTTGATCGAAGCACTGGATAACGGCGATACATCCACCTTCACTTTTGAAACACGCGACCCGATGGCAAGTTATCTCGCCACCATCAACATTGACGAATTCGACATCGAGACCATGACCTCAGACAATGGGATTCCGATCCGAAATTATTATTCGTCAGAGTTGCCCAAGGAAGTCCGCAAGCCGTTTGCGCGGCAGGGCGAGATGCTCGATTATTTCAGCGAAATATACGGCGCTTATCCGTTTGATGTCTATGGCTCCATGGTGATGAATACCGAGTTTGATTCCGCGCTTGAAAATCAAACCCTGTCCATTTATGGAATTGACATGATCGATTACGAAGATGTGGCAGGCACCGAGTTGACCGTGGCACATGAACTGTCTCACCAGTGGTTTGGTGACAGCGTCAGCGTGGCAGATTGGAGCGACATCTGGCTCAACGAGGGCTTCGCAACCTACTCCGAAGGGCTGTGGATCGAGCATCTTGACGGGCGCGAAGCGTTGGACGAATGGGTGAAATCCCAATATAGAGATGTGGTGAACTATCCCCAATATTATGCTGCGCCGGGCAACCCGCCCGCAGATGACCTGTTCAACGGCGGCGTGTACGTCCGCGGAGGTTTGACACTCCACGCGCTGCGGCTTGAAGTCGGTGACCAAGCCTTCTTTGAGATATTGCCAGTCTATTTTGAACGCTACCAAAACGGCAACGTCTCAACCGAAGATTTCATTGCTGTCGCCGAGGAGATCAGTGGAAAAGATTTGACAGAGTTCTTTGATAACTGGCTGTACAACGAGACGATTCCGCCCATCTCCGCCATGGGATTGGGCGTTGAGTAAATCACCTGTTCTTTCAAACGAGGAGAACTTCCATGCTTAATGAACCACGCACTTATAGCCATTCACCGATACGGATCGGATTGATCATTTTTGTTCTTGGCGCATTGGGCATTTTCCTGTTGACAACAATGGATTGGACCGACAAATTCTTTCTGATTCCTTTTGTTGGTTTTTTTGGAATCATTTTCATCACTGTGCTTTATTCAATGATGCAAAAGGCGACCATTTCTGATGACGAGATTTCAACGCAGACTTTTCTGGGTACAAAGTCACTCCGCTGGAGTGAGATCAGCCGTGTTTCAGGTCAGGGATATGGGATCAAATTGCACAACTTCGACGGCGATGTGACCGTTGCTCCAAATCAGCAGCTGCCTGGTTACGAAGAGCTTGTGGATTGGATCGGCGTCAAACGCCCCGACCTGTTCAATCCGCTGGCGTATGGCGAAATGAAAAGAGGCTGGTTTACATTGGTTTCGCTTGCCGCGCTCGTCATTTTTTTTGTGGCAGTGCTTTTAGGGTCTGGAATATTGTTTTTTAATAACCCGCAAGCGCCTGTATCCGTATGGATTCCATTTTTCTTTATAGTGATTATTGCCGCCATATTCTTTGGGGTGGCATTTTCCTCGCCCCAATCTGTGACGATCGATGGGAGATCACTTTTTATAAAATATCTTTTTAGCGAAAAGACCCTGCCTGCAAATGAGATTGCATCTGTTGGTCTGAGCTTTACCCAAACGCGGAACGGGAAAAATTATTTTGTTCTGCTTACCCAGATGAACGGGAAAGCAATTCGCATCGCAGGGTTAAGTATTGGACTGCCCATCATTTATCTTGTACTCAAAAACTGGCACAGGAAGAACTCTGCAATGGATCTGACAACTCAATAAATTAATATAAGCCAATAACTTTTCGTTAACAGGGACACTGCTATAATAAGTTGGCACGTCACCAATATCCGGTGCGCGACTTTCTCTTGACAAGGCAGGTACTCCGCCATGCTCAACATTTTCCACCACCCACTCCCAAGATAAAACCGCGCAGGTTATCTGCGTGCGCACGCCTTTCGATTTTCAACTTGTAAACCTGAAACTTGCAAACTTATAAACTTATAAACCCGGTACCATACTTATGACTCAACATCGAATTACAGACGACCTCGAAGCCCTGCTTGATGTTCTCCCCCTTAATATTCGTCACGCCGTCGAGAAGGCGAACAACAGCGATAGACTGCTGGAGATCGTCATTGACCTTGGGCGTGTCTCCGTTGCGCGTTATGTGGAAGGTGAAATCACCCTTTCTGAAAAAGAGATCACGCGCGCAGATATTGACCACATCACCGAACGCATCGGCACCTTTGACGCGGATAATCGCGCGGGCATGGAACGCACCCTGCACCGCATCTCAGCCATTCGCAACCGGCTGGGAGCGGTGGTTGGGCTTACCTGCCGGGTGGGTCGCGCCGTGTACGGCACCGTGGATATTATTCAAGACATCATCGAGTCAGGCAAATCCGTTTTGATTCTCGGCAGACCTGGCGTTGGAAAAACCACGCTCCTGCGCGAAGCCGCCCGCATCCTTGCGGAAAATAAACGCGTTGTCATCGTGGATACATCCAACGAGATCGGCGGCGACGGCGATGTGCCGCACCCCGCAGTTGGCAAGGCGCGCCGCATGCAAGTCAGCCAGCCGATGATGCAGCATGAAGTGATGATCGAAGCCGTTGAAAATCACAACCCCGAAGTCATCGTGATTGATGAAATTGGGCGCGAACTCGAAGCGCAGGCGGCGCGTACCATTGCCGAGCGCGGCGTGCAACTGATCGGCACGGCACACGGACAAACGCTTGATAATCTTTTGCTCAATCCCACCCTCAGCGATCTGATCGGCGGTATCGAAGCCGTCACCCTGTCAGACGAGGAAGCCCGTCGGCGCGGCACCCAGAAAACAGTGTTGGAACGCCGCTCGCCCCCGACCTTTGATGTGGTGATCGAAATCCAAACCCGCGACCGTTTTGCGGTGCATCTGGATATTTCTGCTTCGGTTGATTTTCTTTTACGCGGCGCTCCCCTGCCGCCCGAATTACGTACGCGCGATGCCGAAGGGAAGATTCTGATCGAGAAAGCCGCACCCGCCCCAAAGTCGAAGATGGAAGCGCGGGAAGTGGTTAAGGCTCCGCGTCGTGGACGTCAAGCGATCGATCCGGCTCAGCCCCAATCTGATTCTGCGGAGCGTATCGAGGAGCAGAGTCCTAAACCCAAGCAGACTCCGGCTATCCTCAGCTCGCCTTTGCAAACGGTGCGCGTGTTTGCCTATGGCGTGGCGCGCAACCGGCTGATGCAAGCCGCGAAGCGCATTGGCGTGCCTGCCGTGGTCGTGACCGATGTGGACGAAGCCGACGCGCTCGTGACCCTGCGGACGTATTATCGCAACCGCGAACAAACGGTGATGGATGCCGAACATCGCGGACTGCCGATCTATGTTTTGCGCGCGAACACCGTGGCGCAAGTGGAGCAGTTCCTCGGCGATCTGTTTAACATCAGCGAGCAGCAACATCCGCGTGACAGCATGGACAGCGTGCGCGACGAAACTCAGCAAGCCATCTCGGCGGTGCTCAACGGCGAACGCTGGGTAGATCTGCCGCCCGGCACAGCGCTGGTGCGAAGATTACAACATGAGTTGGCACGCAATGCAGAATTAATTTCCCATTCGTATGGCAAAGAACCACGACGACACGTGAGAATTTTTAGGGAGTAAGGAAGCTTTTAGCGGTTAGCATTTAGCTAAACGCCAAAAGCTAACCGCTAAAAGCTATGTTCATCACCCTCGAAGGCCCCGAAGGCTCTGGCAAGACATCACACATCCCGCATCTTGTGGAATATCTGCGCGAGATGGGCTATGCCGTTTTTCCCACGCGCGAACCGGGTGGCACATCCATCAGCGAGCAGATCCGCGATATTCTGCATGACTTGAAAAACACCGAAATGCACCCGCGCACCGAGACTCTGCTTTATCAAGCCGCGCGCGCGCAGATCGTGGAGCAGGTCATCAAGCCGCGTTTGGCCGCTGGCGAGGTCGTCATCTCTGACCGATATTATGATTCGACGATTGCCTATCAAGGCTACGGACATCAGCAGGATTTGGATCAAGTCCGCGGGCTCGTGAAATACGCCACCGGCGGCTTGATTCCCAACCTGACGATTTTGCTCGACCTCGACGTGGAAGTTGGACTCAAACGAAAAAAACAAAACGAATCCGAATGGAATCGCATGGACGATCACGAAGTGAAATTCTACGAGCGAGTCCGCGCCGGATATTTGGAACTGGTCAAGCAGGAACCGCAGCGCTGGGTTATTGTCAACTCAGACCAGAAGTGGGACGATGTGCAGGCGGAGTTGAAGAAAGTAATCGTTGAAAGGTTACAGGTTGCAGGTTGAAAGTTTCAAATCGAAAGTTTCTTGCTGTATAATATTTTTAATGAATACAACGAAGCAAATTATCCAACAATGCAAAGAAGCCCTCACCAGACAATATGGTAAGAGGCTTAAAGGGGTGATTCTATATGGTTCAATAGCGCGCGGGCAAGCTGCGCCAGACAGCGATATTGATTTGCTTGTTTTGCTCGAAGCACCGTTGGATTATTTCGCTGAATTGCGTCAACTTGTAGATGTCTTGTACCCTATGCAACTCGAATCCGAAAGATTGATTTCAGCCAAGCCTGTCTTGTTCAATGATTTTGAGATGGGAACTGTTTCGCTGTATCGCAATGCGCGACGGGACGGAGTGGCTGTGTCATGAAAGAAAATCCAGAAATTGTTGCCAACCTGCAAAGAGCAGAAATAAACCTGAAAGCGGCAAAAGAGTTACTTGAAAAAGAGTATTTTGATATTGCTGCGGCACGTGCTTATTACGCCGCTTTCTATGCAGCAAGTGCTTTGCTATTAAGCCAGGATATTGATACCAATAAACACAGTGGCGTAATTGCATTAATCCATCAACATTTTGTGAAAACAGGAAAGCTTGATAAAGAACAAGGCAAAAACTTGAACTGGCTTTTTGAAATTCGCGGCGTTGGTGATTATGGTGTTTCTGTCCATGTGGCTTCAGGGGAAGCCTATCTTGCAGTGAAAGTCGCAGAAAAATTTTTGGAATCAGTAAACCAAATACTTGGTTGATAAATATTTCTCTGTTTTCCGGGGGCTGGAAAAACACAAAACTTAATTGTTACAGGATTATCACCTAATGATTATTGAAAACGAAAACGATATCAAACAGCTAAAAGCCATTGGGCATATCTGTGCCATGGCATTGAAAGAAATGATGAGCCAGGTTAGACCCGGCATGACCACAGCGGAATTGGACAACATCGGCATGGAGTTCCTGAAAAAAGAGGGCGCGCAGTCTGCGCCGATTGCCATGTATCAATTCCCCGGTGCTACATGCATTAGCATTTCGCCGATTATCGCGCATGGTATTCCCGGCGACCATGTTCTGCGCGAAGGTGAGTTGGTCAATATTGATGTCTCGGCTGAAATGGATGGCTACTTTGGTGACACCGGCGCTTCGATGGTCGTTGCCGCGCATGTGCCGGAATATGAAAAAATGATCGCAGCCACCAAATCCGCGCTGGCCAAGGCGGTGCAGGTTGCGCGGGCGGGTCAGCCGCTTAATTTGATCGGCAGGACAATTCAAGATGAGGCAAAGCGAAACGGCTATGGCGTCATTTACGACCTGACGGGGCACGGCATCGGGCGTCATCTGCACGAAGAGCCGGTTCAAGTATCAAATTTTTTTAGAGAAAAAGAAAACTATATTTTGGAAGAAGGTTTGGTTATCGCCATTGAGCCGTTCCTCACCACCGGCAGGGGACGCGTCCTCGAAGGGCGCGATGGCTGGTCATTGCGGACAGTGGACAAAAAAATCGCAGCTCAATTTGAGCATACGATCATTGTCACAAAAGACGAGCCGATCATTCTTACGATATAAAGTTCAAAATTAATGCCCAACCTTCATCTATTCTCATCCCCCGGTCATGACGACATCCGCTATATTCTTGAAGCCAGCGCTCCCTATTTGGAAGGCAAGCCAGATGCAACAGTGGCGCATCTGCCGTTGGCGTCGCTGTATGCTGAACGGTGGCAGGAATCCGCAGAAGATTCGTTCAAGAAACTGGCGCGGGTTGAAACGATCAGCGCCGAGACCATGTCCCTGTCCACAATGGAAGATATTATTCGCCGCGCCGCGTTGGTTTATATCCCCGGTGGAAATACATTTTTGCTTAACCATCGTTTGCACGTCAGCCGTTTGATGATCTTCCTGCGCAAGAAGGTGCTGGCGGGTCTGCCCGTTGTGGCATTCAGCGCCGGGACAGTTTTATGCGGCCCAAATATTTTGACAGCCAACGATATGAACACGGTGGAAACGCCGCATTTTGAAGCATTGAATGCGATGCCTTTTAATTTCTTCCCGCATTACGCCGCAGATTCATACAGACAATCTGTGCAGGATGAATGGCTGGGAGATTATCATTTTTTCCACGATAATCCGGTTGTCATTCTGTCTGACGGAGCGTATGTCAAAATGAATGGCAAGAAGATAACCCTTGTCCGCGGTGAGGCATGGATTTTGCGTAAAGACCACGAAAAGGAAAGACTCGAAGAAGGCGAACTGATTTCTATATAATGCCATACCCCGTTTATAAAAACATCCCGCAGATTTGGTTTCTGCGGGATGTTTGTTTTAATCCTCTTTCAACCAGCGTTTAACTGCTTCGCGCGGATGGTTGTATTTTTCCATGACACTCAATAATTGATTTGGATCAGATTCGCAGAAAAGGGCTTTGCGATGTTCGGGATAAATAAATCCCTCAGCGACGGCGTGATCCATCGCGGCCAGCAGGAGGTTGTAATATTCGCGCACATTGAGCAAGCCGACCGGTTTTTCGTGCGCGCCGGTTTGCGCCCAGGTGACGGTTTCAAAAAGTTCGTCCCAGGTGCCATAGCCGCCGGGCAGGGCAATGTAGCCGTCTGCCAGTTCGTGCATCCGGGCTTTGCGTCCGTGCATGTTGGGGGCTACATCCATACGAGCCAGTCCGGTATGCGCCAGCGCCACGGTGTTCATGGATGGGATGATGACGCCGATCACTTCTCCGCCGGCATCCACTGCGCCGTTTGCCACTGCGCCCATCAAGCCAGTTTTTCCGCCGCCGTACACCACGCGGATGCCTTTCTCAGCGAGCAGTTTTCCCAATTGGTACGCGGCAGTTATATAGTCCGCGTGGACTGAGTCAGATGACCCACAAAAAACACATATTGATTTCATCTTTTCCTTGTAGGTCATTGCGAGGGTGCTCTTGTTCTTGCCCGAAGCAATCCCACACAAAAAGGAGATTGCTTCGGGCGGGAGAGCGCCGCCCTCGCAATGACATGAACTTTTCTGCAACTTTACCACACAAAAAACACAGGTTAGAGTTCTGTTAGTGTCCCTTTGGGACGCTTGACTTTGAACTTGCGCGGTGATAACAATAGCATTATGGACTACAAAGACTACTACAAAATTCTTGGCGTGGAACGAAAAGCCAGCGCAGACGATATCCGCAAGGCGTATCGTAAACTTGCCATGCAATTTCATCCTGATAAAAACCCCGGCGATAAAAAATCTGAGGACAAGTTCAAAGAGATCAACGAGGCGTATCAGGTCTTGAGCGATGAAACAAAGCGCGCCCGCTACGATCAACTGGGAAGCGCGTATTCTGATTTTCGCACAAGGGGCGGCCGCCCGGGTGATTTTCAATGGGATGATTGGTTTCAGCAGCAAAACGGACAGCAAAGAGGCTACGGCGGCAATGCCGAAGACCCCTTTGGCGGCGCCGGCGGATTTTCAGATTTTTTTCGCTCAATTTTCGGCGAGGCGGTCCGGTCTTCGGCTCGCAATCAGGCGGCACAGCAGCAGCAACAGCAGGGATATCAGCAGGCGGTTGACATTACTTTTCAGGAAGCCTACGAGGGTACCGCGCGCCAACTGCAAACCAATGGACGCAAGTTGCAAGTTCGCATTCCTGCCGGGGTGAAGACCGGTTCCAAAGTTCGAGTGGCAGGCGCGGGACCGGAAGGTCTCGACCTTTATCTCATCGTTAATGTCACAGACGAGAATCGCTTTGAGCGCGATGGTCAGGACCTGACCACCACATCCACATTAAGTGTATTCACATTAATTCTCGGCGGCGAAGCGGAAGTGGAAACGCCCACAGGCAAGGTTAAGTTAAATATTCCCGCAGGCACGCAGACCGATCAGGTCTTTCGGCTTGCAGGGCGCGGGATGCCGCATTTGAAGAATCCAGCTACAAAGGGCGATCTCTTTGTGAAATTGAAAGTACAAGTTCCCAAATACCTGTCGTCCAAACAGAGGGAATTGCTTGAAGAAGCCGCCCGCATAAAGTTTTAGAGTAATCATAGGAGTATTAATGAAAACAAAAAAAGGCATTTTAGCTTTGGTTGTTTTGGCAGTTGCCATGCTGGCTTGTCAGGCTACGGCGTTTCAGCCGCAACAACCAGCCCCTGCGAATGAGCCTGTTTTACCGGTTGCGCCCATCGCATCAAACGCTGCCAATCCCGCGACCCAACAGGATGGTTTGGTGGTGCTTTATGAAAGTGTCAGCCCGGGCACGGTTGCGATCATCACAGATCAAGGGCAGGGTTCTGGCTTCGTGTATGACGGGCAGGGCAACGTGGTAACAAATTATCACGTGATCGAAGGCGCGACCACAGTGGAAGTTCGGTTTACATCTGGTTACATGGCGTACGGCACCATCATCGGAACTGATTTGGATTCGGACCTGGCCATCGTCAAAGTGGATGCGCCCGCGGGCGAGCTTCATCCGCTGCCGCTCGGCGACTCTGACACGCTGAAAGTGGGTCAGACCGTAATAGCCATTGGCAACCCGTTTGGTTTAAACAGCACCATGACCGTCGGTATTGTTTCTGCACTCGGCCGCACATTAGACTCGGCCCACGAAACACCCGATGGAACTTTGTTCACCGCCGGCGACATTATTCAAACGGACGCCGCCATCAACCCGGGTAACTCGGGCGGCCCGCTCTTTAATATCAACGGCGAAGTGATCGGCATTAATCGCGCCATCCGCACCAACAGCACCACGGCGGCTGGTCAACCGGTTAACTCAGGGATCGGTTTCGCGATCTCCGTCAATATGGTTAAACGCGTCGCTCCTGTTTTGATCGCAACCGGCAAATATGATTACCCGCTGCTCGGAATATCCTCCCTGCCGAATGAAAATATGAGCCTGCCTGTGATCGACGCGCTGGGCTTGAAATCTTACACCGGCGCGTATGTGACTGACGTGATCGCTGGCGGCCCCGCAGAAAGAGCGGGCATCATCCCAGGCAGCAAACCCACCAGCATCAACGGCTTGCTTGGCGGTGGTGACTTGATCGTGGCGATAGACGGGAAGGAAGTCCGCACGTTTGACGAAATGCTGGCCTATCTCATCACCCACAAAGGGCCGGGAGACACAGTCGTTTTGCAGGTACTGCGCGGCACCGAAAAAGTAGATGTGACCATCACACTCGACAAGCGACCCTAAAATAATAAAAAGAGTTCCGCAGGCTTCAACCTGCGGAACTCTTTTTTGTTTAACCTGATTGCACATCATTTTTAAGATATTCTTCACTGTCTCATCGAATGGACTTTGTGTTAAAGTAACAACATTAAATGAGAACCAATCCTTCATCCCGAAAAGATAAATGTCATCCGCGTGCCGCACAATTTGCACGCATATTTTTGTTTGCGCTGGGCGTTTTGCTTTTCATCAGCGCCAACCTGCTTTTGACAGAGACAGTGAAAGCATCGCAAAACCAACAGGCAAACGGCACGCCAACGCCCATGCCCAGTCCAACCCCAACTTTTGACATGAGCCGTCTCACACGCCCTGAATTGCCTGAAGTTCCCTCTCAAGCAGATCAAGGTTTGCAAACTTTTTTTGGCGTGTGTATCGCTTGTCACGGTGACCGCGGACAAGGACTCACCGACGAATGGCGGCTCGGCGCGTATGGCGAAGACAGCGACTGCTGGCAATCTGGCTGTCACGGAAAAGATCATCCGCCGCAGGGTTTTGAAATTCCGAAAACATTAACCTTTCCCGCGCTGGGCACCGCCAGTTCGCTGGGGCGTTTTGAAAATGCTCAGCAACTGTATGACTATGTGGTCGTGATGATGCCGTGGTGGAAGCCCCGCTCGCTCACTCCTGAACAAGCCTGGCAGATCACCGCGTATATTTTGAAACTGAAAGGCAGCCTGCCCGATGGGCTTGTGCTGAGCGAAACCAACGCCTCCGCCGTGCCTGTCCACCGCCTAATTTCAACTCCGCAAAATAACAATACTCCCATCTTCTTTTTTATTGGGATGCTCGTGCTCACCGTGCTGGGATTGATTACCCGTGACTTTTTTGCGCGACGTGAAAACGCCCCCCCTCCCAATCTGATAGCGGGTCCTGTCATTCGTCCGAGTTTTGTTTCCCATTTGCATCCGCCCACGATCCCCGCCATGCAGTCACGCTGGCGATACACCCTGGGCGCAGGTGGAATGGCGGTCTTCCTGTCGCTCGTTTTGCTCATCACTGGCTTACTCGAAATGTTTTACTATATTCCAACGCCGGAAAAAGCCGCCATTTCAGTTGAGACAATTGTGAGTTTTGTGCCGCTTGGCGCGCTCGTGCGTAATCTGCATTATTGGTCGGCGCAACTTTTGGTGATCGTTGCGCTCATTCATCTGGCGCGTGTGATCTTCACCGGAGCCTACAGTGCCCAACGAAAATTCAACTTTCTGCTGGGGTTGGGATTGTTTGTTCTCGTGATCCTGCTCGACTTCACCGGCTACGTTTTGCGCTGGGATGAAGGCGTCCGCTGGGCTCTGACCGCTGGCACCAATCTGCTCAAGTCAATTCCATTTGTTGGGAATGCCGTTTATATCTTTGTCCTCGGCGGCCGGGATGCGGGACCCGCTGCGCTGCTTCGCTTTTATTCATGGCATATTTATGTTCTTTCGCTGGTATGCGGCTTTGTCATAGTCTGGCATCTATTCCGCGTGCGCCGTGATGGCGGCATTGCTGCTGCGCCTGTGACCGAGCGCGAAACCACCACCAGAATCACACGCACAGACTTGCTCAAACGCGAAGTTTTGGGTATGTTCGTCGGAGGCATTGTTCTGCTGATATTGGCAGTATTAATGCCCGCCCCCATTTCATCCCCCATCCGTGGCGGCACCATTTTAGATGCTGACTCAAGTGCGCCGTGGTTTTTCCTTTGGGTTCAGCAACTGCTAAAATCAGGCGACCCGTTTTTGCTGGGCGTTCTTTTGCCTTTGGCGGTTATCATTTTCATTGGCGCCCTGCCGTACCTTTTCAAGGATGTAAAACAAAATGAACTCGGACGTTGGTTTCCACGCAGCGGAAGTATTGTGCAGTTGTTATTTATCATCATCGCCGTTATTATCATGGCGCTGACCGTGTTATCCATCGTTAACCCATTATGAAAAAACTGTCCCGACGCGAATTTCTAAAGTTGGCAACCAACTCCCTGCTGGGGTTGAGCGGCACGTTCGCCCTAGGCGGGCTGATCCGCTTCCTATCCTACGAAATGGAACCGGCACCGCCATCTGAATATGACCTCGGTTCCGAGGTCGATTATCCGCCGGGTTCGCGCACCCTGTTGATGCACATTCCGGCGGTGTTGATCCACAGCAACGAGGGCTATCTGGCTTTTAGTTTGGTTTGCACGCATCTGGGATGCACGGTTGAACATAAAGATAGAGAATACGAATGTCCGTGCCACGGCTCAAAATATGACGAAAAAGGCTATGTGACCCGCGGTCCTTCCAACACGCCGTTGAAAAGACTGCGCGTTGAAGTGAACGAAGTTGGAAGTATTATTTTGCACATGGTGTAGAACGAAAAAAAGTCAAAAGTCAAAAGTCGAAGGTCTGACCTTTGACTTTTGACCTTCGAAAAAATTTTATGGAGAGAATTTATGCATTCCCGACGCGCGCTACTTTACATGCCCGGCGACAACTGGAAGATGATTACAAAATCCATCACCCTCGGCGTGGATTCCATTTGCATGGATATGGAAGACGGCACAGCCATTAATAAAAAAGCCGAAGCGCGCGCCACGATTGCAAAGGCTTTGCAGGAATTGAATTTCGGCGAAAGCGAAAAACTGGCGCGGATCAATTCGGTGGGCTCTGGCTGGGAAAAAGATGATATTGATGCCGTCCTGCCGTATCGTCCTGATGGGATCGTGATTCCCAAAGTTGAATCTTTTGAGCAAGTGGAGTGGGCAAGCAGAATCATCGAAACCGCTGAGTTGAAATATGGTTGGCCGCTGAACTCAGTCCGCATGGTAATCGGGGTGGAAACTGCCAGAGGAATTTTGAATCTCAAAGAGATCGCGGCGCATCCGCGTTTGGATGCCATCATCTTTGGCGGCGAAGACTTCGCCGCGTCGATTGGTGCGATCCGCACGAAGGATGCGATTGAATTACTTTACGCGCGCCAGGCTGTGGTGGTGGCATGTGCCGCGAATGACCTGCAAGCCATTGATATTGTCACCATAGATTACAAAGACATCGAAGCCTTGCGCGTGGAATCTGAATTCGGTGCGCGGCTGGGGTACAGCGGAAAACAGATCATCCACCCCGCGCAGGTCGAGCCGGTGCAGATTGCATTCACGCCAAATGACGAAGCCATTGCCCATGCCAAACGGATCGTCGAAACATTTGATGCCAGTCAAAAAGAAGGCAAGGGCGCGTACTCGCTGGATGGCAAAATGATCGATATGCCGTTGTTGAAGAACGCGCAGAAGGTTTTGGCGCGGGCGCGCGCGGCAGGAAAATAGGATTGCGGACTTTAGTCCGCTTCTGCCAAACCAAGAGCGGACTAAAGTCCGCAGTCCAGGAGAGCGTTTCGATGAAATGGTCTACATCCCCACACCGCCCGCCACATCTTTATATGGATGATGCATGGTGTTTTGTTACAGCGTCTACGGTAGATAAAGCGCATATCCTTGTAACAGATGAACATCTCAACTTGTGGGTGGATACGTTTAAAGAACTTATTTTGCAGTTTGAAATAAAACTTTTTGCCTGGGTTGTTTTGCCAAATCATTATCATCTTTTGTTTATGCCAAACAATGTGAATGAACTTGGCACTTTTATGAAATGCATTAATGGCAGCACGTCCCGAAAAATAAATTTACTGGATAATAGACAAGGACGCACAGTTTGGTATAGCTATTGGGATAGATGTATGCGTAACGAGCATGATTTTTGGACTTGTTTCAATTACATAGACTACAATCCAGTTAAACATGGGTATGTAGATAATAACCCTGAAGATTGGAAATTTTCCAGCTATCGTTTTTATATGAGCGGTGATGAAAATAACTGGCTGAATGATAAGTTGAACGAGTTTCCGATTTCAGACTTGTTTGATGACGATAAATTCTAACAAGGCGTTCAGGACTGCGGACTTTAGTCCGCAGTCCTGGTCTATCCATCAAAGGAGTGTAAATTTGCTATCAATATTATTCGGTCTCACTGCCGCGCTCAGTTGGGGCGCAGGTGATTTCACGGGCGGGTTGGCATCACGCAAAACGGGCGCATACCGCGCCGTTCTTTACAGTGAGGTCATTGGGGTTGCTTTTTTATTCATCATTGTGGGGATTTCTGGTGAGTCTTTCCCGAACCTAAAAATATGGCTTCTTTCGATGACTGCGGGGGTGGTGGGTACAATCGGATTAATGATCTTGTATCATGCCATGACTCGCGGTTTGATGAGCGTCGCTACCCCTGTTTCTGCTTTGCTGGCTGCGGCGATCCCAGTTCTGATCGGCGCGTTTCGGGAAGGCTTGCCCGATGCGGCGACATTCATCGGATTTGGTTTCGCTCTTTTTGCGGTTTGGATGATCTCTCAATCTGCGGGCGGCGTGACGGATATCCTGGCGCATCTCTCAGACTTGAAGCTGCCTCTGCTGGCAGGCATTGGATTTGGCTTGTACTTTATCCTCATGCACGAAGCCACCAGCACAGGCGCAACAGTCTGGCCGATGGTCGCATCTCGCAGCGGGGGCACGGTACTGATTGTCTTGTACATGCTTTTCACCCATACCTCGTGGAAAGTGGAAGACAAATCTGCCTGGTCGGTCATTACACTCAATGGAATTCTCGATGTCGGCGGGAATATATTCTTCATCCTTGCAGGTCAGGCGGGGCGGCTGGATGTGGCAGCGGTATTAAGTTCACTCTTCCCTGGCGCAACTGTCGTGCTGGCGTGGATCTTTCTCAAAGAACGACTTTCCCGCAACCAATGGATCGGTATTGCCGCGGCATTGGCCGCCATTGTTTTGATGACGATATAATCCAAATTCTGTGGTAAACTCTCGTTCGCTCTTGATATAGAGCATTTTTTTGGGAAATTGTTTTGATCACTCGAACTGCAAGCCCGATGAAATCTATTCGGGCTTTTTTGTTGGGCGGGTTTACTTGCAAAAGTAAACTTTGTTGACAGGAAGGAAGTTAGACGGAGTTGTCAGAACATTTCAATTTAGTCTCGTAGTCGTTCGTTAAACAGTCTTTCGTCGAATCGTTTGCAAGCGATCCGCCGACCACCGACTAGCTGACCAGACGACTATTGGAAAAGGAAATCCATGACAACCGAATTTACTTCTTTAAACCTGCGCCCCGAGCTGGAGCAGGCCATTGTTGACCTTGGCTATATTACTCCAACGGGTATTCAAGAAGGCATGATCCCCCTCATGCTCACCGGCGTAGACGTGATCGGTCAGGCCCAAACAGGCACTGGCAAGACTGCTGCCTTCGCTCTCCCCATTCTTCACAACTACATACATCAACGACTGCCGCAGGCGCTTGTTCTCGCGCCTACACGTGAACTCGCTGTGCAAGTTGCTGCTGCCATGGAACAATATGGCAAGCATCTTAAGGTGCGCGTGCTGGCTGTTTACGGGGGGCAACCTTACGGACCCCAGGTCAACCAGCTCAAACGCGGCGTGGACATTGTCGTGGGCACACCCGGTCGTATCATTGATCTAATTGCGCGCAAAGTGCTTGACCTGAGCATGATCAAGACCGTTGTACTGGATGAAGCCGACGAAATGCTTAACATGGGTTTCATTGAACCTGTGGAAGAAATTCTTTCTTCGACCCCCACATTACGACAGACTGCGCTTTTTAGCGCCACCATGCCCGTGCGGATTCGCTCGCTGGCAGAGCGCTTCATGCGTGACCCTCAATCGGTCATCATCAAACAAGCGACGATGACCCTCTCGGGGACTGAGCAGCGCTACTACCTTGTTCACGAAGGCGATAAATTATCAGCGTTGACCAATCTCTTCGAGATCGAACCCATTACCAGCGCGTTGATCTTCGTCCGCACGCGCCTTGAAACGGGACAGTTGGCTGGGCAACTCTCGGCGCGTGGATTCCCCGCCGAAGCCTTGAATGGCGACCTCGAACAAAATGCGCGCGAACAGATCCTCGGCAGATTCCGCAGTGGACAAATCAAAGTTTTGGTTGCCACTGACGTAGCTGCGCGTGGTTTGGATATTGACGATATTTCACACGTTTTCAATTACCACCTGCCAGATGATGCCGAAGTGTATGTCCATCGCATTGGACGCACCGGTCGCGCTGGCAAGACTGGTATTGCGATTTCATTATTTGCGCCGCGTGAAAAACGACGTTTGCGCGAGATCGAACATTTGACCAAACAGGTGCTGACTCTGGGTAAATTGCCCACTGCCGCGGATATTCTTCAGCATCGCGAGAATCAACTTTTGGAACAAATGAAGATCTGGCTCGGCCGTGGACGTTATCAACGTGAGCGCGAACTTGTGGCGCGTTTGGTGGAAGAGGGCAACGACCCGATGGAAATTGCCGCCGCCGCTTTGAAATTGTCACGCGCTGATGAGAAACAGCGTCCCGTGGCAAATGTGACGGACGTGGTTGTCTCTGAAAGCCGTTCGGCCTCTTATCGTGGAGATCGCGAGTTTACTCGCGGCAAACCTCAGAGTAGAGACGGCGGCAGACGCGAGCGTGATTCAGGCAAGCGTGGAGATCGTGACGCGGGCAATCAGCGGGCTTCTCATGAAGCGGGGATGGTGCGCTTGAAACTGAACAAAGGCAAGGAAAACGGCGTCCGACCGAATGATATTGTCGGCACGATTGCGCACCATGCTGATATTCCTGGCAACGTTATTGGCAAGATCCGCATCGAAGAAAAATTTACCTATGTGGATGTGCCTGACGAATTGGTCGAGAAGGTGTTGAAACACAACGGCAACTATCGAATTGGAAAAGACAAATTCACTTTGGTAAAGTCGTAGCTTTTACAGTCAAACCTCCGAGGTCTTTAAGACCTCGGAGGTTTTTGCTTTTTTGAAAGTCGTCATTGACACATCATCATCGTCATGATAAAGTAGTGCCCTACACGGATACCAGTAGTTCGCTTTGGAAGTATAACCATCGGCTCATGGGTACAAGTCCATGAGCCGTTTTGTTTTGTCTGTTCTGGCGAAAGAACCGGGTCCTCCAAATTTTTTACTTGCCTAAGGAGGCAAACAATGTCAGATCGTATTCTCGGAACAGTCAAATGGTTTAACGGAAGCAAAGGCTACGGATTTCTCGCTCGCGAAGGCGGCGCAGATGTATTCGTACATTTCTCCGCTATCCAGGGCGACGGTTTCAAAAACCTTGAAGAAGGACAGAAAGTCGAATTCACCGTTGAGAAAGGCCCCAAGGGTCCGCAGGCTACTAACGTAGTTGTAGTCAACTAATTCACTGAATACTAAAAACTCCCTGAGATGAAAATCTCGGGGAGTTTTTTTATTTATTTCACAGTGATTTTATATGCCGGCTCTGACAGCCAGCGCCGCGCCGACAATTCCGGCTTCATTTAGCAATTGTGCGGGGACAACGGGTGTATCAAGCGTAAGCAGGGGTAAAAATTTTTCAGACTCTTTGCTAATTCCGCCGCCGATGATGAACAGGTCTGGCCAGAAGAGGGTTTCCATTCTCCTCAAATATTTATCCAGGCGTTTGGCGTATTCTTCCCACGAGAGATTCTCGCGCTGGCGGGCTGCATCTGAAGCGCGGAATTCTGCATCCTGTCCTTTCATGCGGAGATGACCAAACTCTGTATTGGGAAGCAGGTTCCCGCGGTGGAAGATGGCGGAGCCGATGCCTGTCCCCAGTGTGAGCAGGATCACCGTCCCGGGTTGTCCGCGTCCGGTGCCGAAAGTCATTTCAGCCAGTCCTGCTGCATCTGCATCGTTGATCATGGTGCAGTCACAGCCGGTGATTTTGGTGAAGAGCGCGTCCGCGTTCGTGCCGACCCATTTCTCTGAGACATTGGCGGCCATCATGGCGACTCCGCTTTTGATCGGTGCGGGGAATCCAATGCCGATGGGTCCATCCCAGTTGAAGGATTGGGCGATCTGCTTGACCACTTCCGCCATGGGCTCGGGTTCACCACTTTTGGGCGTCTTGATGCGAATCCGTTCTGCGAGAAGCTGTCCTGTTTCTGTGTCTACCGGTGCGCCTTTGATACCTGATCCGCCTATGTCAATTCCGAGAATTTGCATGATTGATTCCTATGTCTGATTTTTATAGGCAAATTTAACCACAGATATTCAGATGGGACAACATGAAACGTTATTTTTATTCACGTTGGCGTTGCGGTCTTTTTGACAAATTGCGTCTCGCGTGGCAAAATGACCACCCACATTTTGAATATAAGGAAAAAGATATGACAAAACAAATGAATAAGCGTAAAAAGCAGCGCACAGACAATCGCTCGCGCATGATTACTGTTGGGATTATTGTCGTCGGCGCATTGTTGGTTGCATTTGCATTAATATCGCCCAATGTAAAACCTGGGACAGGTGTTGTTTTGCCTGAGCAGGTCAAACGTCCGGCAGGGGATGGGTTGACTCTGGGCGACGTGACAGCGCCAGCCAGGATCGAGGTGTTTGAAGATTTTCAATGCCCCTCCTGTATTCGATATAGTAACGAGATAGAACCGCTTATTCTTGAAGAATTGGTGGAGACTGGGAAGGCTTATTATATTTTTCATAATTACGCATTCATTGATACGAATAGCGCGGCGAAAGAATCACAAGGCGCGGCGAATGCCAGCCTGTGCGCCAATGAGCAGGGAAAATTCTGGGAATATCATGACGTTTTGTTTGCCAATTGGAACGGGGAAAACCAGGGCGCTTTTGCCGCCAACCATCTCGTGGAATTTGCCGATGCGCTCAAGTTGAACGTTGAAGATTTTCAGGCTTGTGTTGACGAAAATCGCTACGCCGCAGAGGTTCAGGCTTCCTTTGAAAACGGAGTTGCCATGGGTGTAAATGGGACTCCGTCTGTGTTCGTCAACGGTGTGATCATTGCCCCGGGCTACATCCCTTCGTTTGAAGAGATTACCGCCGCCGTGGAAGCTGCACAGCCGTAAAATAATATAGATGAGTGATTGTAAAAAGCAGGGCGAGAAATTTCTCGCCCTGCTTTTTGATTATCGTCTTTCCTCGCGGGAATCAATCCTTATTCTGTTGTAACAGGGAGTTTGCCGGGTAAGCCCCATTCACTCCACGAGCCGTCGTAGACTGAAATGTTGGGGTAGCCTGCCAATTCTGCCGCCAGTGCTGTGACACATGCGGTGACGCCTGAGCCGCAGCTAAAGATCAGTTTTTGTTCTTTGTTTACCAATTTTGAAAAAATAGAATCAAGTTCTGTCGCAGGCAATACGAAGCCATCCTGGACTGTGTTCACAAAAGGTAGATTGAGCGCATTGGGCATGTGCCCGCTTCGGAGACCGGCTCTGGGTTCGGGTTCCACGCCTTTGAAACGTCCCTCAGATCGGGCATCCAGCACGGCAAAATTCGGATCAGCAAGCGCTTCAAGCACATGTGCTGAATCGCAGAATATCCCCGCTTGTGGATGCCCCACAAAATTTCCGCGATGTTTGGCGATTCTTTCTGCCTGCGATCCACATGGGTAGCCGGCGTTTTTCCAGGCGGGCAGACCGCCGTCTAAAACAGCCACTTGACCATGTCCCATGGCGCGGAACATCCACCATGCCCGCGGACTTGAAAATATTCCCATATAATCATAGACCGCGATGGCGCTGTCTTTGTTGATACCTAATTTTTGCATCTCGTCTGTAAAGAATTCTGCAGAGGGCATCATGTGCGGCAGGTCTGTATTTTTGTCGCGGATATCATTGTCAACGTCGAAACGCAGAGCGCCTTTGATGCAGGCAGTTTCTTCTTGTGTTGGTTCACCAACTGCGGGCATAACGGGTTTCATGCTCGCATCCAATATGACAAGATTTTCAGCGCCAAGATTGTCTGCCAGCCACTCGACAGATACCAGCGGGGAAGTAATTTTTGCAATTTTCATGAGCCGCCTTTTTGTTGATTTCTAAAATTGTACAATGGTTAAATAAAAAAACGTGAATAATGGTTAAGAGTTTTTAACCACAGATAGACACAGATGAAAAGGATTTTAGGATGTTTTTATAAAAAACAGGGCTTAAATCTGTGTTTATTTGTGTTTATCTGTGGTGAATTTGAAATAGATTCCTTATCCATTATCATTAGATCACGAAAACGTAGTAACGACTTCAGTCGTTCGGGTAAAAAGCGACTGAAGTCGCCACTACGAGACCTATTCGTGAAGTACTGATTATTGACGTTAAAAAAAAGGGCGAACTTCTTTGCGAAGTCTCGCCCTTCCTATTCACTATTTCCTATTTACCACCCACGAACTTATCCGTGCCTGCTCATAAATCTTTCCATGCGATGCAGGGCTTCTTCGATCTTGCTGTATTCGGTGGCGTAACAAGCGCGGACAAAACCTTCTCCGCCGGGACCGAAAGCGCTGCCGGGCACAACGGCCACGCTTTCTTCTTTCAGCAAAGTTTCGGCGAAAGTTTCCTCGTCCATGCCGGAGGCGCGGATATTGGGGAAGGTGTAGAACGCGCCGCGCGGCTCAAAGGTCGAGAGTCCGAGTCGATTGAGACCAGTAACCAGCAATCGGCGGCGGCGGTCGTATTCTGTCCGCATTTCTTGCACGTGCGGCTCACCAGATTTCAAGGCTTCAATCGCGGCATCTTGCGCGGTGGTCGGCGCGGACATGATGGTGTATTGATGGACGCGCAACATGCCTTGCAGAATATCCTTCGGGGCACAGGCGTAGCCGATGCGCCAGCCGGTCATGGCGTAGGCTTTGGAGAAGCCGCCGAGCAAAATCGTGCGCTCGCGCAGACCTTCATCCAGTGCAGGGAAGCAGACGTGGTCAAAGTCATACACAAGGCGGTCGTAAATTTCATCGGAGACAACGATTAGATTATATTGTTCCGCGATCTTTCCGATCTCGATCATCACTTCACGCGGAGCGACTGCGCCCGTTGGGTTGGATGGATAGCCGATAAAAATTGCCTTGGTGCGCGGCGTGATGGCTTTGCGAATATCATCTGGATCAATGGTGAATTCATTTTCAAGACGCGCAGGAATTTCAACCACTACGCCGCCCGCCAGAATCACTTCGGCTTGATAGGCAACAAAACACGGAGTCGGGATGATGACTTCATCGCCAGGCTCAAGGATCGCCATGAAGGTGAGATACAAAGCCTCTGAAACGCCAACAGTTGCCAGCACTTCATCGGGTTCATATTTCACGTTGTACAGTTTTTGCAAATTGTCAGCCACGCCCTGCCGCAGTTCCAGTTTGCCGTAATTAGATGTGTAATGTGTTTCGCCGTTTTGCAATGAGCGAATGCCCGCATCCAAAATAGGCTTGGGCGTGGTGAAATCGGGTTCGCCAATGCCGAGCGAGATCACATCTTTCATCGTTGCCACGATGTCAAAAAACTTGCGAATACCGCTGGGCTTTAATTCCGCCACGCGTTTTGAAAGTCTTTGTACTTCATTAGTTTTCTGCATCTGAAAAATTCCTATGGATTTATGACGCTGCTGTTATCGCCGATGTTCAGGGAGGAGGCTTCCTCTTTATTCGCCTGACCTTCCACTCGGCAGTTGCGCCCGATCAACGAATGTTTCAACGCGGTGCGGTTGATCTGCGTGCCTTCTTCGATAATGCTGTCTGAAATGACAGCCGCGTTAATTTCGCAATTTGCCCCGATGGAGACGTAGGGCCCGATGACGGCCGCATCTACTTTTGCAGTGGGATGAATGAAGACCGGCGGAACGATCTTAACTGTCAGCCTGGTTGCTGCTTCGGATGAATTATCCGCTCCCCGGTCGAGCAGGATGCGGTTCGTGTCCAAAGTCGCCTCGATCGTGCCCGTATCCAGCCAGGTGCTGATCTTATTCGTGCGGACTTTCGCTCCACGTTCGATCATGATGGAAATGGCGTCGGTCATGAAGTATTCATTCTTGAGCATCACGCCGCGTTCCATTTGGTCATCTATCGCGGCCAGCACTTGCTCGGCGCTCTTGAAATAATAACAGCCGACCACCACCAGGTTGTTATCCACGCTTTGCGGTTTCTCAATGAAGCGCGTCACCCAGCCGTCTGCGCCTTCCTCCGCCACGCCAAATCGCCGCGGATCATCAACCGGCATGACCCACGCCACGCCGTCAGATTCTTCATTTGCAAGAAAGGAGAAATCGGTTTCCATCAAAGTATCTGAGAAACACATAATCATGGGACCCGTCAAATATTCGCGCGCCAGGGACAGCGCGTGAGATTGTCCCTTCATTTCATGCTGCACAACGAAATGGGCTTTGAGGTCTGGGTAATGTTCCTTAATGAAAGGTGGAATTTGCATCTCGCCCAGATACGGGCCGAGAATGAAAACATATTCTGTGTTCTCGGGGTCAGGCAGGGTTTTGAACATGTCGAGCAAATGTTCAAGGGAGGTCTTGCCCGCCACGCTGACGAGCGGTTTTGGCTTGCTCCACGTGTGCGGGCGCATACGGGTTCCCCAGCCCGCCATTGGAATAACGATCTTCATAGTTTTAGTCATAGCATTTCTCCAGTGAAAGATTTCTCGGCAATTTTACCAAACGAAAATGAGCATGGATCATCTCCACGTCCTATAAATCAATTCTTTATCTGTTCGAGTTTTTCGATCTGTTCTTCGATCAGATCGACATATATTTTGATCGTCTGCGTGTCGAATGAGAATTTTGCGCCAGCGGCTTCAAACAACTCAGGCAACGAGACAGTTGATCCAAGAGCAAGCGCCTTGCGGTATTTTTCAACGGCTTGCTTTTGGTCTTTGAGCGCATTCGCCCAAACTTGCACCGCGCCCAATTGAGCGAATGCGTATTCAATATAATAGAATGGAAGGGTATGAATATGTAATTGGCGATGCCAGATTGTTTTCTTTGCATCTTCAAATCCGCTGTAATCAACGTAGGGTATGAAACGATCCCAGAGTTCGCCCCATTTATTTTCACACAAAATTGGGTCTGAGCCGTCCTGTGGATTTTCATAGATCCAATGCTGAAAGGCGTCCACCAATGTTAAGTAGGGCAGCATCGTGATGATGCTCTCAAGATGTTCAAGCCGTGCACGTGCAGATTCGCCTTCTGTATAAAAACCGCCATGTTCTTTTGAAAGGTAGGGTGAAGCCAGTAATTCCATCGCCATCGAAGCGACTTCTGCAAACTCAGCCGGAACATAATTTTCAGAACGCTCGTGGAAATATGGAACGACACCCGCTTCAAATGCGTGAAAAGCATGTCCGCCTTCATGCAGGAGGGTAACCACATCATCATGTGTACCTGTGTTGTTCATAAAAATGAACGGCCTTTTGCTGACGCCGTAAATCAAGTTGTATCCGCCCGGCGCTTTGTTCTTGCGGCTGTCAAGATCGAGTAAATTTTCATCGATCATGGTCTGGAAGTATTCGCCGAATTTAGGATCTACTTTTGTGAAAATATCCTGTGCTTTGGATTTTAGCTCCTCCACTGTTTGATACGGCTTGAGCGGATTTTCATTGGACGTATCCACCATTTGATCCCACGGGCGCATCGATTCAAGCCCCAGCTTGTGGTGGCGTTTCTCAAAAATTCGCTTCGCTGACGGGACAAAAACCTCCTCGATGGCTCTATGAAAAGTTTTGCAATCCTCGGGCGAATAATCAAAACGGAATTTTTGTTCCCAGACATAGGCGCGGTAATCTGGCAAGCCCACATTTTGCGCGATCTTGAGACGCACCGCCATAAATTTCTTCCACAGATCGTTGACCGCATCCCGATTTTGGAGGCGTACTTCCACGGTTAGTTTCCATGCTTTTTCGCGAACCGCGCGGTCTTTTTCAAAAAGCAACGAGTACATTTGAGAAGCCGTGCGTTCCTCTCCTTCCCAAAGAACAGTCTGCGCGCCAAGGATTTTGTTGTACTCGGCATTTAACTTTTGCTCTTCGACAAGCAGTTCAAGATTGGCTTCATTAAAGATGTCGGCTTCGGCGCGCATCTTCTTCAAACCCATTTTGAAATTTTCAGGCTGTAAACCGCTTGCGAGTAATTTCTCTTTCAATTTTTGTTCTTCTGTCCGCGCCTGCGGTTGGACGGCTTCAACAAAATGGTTGAAGCGTTTTTCAATTTCTTCATCATTTGTGAATTGAGTTGTGGCAACAAATAGGCGCGTGTATTGCTCGTCGAGTCGGTCTGCGAGTGCAGACCAGCCCAACAACCAGTAGTTTATATTTTCCGATGTGAGCTGGGTTGATTGCAATGCCTTGAAATGCGGCTCATAGTCTGCCCATTCCATTGTGAGAATGGCATCAGGCGTGGACGGTAAGTTCTTAAGCATGACAGCCTCCTTTATATTGTTTTACCATTTTCCAAATTGCGGATTTTTGATACCCGCTTGATATTCCTGCAAGCGGCGGCGATGTCCGGGCCACAGGTCAGCGGGTAATTCGTCCAATGTAAACGCGTGTAATTCTGCAATTTCGGCATCTGGCTTGCCTTTAACTTCAAAATCAGTGCAAATGAAAACGACGTTATGGTCGCTCTTCCATTCGGTGAAATTTGAGTAAGCGCCCATTAATTTTAGTTCGCCGAGTTCGGCGCCGGTCTCTTCGAGCGCTTCGCGGCGCGCGGCTTCTTCGAGAGTTTCGTGTTTTTTTAATCCGCCGCCGGGCATGAACCAGCCGGGTATGTACGTCTGGCGCACCAGCCATACTTTTTCGTTTTGAATCATCATCACGCGCACGCCCATGCGGATGGGGCGGAAGATGAAGCAATAAATTCTAAAACCATAATAGAGAATGTGGATGAACATTTTTGTTCCAAAGACAAAGCGCGATTGACCATTCGTCAATCGCGCTTTGTGGCTAAAGGATGGTGAGCTTTGCGAGACTTGCGGCTAACCGCTTAAGTCCAACAGATTTGAATTCTATGACGACGATCTCATCGTTGTCTTGTATCCTGCTCTCCTGCACAATACCTTCACCAAATGATGCGTGCTTGATTCGGTCTCCAGATTTGAATTTGCTGGTCGTAACAGGAGCAG
Source organism: Candidatus Brevifilum fermentans (assembly GCA_945877125.1). Taxonomy (GTDB): domain Bacteria; phylum Chloroflexota; class Anaerolineae; order Anaerolineales; family Villigracilaceae; genus Villigracilis. Next base: position 29,358 of record CAMCQT010000004.1, on the reverse strand, counting down.
ACCTGGGCGGAGGTGGAAGCGTCCATTTTGTGTCGGGCGTGCTTGCGCGAGACGACATCGAATGGACGGGATTGCTGGGGCGGAAGGAGGAGCGTCCCGTGCGTGTTTTTCCAGCCAGTAGATCAGCGGGAATGTCATTTAGAAAACGCGAGGGGTCAGTTGTTTCAGACATGCCGCGTCCGCCGCGTTGAGTGGCGCGTAATAAATAAAGTTTATCTTTGGCGCGTGTGATGCCCACGTAAAAGAGACGGCGTTCTTCTTCCATTTGAGCAGGTTCGGTGAAGGAACGGCTGTGCGGCAGGATGCCATCATCCAGACCGACGATGAAGACCGCGCCGAATTCAAGTCCCTTGGCTGCGTGGAGTGTGAGCAGGGTGGGCGCGTTGGCGTCGGTGATGGTGTCTTGATCGGCAATGAGCGCAATGTTTTCGAGAAACTCGTCCAGCGTGCGCGTGGAATATTCAAGCGCGAGGCGTTTAAGTTCCTGCACGTTGTCCCAGCGTTCGGCGCTTTCTTCGGTCTCATCTTCGGTGATGAAAGCCTTGTAATTAATATCTTTCGCGATCTGATCAAAGAGTTCGACGGTTGTGAAGGCGGGGGCAGCGGCGCGCCAACTTGCCAGCAATCCGCCAAAATCTGCGAGGGGCAGAGCGGCGCGGCCGGTGAATGATTTGTAAAACGGCGACTCGGCTCCGTTCGCAAGGTCAATCAACACATCGCCGGGTGTCATGCCCGCCTGATTTGCAACCAGGTGAAGCGTGGTCAGCGTTTTCTCGCCAATGCCGCGCGGAGGAACGTTGATGATGCGTCCCAGGGCGGCTTCATCTGCGGGGTTGTGTACGAGGCGGATGAAGGAGATCATGTCTTTGACTTCGCGACGTCCATAAAACCGTTGCGCTCCCACGAGACGATAAGGAAGCCGCGCCTGTAGAAACGCTTCTTCAATTAAACGCGACATAGAATTAGTGCGATACATGATCGCACATTCACCCGGTTCAAATTGTTTGGAGGCAACGAGTTGGGCAATGGTGTCCACGACAAAAGAGGCTTCGTCGTAGTCATTGTAGGCTTCGTGAAAGATTATTTTTTCGCCTGCGCCGCGATCGCTGAAGAGCCGTTTCTTGTGGCGGTTGGTGCCGCGGTCAATGACACTTGTGGCGGTATCGAGAATGTTTTGATACGAGCGGTAACTTTCTTCAAGCAGCACAACCTGCGCATCGGGGAAATCCTGCTCGAATCTTTGGACGTTTCTATAATCCGCGCCGCGCCATGCGTAAATGGATTGGTCGGGATCGCCAACGCAAAAAATATTTTTGTGTTGTGAAGCAAGGTGTTTGACCAAAGCATATTGCACAAGGTTTGTATCCTGGAATTCATCCACCAGCACATGTCGAAATCTTTGCGCGTATTTTTCGCGTACGCTTGGTACATCTTCCAGCAGGCGCGCGGTGTAAACCAGCAAATCGTCAAAGTCGACGGCGTTGCTGGCGATCAATCTTTTTTGATATTCAACATAAACGCGTTTGATGACTTCATCACGGTAGGCGCTAATTAAATAGTCATCGGGCCCAATGAGTTCATTTTTTGCGCGAGAGATGGCGGCATGGATGCTTTGCGCGCGATACAACTTATCGTTCAGGTTTAATTCTTTAATAATTGATTTTACGATTCGTTCCTGATCGTCTGAATCGAAAATCACAAAATTGGATTCAAGAGGAAGATGTTCCACCTCGCGCCGCAGAATGCGCGCGCAAATGGAGTGGAACGTACCAAGCATGATGCCGTCGGTCGCTTGTTCGTTCAGCATCGCTTTCACGCGCAGATCCATTTCTTTTGCGGCTTTATTGGTGAAGGTGACTGCAAGAATCTGCCACGGGCGGATTCCTTCGGACGCGATCAGATACGCGATGCGCTGAGTCAGCACGCGCGTCTTTCCGGACCCCGGGCCTGCTACGACCAAAATGGGTCCATCGGCGGCTGTGACAGCTTTTCGTTGTTGAGGGTTTAGTTTGTTGAGAAAATCCATGTGGAATAGGATAACTTATAAAGGATAAAAAATGAAGGATGAGAAAATGAGGGATTAATGCTGAAGGGTGAAAAAAAGTCCCGCGGTTATGTAAACCAACGGGACCGATTACTAATTACTTGATCTCAGATGTGCAGTTTGGGCAGCGTGTGGCTTTGATTGCGATTGTGCTGAAGCAGTGCGGGCATTCCTTGGTGGTTGGGGCTGCGGGTGTGGCGGGCGCCGGGGCTTTCTTCATATTATTCGCGGTTTTTATGATCAGGAAGACTACAAAAGCGATCACGAGAAAGTCGAGGGTGGTTTGTACGAACGATCCCCATTTGATAACTGCCGCGCCAACGGTGAAGGATAACTCGCTGAAATTTACGCCGCCCATAACCAGCCCAATCAGCGGCATGATGATGTCGTTGACAAGCGAGCCGATGATCTTCCCGAACGCGCCGCCGATGATAACAGCGGTTGCAAGGTCCAGTACGTTGCCGCGCATAACGAAATCTTTGAATTCTTTTAGCATGATTTTCTCCCGAAATTTTTGAAATTAATTGCGGCTGGATTCTATGTTAGGAAGTGAGGCTTGTCAACGATACTGCGCGAGAGATGTGTAAAATGCCAGGAGGTCGAATCTGCTGGTTGAGGCAAATCAGGCATCGGGTGAGGGGGATGCGGTACTTAATCAAATCTAGAAATGGTTTTTTTGCAGTGTTTTTGTCTGGCTGGGCGGTTGTGCAGGATACTCTGGCGGGTATGTGTGTTGACGCCCTAAAAGAATTAGGTATAATTCATCCAACTTACTATTTTGTAAGTATTGTTTACTGGGCTCTAGCTTTTTTATTTTAAGCAGGAAACTGCTGATTGGCACGAATAAGGACAGATTTATTTTTTAGTTTATCGGCTATGTCAAGCGAAAATCTGCATTTATTGGTGGTAAAAATGTTAAGGCTTGGGTAATTTATCTCAATGTAGAAAAGGACCTCACGGATGCCTGATCTTTTGTTAGATATAAAGGGGCTTGAAACACAATTCAAGACTCCAGATGGGATCGTTCACGCTGTAAATGGTGTCTCCTTTGGTTTGAAAGAAGGTGAGACGCTGGGGGTTGTAGGTGAGAGTGGTTGTGGTAAGAGTGTGACCATGCTGTCTATCCTGGGTTTGATTGCAAGCCCTCCAGGAAAGGTAGTGGCGGGGGAGGCGTTATTCTTTGGTCAAGACCTGCTCAAAATGCCAAACGAGAAACTCCGCCATGTTCGCGGCGCGCAGATTGCTATGATCTTTCAGGATCCAATGACATCGCTTAATCCTGTATTGACCATTGGACGCCAGTTGGAAGAGCCTTTGATGATCCATATTGACATGACCAAGAATCAGGCTCGCGAGCGTGCTGCGGAATTACTCAGCATGGTGGGAATTCCAAACGCTAAAGATCGTTTGAATGACTACCCCCACCAGTATTCAGGCGGCATGCGCCAGCGCGTGATGATCGCCATGGCGCTTTCCTGTAGCCCACAAGTTCTAATTGCAGATGAGCCCACCACCGCATTGGATGTAACCATTCAGGCGCAGATCATGGATTTGGTTAAACGCCTGCGCAGTGAACTTGGCATGGCTATTGTCTGGATCACGCATGATCTTGGCGTAGTGGCCGGGTTGGCTCAACGTGTACTTGTTATGTATGGCGGTTTTATTATTGAAGAAGCTTCTGTCAATGATTTGTTCGCCAACCCCAGCCATCCATATACAATTGGCTTGATTGGCAGCCTTCCACGTGTGGATGGAAAACAACAGGGTCGTTTGTATTCAATTGAAGGGCAGCCGCCCGTTCTTTATCAAAAGCCCCAATCCTGTCCATTTGCACCGCGTTGCAAGTGGGTGATGGAACGTTGTTGGAAAGAAAATCCTCTCCTGATCCCGATTTCAGATGAACATCGTGTAGCATGTTGGGTTGATGTTAAAACGGGGAGACCTCGATAATGTCTAATGACTCTGATGTACTATTAAAAGTAGTAGACCTTAAGATGCATTTTCCCATCTATCGGGGTGTGTTTCAACGCCAGGTGGGCGCTGTTCATGCTGTTGATGGAGTTTCCTTTGATGTTAAACGTGGTGAAACACTTGGGCTTGTAGGCGAGTCGGGATGTGGTAAATCTACAACAGGCCGCGCCATCTTGCAACTTTACAAGCCTACTGCTGGCGAGATATTTTTTGAAGGCACGAACCTGATTACCCTTAAACGTGAAGAGATGCGTTGGATGCGCCGCCAAATGCAGATGATCTTTCAAGATCCATATGCTTCACTAAATCCACGTATGACAGTTAGTGAAATTGTTGGTGAACCGCTTTCGGTTCATAACGTGGCTGCTGGGAAGGAAATCCAGGAGAGGGTGGCGCATCTGCTCGAATTGGTAGGACTTAATCCTAGTTTTGCCGGTCGTTACCCGCATGAGTTTTCGGGTGGTCAGCGCCAGCGTATTGGTGTGGCGCGCGCACTTGCATTACAGCCTTCTTTCATTATTTGCGATGAACCAATTTCTGCTCTGGATGTATCCATCCAAGCACAGGTGGTGAACCTATTGGAAGATTTGCAAGAGCAATTCAACCTGACCTACTTGTTCATTGCTCACGACCTTTCGATGGTGCGCCATATAAGCAAACGTGTTGCGGTGATGTATCTCGGAGTGATCATGGAATTAGCAAACCGCGACGATTTATATCTGGAGCCTTTACATCCCTACACGCAGGCACTTCTTTCAGCAGTTCCAATTCCTGACCCTCTTGCAGACGTAAATCGAACACGTATTATTCTAGAGGGCGATGTTCCTTCACCGGTTAACCCTCCCTCGGGTTGTCGTTTCCGCACGCGATGTCCAATCGCCGATAAGATTTGCGCAGAATCTCGCCCCGAATTTCGCGAGGTTAGAGTCGGACATTTTGTAGCCTGCCATATGGTTTCATAATTATATAAAAGGAGGTGATGTGTCGTAAGAAACACCCCTACTGTGTAATGTAATAAGTTGTATCGAAAAATCACTACCTATTTTTGAGGAGAAGAAAAAATGCGTAAAATGTTTGCTCTATTAAGCCTTTTTGTCGTGCTCAGCATGGTGCTGTCGGCTTGTGGCGCTCCTACGACTGAAGCTCCTGCGGCTGCGGCGACCGAAGCCCCTGTAGCGACCGAAGCCCCTGCGATGGGACCGACCAGCCAATACATTGGCTCCGGCCAGTTGGATGGTAACGGTATCCCAGCGGATTTCTTTTCGGATGTTCATATCCGAAAGGCGTTCACCTATGCTTTTGACTGGGACACTTTTATTCGCGACGTGCTTCAAGGTGAAGGCGTTCAGTCCTTCCAGTTGCCTCTCGCTGGTATGCCTGGCTACGATGCCAATGCCCCGCACTATACCTTTGATCTTGAGAAGTCTGCTGAAGAATTCAAACTGGCTGACCTCGACAAAGATGGTATCCCCGCTGGCGAAGATCCCGAAGGCGATGTGTGGACCAATGGTTTCCGTATCCAGATGCTCTACAACCAGGGTAACACCACCCGCCAGGTTATCGGCGAAATTCTTGCCGCTAATTTAGCTGAAGTCAACGAACTGTTCTCGGTTGAAATTCTTGGTCTCCCATGGCCTGCTTATCTCGCTGGTCAACGCGGTGGAACAATTCCGATCATGACCGCTGGCTGGCAGGAAGATATTCATGATGCACACAACTGGTATCAGCCGTACACCACTGGTGCCTATGGCAATCGCCAGAACATGCCTGCTGAAATGAAAGATCAGTTCAAAGCATTGCTTGATAAGGGCGTTGGCGAAACCGACCCCGCCAAGCGCGCTGAGACTTACTACGAACTTAATCAGTTGTACTATGACCTGGTCCCCGGTGCTATTCTCACCAGTGGTATCAGCCATGGTTACGAACAGATGTGGGTACAAGGCCGCGCCCTGAACCCAGTTATGTCTGGTGAATATTACTACCCGATGACCAAGGCTGAGGGTGCAAAGAATCCCACAGTATTTACCAATGTATCCTACGGCGATCCTGAAACCCTTGATCCTGCCCGTGCTTACGATACAGCTGCTGGTGAAGTTATCCAGAACGTTTATGAGACACTGGTATTCTATGATGGCGGCGCGACCGATAAATTCGTTCCCCAACTCGCTGAATCCTGGACCGTCTCTGATGACGGTAAGACCTGGGTATTCACCATCCGCAAGGATGTGAAATTCCACAATGGCGATGTCATGACCGCCAGTGATGTTGCTTATTCCTTCCAGCGTGGTGTCTTGCAGGGCGGCACTTCCTCCCCGCAACTCCTTATAGCTGAACCGTTCTTCGGCGTTGGTATTGATGATATCTCCGTAGTCGTAGACCCCGAAGGTACTCTCTATGACGACCGCGAATTGCTGTCTGCCTTTGACCCCGCCGCGCTTGTTGCGGCTTGCGAAAAGACCAAAGCCGTAGTTGTTGCTGATGATGCCGCTGGCACCGTTACCTTCAACTTGTCTCAGGCTTGGGGTCCCTTCCTGCCCACAATTGCCCAGTCTTGGGGTTCCGTAATGGACCAAAAGTGGGTGGTTGAGAATGGTGGTTGGGACGGCTCTTGCGATACATGGCAGACATTCTACGGAATGCAGCCCGAAGAAGATCCATTCACCCCGATTGCCAATGGTACAGGCGCTTTCAAACTTGATCATTGGACAGTTGGTCAGGAAATCGTTCTGGCCCGCAATGAAGAATACTGGCGCGCACCTGCCGCTTTGGAACGTGTCACTCTTGCGAACGTTCCGGAATGGGGCACCCGCTTTGCCATGTTCCAGACTGGTGATGCTGACCTCGTAACTGTCAACCTAGAAGATACTCCCCAGGTCGATAAATTGGTTGGTGAAGTTCGCTTCTTCGATATTGAGAAGAACGAATACGCTCCCGCCGTGGAATTGTGCTCGATTGACGAAACAAAAGTCGGCGTTGAGAAATTCATCGCTTGCGCAGATGGTGAGACCGGCACAGGCGGACAGTTCCGCATGTTGATCGGACGCCCAAGCATCGTCAAGAGCGTGGTTATTTACAACTTTGATATTAAGTAGTTCGGATGGGTTTGTTTTCCGAATGACGTTTGTGTGCGGGGACCTGCAAAGGTCCCCGCACCTTCCAGCGGTTTTGTTTTGCCGAGTGAATTGAATATTCAATATCCAGTTCACTTGGCAGGTTAAAACTTTTGAGGTGAAAAATGCTCACATATATCATCCGCCGTTTGTTGATGGTTCCGTTATTGCTTTTTGGGGTCACAGTCTTGATTTTCGCCATGTTGCAATTCTTGTCCCCGGTTGAGCGATCAGCCTTATACGTGCGCGATATTCCAAAAAATGAAAACGCGATCAACGGTATTATTAAAAGATATGGTCTTGATAAGCCCATGTATGAACAGTACTGGCGCTGGCTGGTGGGAACTGTTGATTCTGGCTCCGGCGAAAGACACGGTGGAATTCTATTTGGAAATTTTGGCTATTCCCGTACTGGCTCCCAGCCCGTTTCAGATCTGATTCGCACACGTTTTCCCAACACGCTTGATCTTACAATTTGGGCAGTTGCGCCTGTAATTTTGGTGGGGATCTGGTTGGGTGTTCAAGCCGCAGTACATCAAAACGGCATTATTGATCAGGCGGCTCGCGTATTCAGTATTGTAGGGACTTCTTTTCCGACCTTTGTGTTTGGTTTGCTGATGCTGATGTTCTTTTATGTTCAGTTGGGCTGGTTCCCGCCTGGCAGGATATCAGATTGGGCAAGTCAGGCGATTTCACAAGATGACTTCCAACGTTACACCTCATTATTAACCTTTGATTCCCTGCTCAATGGGCGGTTTGATATTTTCCTGGATGCGCTTCGCCACATGGCTATGCCGATCCTCACCCTTTCATATATCAGTTGGGCAACCTTCCTGCGTGTAACCCGTTCTTCCATGTTGGAGACCCTACGCATGGAATATGTCACCACCGCGCGTGCTAAAGGTTTGACCGAACACGATGTTATCTTCAAACATGCTCAGCCCAACGCCATGATCCCAGTCGTAACACTGGCAGGGTTTAGTGTGGTAGGGTTATTGGGCGGCGTTGTAATTACCGAGACAGTGTTCAATTATCCAGGGATTGGTCAAGCTGCTGCAACTGCGGCTGCTCAATTGGATGTAATCACCACCTTGGGATTTGCCCTCTTCAATGGATTTATCCTGATTGTTGCCAATCTGGTTGTTGACGTTCTATATGCAGTGGTTGACCCACGCGTGCGATTATCCTAAGTAAGGAGTTCTCTAATGCCTGAAACTACCCCCAGCGGTGATACTACTCTGTTCAGCGAGACCATTGCTGCTCGAAAAATTAGTCGTGTTGAACGTTTTCTCGGACCGGAGAATTATCGTATTGTAATGGGCTTGCTCAAAACACCGGCTTCAATCATGGGCTTTATCTTGATCTCGTTCTTTGTGATCATCGCTCTTGCAGCCCCGCTTATTGCGCCGCCTGTCAATCAGAAAGATCCTTATAAAATTCCACGTGATGGCTTCAAGGCTGAACCCCAGCCCATGGGCTCCCTTTGGAAGAGTAAAGCCCCTCCCCTTCCGTTCTGGTGGGAGCCTATCATGGGCTCGGACCAATGGACTCACATTCTAGGAACCTCGCAGGGTCAATATGATGTGTTCTATGGGATTATTTGGGGCACACGCACAGCCTTCCGTACTGGCTTGATCGTAACCATTGCAACCTTCCTGATTGGTATCATTATTGGCTCGGTCTCCGCATATTATGGCGGGGCCGTGGATAATGTCATTATGCGTATTGTGGATGTCTTTCTGACACTGCCGTTCATTCTTGCGGCTTTGATCCTGGCAACCATCCTCACGCCTCGTATCGGAAAAAGTCTATATCCAGCCATTATTGCCTTGGTTACATTTGGCTGGATGGGTTACGCTCGTATTATTCGTGGTGACATTCTCTCGATCAAAGAACGTGATTACATAATGGCAGCGCGTGTTATTGGCGTCAAAGACAGTCGCATTCTCTTCCGCCATATCATCCCCAATGCCATCTTTCCGACTCTGGTGCTGGCTTCGCTAGCTGTTGGTGACGTGGTGCTTTCCTTCGCTGCGTTATCCTTCCTCGGCATTGGTACTGATGTCGGCTACGCCGACTGGGGACAGGTGCTTTCATTTGCCCGCAATTGGATCACTAGTCTTGATACATATTGGTACATTATCGTCTGGCCCGGACTTGCCTTGGTGCTTTACGTAATGGGCTTCAACCTTGTCGGCGACGCCCTGCGTGATGTGCTCGATCCCCGCATGCGCGGCAAAACCTAGAACTCGTGCAACGAAGATTTCCTTTTTATCTTCTCTTTATAAGTATCGGAATAGCCCTGCTTTTTGCAGGGCTATTCTTCGATATGGGTACAGTTGTTGCCCAAACTTCAATGCCCACGCCAGACCGTTTGGCACAACCCACACTGCCTGCCAGCCCATCTCAGGCAGATAAAGGCGCACAGGTCTACTGGCTTGCCTGCCTGCCCTGCCACGGTGACCGCGGACAAGGACTCACCGAAGAATTCAAACAAACTTATCCTGAGGAAGATCGCAACTGTTGGAGTTCAGGCTGTCACGGCGCGCGTCCGTATGAAAATGGGTTTACCTTGCCCCCCAGCATACCTCCAGTGATTGGCTCTGGCACCTTGCAAAAATTCCCGAATGCCACAATTTTGCGGTCTTATATTTTTGCCACCATGCCCTGGTGGAAACCCGCCAGCCTGACACAGGAAGAGTCCTGGCAGGTCACTGCCTTTCTTTTGCGTGAGAATAAATTGTGGAACGCTCAAGAGGATTTGACCACGTCCAACGCGGACCTGATTCTGGTCGGCGCACCCATAGCGACTGCTACGCCTCAGCCTCCCGCCGCCGCATTGACATCGCCCCTCCCGATCATTGTCGGATTTATCGTTCTGGTACTCGTACTGCTCCTTCTGCGAATGTTCAGGAAAAAATAAATTTTATACAAGCAAGCCGTCCGCAAGGGCGGCTTGCTTGTATAATTGACGTATGCTTTCTCAAAAAAGGATATCCCCATGAACCTATCGAAAAAAACTGTAAAGTTACTCTCTTTCGTTTTTCTTCTTTCCATGATCATCATCGCCTGCGGACTTCCTTCCCTGCCGCAATCCGAAGTGACAGTCACTCCCTCGGCAACCTCATTCATGTCTTTGCCAACGGCAACCGCAGTACCCAGCCTGTTGACCGTCTGCCTCGGACAGGAGCCGACCACGCTTTATCCATTCGGCGAACTGAATGCCGCCGCGCGCAGTGTGCTGGCTTCTATTAATGACGGCCCGATTGATATGGTTGGCTATAAATACCAGCCGGTCATTCTCACGCAACTGCCGTCCATTGAAAACGGCGACGCCCAAATTGCCAGCACCACGATCCAGGCTGGGGAGCAGATCGTAGATGCGGATGGAAGTCCCGTTTTGCTGGCGCAAGGCACCCGCATCCGTCCGGCTGGATGTCGCGCTGATGATTGTGTCATCGCCTATGACGGCACAACCGCGCTTGAGATGGATCAGATGATCGTCAATTTTCACCTCGTCCCAAACCTGACCTGGTCTGACGGCACGCCGCTCTCATCAGACGACTCGGTTTTTGCCTTCACCCTCGCAAGCGCCGCAAACTCGGCTGCGGATACCTACCTGGTGGATCGCACGCAAGTGTACGAAGCCACCGACCCGCTGACCGTGCAGTGGTGGGGCAAGCCAGGTTTTATTGACCCCACGTACTTCACTAATTTCTGGGCGCCCGCGCCAAAACATTTGTGGAGCGAGTTCCCCGCCGATCAACTATCAACCATTGACGTTGCCGCGCGCTCACCGATTGGCTGGGGACCGTATATGGTTCAAGAGTGGGCGGCAGGCGACCACATCACGCTGACAAAAAACCCCAATTACTTCCGCGCCGCAGAGGGCTTCCCGAAATTTGACACGCTTACCTTCCGCTTTATCGCAGACCCCAACATGGCTTTAAGCGAGTTGGTTGCCGGTCGCTGTGACATTCTCGACCCAACCATTCGCCTCGATGCTCAAGCCAGCCTGTTGCAGGAAATGCAAGCAGGCGAACAGGCGCAAGCCTTCTTCGCCCCCGGCATGACCATCGAATGGCTTGGCATCGGCGCACTGCCCGCCACGTATGATGATGGCTACGACACGATCTATCAAAAAGACCGCCCTGATATTTTTGCCGATGCCCACACGCGCCAGGGTATTGCCTATTGCCTTGACCGCCAATCGGTTGTGGATAAAGTTTTGCTGGGGCGCACAACTGTGCCGCTTGCATACCTGCCCGTCGGGCATCCAGCGTATGACGCGAACATTGAAGCCATTTCATTTGATCCTTCCATCGGCGCTTCGCTTCTGGCGCAGGCGGGTTGGCGCGATACCGACGGCGACCCCGCCACGCCGCTTGTCGCGGTCACGGTCAAAAACGTTCCTGCCGGCACGCCTCTTTTGATTAATTACTACACCACCGGCGCCACCCAGCGCAGGCAGGTCGTGGATATTCTCACGCAGTCTCTGGCGCAATGCGGCATTGGCATCAACGCGCAATATTTTTCGCAAAATGATCTTTACGCCTCGGGTCCCAGCGGATTGCTCTTCGGGCGGCGTTTTGATCTCATTGAATACGCAATGGGCGTCAATGGCGTCGAGCCTCCCTGCGGCTGGTTCACCACCGAAGAAATTCCCTCAGCCTCCAACTCGTGGATCGGCACAAATGTGACCGGCTACAAGAACGAACAATACGATGCCTCCTGCCGCGCCGCGCAGATTGCCCTGCCCGACGAGCAGGCATACACTGAGTTGTACAGTCAAACCCAGGTGCTTTTTGCCAGCGAACTTCCCGCCATCCCGCTTTATTATCGTTTGCGAATCGCCGCCGCGCGTCCGGGTCTTTGTAATTTTGACCTCGACCCAACCGCCAACCCGCTTTGGAATATTGAAGCGATTGACACGGGCGAGGCTTGCCAGAATTAATGGGACGATTTTTCCGCGCCGCGTTTTTTCTGACCTTTTTGCTCGCCTCCTGCGCGCCCCAACCTGATTCTGTTTCAACCGGCATTCCCAACCCGATAGAATCCCCATCGCCCGCGCACGCCCCCGAAATCAGATTCGCATTGATCGGCGAACCGCCGCGAACATCACTCGTAAACGTTTGGCAACTGTTCGACGACACTGGCGCAAGCTACGCAAATTACGCCCTGCGCGCCGAATACTGGCCGCGCCTGTATCACCTCGCGCCACAGGATTCTTCGTTCCAGCCGCTCGCCGCAGAAGGACAGCCCGCCGAAGTAGCGCAGGACGGAGCTAATTTTTCAGCCCTCGTCAAACTTCGCCCAAATCTAAAATGGACAGACGGCTCTCCGTTCACTGCCGAAGATGTCGCCTTCACTGTCAACGCCAGCCTCAACTTTGAGTTTGATTATGACTGGGGCGAATATTATCCGCGTGAGTTTCTTGACCACGCCGAAGTCGTTGATTCATCCACTGTGAAATTTGTTTTCAAGCAAAAACCGAATGTGGGTGTCTGGCAATACGGCGCATTGCAGGGACCCATTGTGCAAAAGGCTTTTTGGGAATCCGCCGTTCAAGCTGCTTCGAACCTTTTGCCCGACGAAACCTTGCGCGCCGAGATTGCCAAAATCCGCGCTGACCTTGAAGTGGCGCAGACAGACCTTGTAGATTTGACCGCACAAATTGTTTCGTTGAGAGTCAACGGCAAGCAAAACCGAAAAACCGAAGGCGACTACACCCGAATGCAGGGGCAGGTGGTTTATCTTCAAGCCACATTGGAAAACCTGCTCGAAGATTATGCCGCGCAAGTCAAGCTGGCGCAGGAAAATTTGTACGCCGCATCTGATGAAAAAGAGCCAACCCTCGGCACATGGATGCCCGCCGCAGAAAAAGACGGCGTGTGGGTCAATCAAGTCAACCCAGATTTTCCGTTTGGTAAGCCCAGTTTTGACCGCTCCACTTACACATTCTTCAAAGATGAAAATACGGCTCTGGCAGCTTTCCAAAACGGCGAAGTGGATTTTATCCTCGCGCCAGTTGATAATCTCCCTGCCGACGTAAAATATAATTCCAGTTACAGCGCGCGCTTCCTTGTGTTCAATCCTTTGAATGGTTATCTTGCCGACCCTGCGTTTCGTTCTGCGCTGAGTTGCATGATTGACCAAAATAAACTCGCAACTGACGTTTTGCAAAATAAGGCCGCGCCGCTTGATTCTTTTGTGCTTTCCTCCCAGTGGCATGATGCTAATCTAAAAGCCGCCTGCGCTGGCATGGATCAATCTGCGCGTGCGGCGTACGCCGTGAAACTCTTGAAAGATGCCGGATATTCGTGGGTGCAAGAGCCAAACGCGGCAGGCGCGGGTCAAAATTTATTGCTGCCAAATGGCGAGGCGTATCCGAAGGTCACTTTGCTTGCGCCGACAATGGATGAGGACGCGCTGCGCTACGCGGCCGCAAAATATGTTGCAGAGCAGGCGCAATATTTGGGCATCCAATTTGCGGTGCGGGAAGTGAGCCTTAACGATGCTGTCTATGCGGTCTACAGTTCGCAAAAATATGACATGGCTTTAATGGGCTGGCGGCTGAGCGAATATCCCTCGTATTTGTGCGAATGGTTCGGGGGGCAGAATCTGTTCTTCGCTGCGCGTAACAGCAGGTTCGGGCTTGTGTGTGATGCGCTCGTGGCTGAATCCAATTTGGAAGCGGCGCGGCCGGCGGTCAATCAGATCGAATCGGCGCTGATGTCTGAACTGCCGTTCATCCCGTTATTTACCACGACACAGGCAGATGTGTATCGTAATCTTTCATATCCCGCGCAGAATATTTTAAATGGCTGGGTCGGTTTGTATGGCGCGCCATCGTACGCCATGCCCGCCCCTTAAGTGGCAGGATTATTACGAGAGGCAGTATAATAGGCAAATTCTTATTTCAGGAGTCGGATGTGGCAAAGACCGATCAAAAGCCCTTATTGGAAGTTCGCAATCTAAAGACATATTTTTATACCGAAGATGGCGTTGTCAGCGCTGTGGATGGCGTGAGCTTTGAGGTTTATCCTGGTGAGGTGTTGGGCATCGTTGGCGAATCGGGTTGTGGCAAAAGTGTCACGTCGCTTTCGATCATGCGTTTGATCGCGCCGCCTGGAAAAATAACCGAAGGGGAAATATTGCTGGATGGAAAGAACCTCCTTTCTCTTTCTGAAAATGAAATGACCAAAATGCGCGGCAATAAGATTTCAATGATCTTTCAACAGCCGCAGACTGCCTTGAACCCTGTCTTCCAGGTTGATAATCAGATCGCGGAAGTGTTGGATATTCACAAGCATCTGGGCAAGGATGAAGGAAAGAAGCGCGCCGTTGAGTTGTTGAAGATGGTCGGTATTCCCGATGCAGAACGCCGCGCTGAGGCATATCCGCATGAACTTTCGGGCGGCATGGCGCAGCGTGTGATGATCGCAATGGCGCTGGCTTGTGTGCCTGAATTGCTGATTGCAGACGAACCCACCACGGCCTTGGATGTGACCATCCAGGCGCAAATCCTCGACCTGATTCGTGACCTGCGTACCAAGATGGGCACGTCCGTTATTTTAATCACGCATGATCTTGGCGTGGTGGCTGAAATGGCCGAGCGTGTAGCTGTGATGTACGCTGGCGAGATCGTCGAGCAGGCAGATGTGAATCTGCTGTTTGAACAGCCTTTGCATCCCTACACTCAGGGCTTGATCGGTTCCATTCCTGTTTTGGGACAGCTCAAAGAACGTTTGGATGTGATCCCCGGCTCGGTGCCGAATCTGGTTAACCTGCCTGCGGGTTGTCGTTTTGCGCCGCGCTGTACCGCCCGCGAAAAATTTGGTTTGAAGATCTGCACAGATTTGAAGCCTGACCTCGCAGAAGCGGCGGCTGGTCATTTGGTGCGCTGCTGGCTGTACCAAAATGCAGAAGGTCATCAAGCGCCGTTGAAGGCAAAATAACAGAAACAAATTATTGATTGCTTCGGAGCAAATAGGTATGAGTCAAATTACTGAGCCGCACAAAGAAGAAGACCTGGTGGAAGTCCAGCATTTGGTTAAATATTTTCCGGTGCGCGCCGGATTGATGCAGCGCGTAGTGAACTGGGTCAAGGCTGTGGATGATGTTTCGTTTACCGTTAAGAAGGGCGAAACGCTCGGCATGGTCGGCGAATCAGGCTGTGGAAAAACCACCATTGGGCGTTCCATGCTCAGACTGGTCGAGCCAACTTCGGGGTCTGTCCATTATGATAATAAAGATGTTTTGAAATTGCGTGGCAACGAACTGAAAGATGTCCGCCGTCACATGCAGATCATCTTCCAGGACCCGTACGCTTCGCTTGATCCGCGTGTGCCGATCGGCGAATCAGTGATGGAAGGATTGCACATCCACAACATTGGTACGCGCCAGGAACGCTACGACCTGATGATCGAGACACTCAAGAAAGTGGGACTCGAAGATTATCACGCCCGCCGCTATCCGCATGAATTCTCCGGCGGACAACGCCAGCGTATTGGCATCGCGCGCGCGCTTGCCTTGCGCCCCAACTTTATCGTTTGCGATGAACCTGTCTCTGCGTTGGATGTTTCCATTCAATCGCAGGTGTTGAATATTTTGAAAGACCTGCAAAAGGAATTCGGACTCACTTACCTTTTCATCGCGCATAACTTGAGCGTGGTCGAACATATTTCAGACCGCGTGGCGGTGATGTACCTCGGCAAAATGGTCGAACTGACCACCCGCGACGACCTCTTCAAAGAGCCTTTGCACCCCTACACAAAGGCGTTGATGTCCGCCATTCCAATTCCAGACCCAAGACTCAAACGTAATCGTGAAGTGCTCAAGGGCGATGTTCCCAGTCCGCTTAACCCGCCCAAGGGTTGCCGCTTTCACCCGCGTTGTCCCATCGCAGAAAAAATTTGCTCTGAGCAAGAGCCTGAATTCCGTGAAGCCAAGCCCAGTCACTGGGTAGCCTGTTGGATGGCAAAGTAGGTCAATTATGGATTGCAATGTTTTGCTTGTGGATGACCAGCGCGATATTTTGCGTCTCCTGCATTCCACACTAGATACGCTTAAGAATTCAGAAATAAAGATAATTGAATCTCCGTCTGGCGAAGAGGCTCTGTTTGCATCGTCGCGGCATAAGATCGATTTGTTGGTGACTGATTACAAACTGCCCGGCATGAGCGGATTGGAACTCATGCACAAAGTTCGCGCGCGCCATCCCGAAGCAAAAGTGGTCATTATCACCGGCATCACCGAGCGCAAAGCGCGCGAGGAAATGCTCAACGCCGGAGCGCTGGCGATTTTTGATAAACCAATTCCGCTGGCTGACTTTTTGGATGTAGTCGAACGCGGTCTTGGTCTGGTGCAGACCATCTTCCCTCTTGAAAAAACAGAAGGAAAAGTTCAGGAGCGTCAGGTCAGGCTGTCAGATCTGCTCGCTAATTTCAGGCAGGATATAAAAGCCGAAGCGGTTTTTCTGCTCAATGACCGCGGACTTGTGCAGGCGCGCACCGGCAAAATGCACGACGACAGCATGGAAGTTTCGCTCATCTCCACCTTGATGGCGATCCACGGCGCAAGCCTCAAGGTCGCACGTCTCAACCACCAGGAAACCCTCGACTCCTACCATATCTTTAGCGGCGGCGATCACGACCTGCTCTTCATCCCCGTCACCCCGCTTTATGCGCTGCTCGTTGCGGGCAATGACCTCGTGAATGACGCCCATATCGTTGAAACCGTAAACTCACTGCTTGCCTTACGAAAACAGGTTGAAAAATCCCTTAAGTCACTGGGCGTGACCGGAGAATTACATGCAGTTTCTGGGGATGTGAACCTCGCTTCGCACCCTGCGCCCGGGCCTGTTTCTGTCTCCCAGGCAGAAAAACCAGTGGATGCTCATCCTGCCCCCGAAATGGAAGCATTACTAAAAGCAGCCACAACCCAAAAAACCATCACCAACGACATGGATGACTTCTGGAGTCAGGCCGCCGAGAAACATGGCAGTAAACCAGCCAACTCCGAAGTGATCTCTTTAGAAGAAGCCCGCAAACTTGGTCTTGTTCCCGGAGATGGAAAATAAAAAATTGTGATACAATCTTGCCCGCACTGGGGCATGGTGCAATGGCAGCACACCAGCCTTTGGAGCTGTGGATCTTGGTTCGAATCCAGGTGCCCCAGCCACTTGCCCCGCTTTTATGCGGGGCTTCTTTTCTAAACAGGATTTGCGCAGCGCGGGCTACCCCCTGCCGTGTAAATCCTGTTTATGTTTTAATTTGAAATTTTAATAATCGAGGTGAAATCATGAGAGTAACAGCCGTCCTCCTTGCCGCAGGGCAGGGAACACGCATGAAATCAAATCTACCCAAGGTCTTGCACCCTGTTGCGGGCAAGCCAATGATCTGGCACGCCTTGGAAGCCATCAGCCAATCCACAACCGAAAAGCCGATCGTGGTTGTTGGTCACGGCGCCGATGAAGTTATAAAATATTTGGGTGACTCCGCCCAGTCCGTTTTGCAGGAGCCGCAATTGGGCACGGGTCATGCCGTGATGCAAGCCGAGTCTTTGCTAAAAGGCAAGACTGATCTGGTTGTCGTTTGCTACAGTGACATGCCATTGCTGCGCGGCGAGACTTTGCAAAAACTGGTTGAGACGCAAAAGAATAACAAGGGACCCATTTCCATGCTAACCGTTGTGGCAGATGACCCGCGCGGATTTGGACGCGTCATCCGCAAGGCTGATGGGACTGTGGAATCCATCGTCGAGGAATATGTCGCGACGGCTGACCAGCTAAAGGTTAAGGAATTGAACGTGGGTGGATATTGTTTCGATGCAAACTGGTTATGGGACGCATTGCATCGCATTCCAAAGAATCCCCAAAAAGGTGAATATTATTTAACGGATGCGATTGAATTGGCATCCAAAGCTGGGTTGTCTGTTCAAGCTACTGTGATGGATGATGTGGAAGAAACCATCGGCGTTAATACGCGTATTCATCTTTCGGAAATGGAAGCCGCCATGCGCAGGCGCATCAATCAACAGCACATGTTGAACGGTGTGACGATGGTTGACCCTGCATCAACCTATATTGAAATCGGTGTGAGCATTGGTCGAGATACGATCATCATGCCGAATACATACCTGCACGGCAAAACGGAAATTGGCGAAGCCAATGTGATCGGACCGAATACCATCATCCATGATTCGAAGATCGGCAACCATTGCAAGGTACTGGCTTCGGTCATGGAAAGCGCCGTGCTCGAAGACTACGTGGATATGGGACCCTTCGCCCGCCTGCGAAAAGGCGCGCATTTGGGAAGCCACGTCCACATGGGGAACTTTGGCGAGGTGAAAGATTCTCATCTGTCAGAAGGCGTGAAGATGGGACATTTCTCATACATCGGCAACGCGCAGATCGGCGCAAATACAAATATTGGCGCCGGGACGATCACCTGCAATTACGATGGAGAAAATAAACACGCCACCGAAATTGGTGAGGATGTTTTTATTGGCTCAGATACCATGCTGGTGGCGCCGCTGAAGATCGGTGCAGGCGCGCGCACGGGAGCCGGCTCGGTGGTGACAAAGAACGTGGCAGAAGATACACTTGTCGTAGGCGTGCCTGCGCGTGCCATTAAGAAATTGGAACGAAAAAAGAAAAGTAAATAACAACTTTGTTCTCAAAGGAAATCACATGATTACACTCACGAATGAAGAACGAAAGTCTCTTATCAACCTTGCAAATGAAGCGCGCAAACTCGCGTATGTGCCGTATTCCAATTACCCTGTTGGAGCGGCGGTGCGGACAAAGACCGGTCGTATTTTTACCGGCGTGAATGTTGAGAATGCCGCATATCCGCAGACCATGTGCGCCGAGCGTGTGGCGATCTTCAAAGCGGTTTCAGAAGGCGAGATGGAATTTGAGGTGATCGCAGTCGTCACCAATAATGGTGGCTCTCCCTGTGGCGGATGCAGGCAGGTGATGGCAGAATTTGGTTTGGATACGATTGTTTTGTTTGCTGATGGCGATGGAAATTTGAAAAAAGAATTGACCGTCTCTGATCTATTGCCCGAAGCATTTACCCCTGCACATTTGTTGTAGAAGCAAGGAAATAGGTAATTGGTGATTAGTAATTGGCAGATATGTAATACGTTCTATTCATCCTTTATCCCTTAGCCCTCATCCTTTCCTTTCCCATGACCGATTTCCGTTCCTTTCGTGCTACTGCTGTTGTTGTCCGCCATAATGATTGGGGCGAGGCAGACCGTTTGCTGACGCTTTATACGCGCGAGCAGGGAATGGTGCGCGCGCTGGCAAAAGGTGTGCGAAAAATAACGTCGCGCAAGGCGGGGCATTTACAGCCGTTTACGCATATCACGGTGCAGCTTGCCAAAGGACGTGACCTGTTGATCGTGACGCAGGCTGAAACCATCAACGCATTTCTGCCGTTGCATGACAGCCTGACCAAGACCGGCTATGCGGCTTATGTCATTGAGTTGTTATATCGGTTTTCTTATGAAGAGGAAGGCGGGAATCCCACGCTTTTCAAACTGTTGGTCGAAACTTTAGACCGTATTGAAAAAGAAGAGGTCGCATGGCTTGCGATCCGTTATTACGAGATGCGTTTGTTGGACTCCGTGGGCTTTCGTCCGCAGTTGTTTGAGTGCGCGAATTGCGGACGTGAGATTTTGGCGGAAGATCAATTTTTCTCATTTACGACGGGAGGCGTGATCTGTCCGCGCTGTGGGGCGGGGTTGCCCAACCTGACGAAAATATCCGTCGAGACGCTCAAGTATTTGCGCCACTTCCAAAGATCCAGCTACAGAGATGCCTCTCGCGCACATCCCAGCCTTGAGGCGCAGAAGGAAGCGGAAATCCTCATGCAGGGATATTTTACATATTTGCTGGAGCGTGAATTGAACACTCCGGGATTTATCAAAAGGGTTAGATCATGAAAGAAATTATTTTTGCAAGCGAGAAACTTCCACGCAAACTGCATACGCTGACAGCCTGGTTGAACATGGATGGGGATTTGGTGTTTGATGATGGCGAGGTTTATTCGGCAGGCGGCGGTAAGGGGCGTACGGTGGATGATTACCTGATGGTGCGCGCCGGGTACAAAAGCCGCATGTTGGATTTGTTGGGTCAGGCTTTTAGGGGAATCAGCGATACGTGCGGCGAGGCGCCAGATGATCGTTTGTTCTGCACGCTGGAGCGCATGGCACGCAGTGGTCATTGGAAGTCGTTAGATGAAATTGAAATATGGTTGATGGATCGCGATGTTTCATTTACGAAGCAAAAGTGGGTTAAATAAAGAGAAAAAAATAGAGATGGCTTGCCGCCATCTCTATTTTTTTCTCTTTGTCCTTTGAATAAAAGATTGAGACATTTTTTGCGTGCCGATAGGTTGTGTTGCTGACTTATTATCAGAGGCATACCCAAATTTTCGTAATGTCATGCGGTGTAGCCAGCTAAAAATGGTTCGCGTTGAAAATTCTCCCGCGTATGGGATGGGAACCGTGGTCATCTGTTCCAGCGCGTCGCGAATGTCTTGCGCGGTTTCGCCGGGGAACTCGGTGCGCCCCCCGCCAATTGCCCAGTAGACATGCGCATCGCTCGAGGCGATCTTTGCAAGCGGCAGGTAAATGGAAAGTTTTTGCGCGATGCCGTCAAAGGCTTGCGTACTCATGTTGTGTGTTTCTATTCCCTTTAGCACAGCTTTTGCGCGCGGATTGGCGAGCGCGCCCATAACTGATTCCATCGAAAGACTGCCTGGAAGGCTATTGAATGGGTGCGGAACAATGGCGATCCCGCCCAGTTTGCCGATCTGGATTAACGTATCGATCAACGTCAACCCGCGAGGGGGTACTGTTTCGACGAACAGCGCCAGCAGGTGACCTTCTTTTGTGCTGACCTCCACGGCGGGGATGGATTCGATGCCGTATTTTGGGGCGAGTTCGTGCGCTTCAAGTGACCCGCGGATTTCGTCATGGTCGGTGATCGCGATGACATTCAAGCCGGTGTCTGCGGCTTGTTTGAGCACGGCGCGCACGGTTGAGGTGGCGTCGTATGAGTAGATCGTGTGAACGTGCAGGTCTGCGGTGCCCATGAGTTTTTTTCCGAAGCGCGATTATAGTGGAAAGTTCTGCAACAAACAAAATGTGTTGGCTGTTTCTAAAGTTGGGTTGATGAGTCAGGGCTTTCTCAAATTCAGAAACCTTTAACGCGAATGGCGCGAATTTTAGAATGGCGCGAATAATTTCACAAAAAATTCGTGAAATTCGCCCATTCGTGGAATTCGCGTTCCAAGTACGTCATAAAAATAGATACTTGTCTTGCAACTTTGAGAAAGCCCTCGGCGATGAGTAGGATTTTAAGAAGAGGAGACCCGAAAAAGTTTATCCTTCAAATTTATGATCGGTTTTTCGAGCAGATAAAAACTTAGGGTGGCGATCAAAAGTGTGGCGCTAAACGTGGCGATGAACATTTGCGGGGAACGCAGGGAATAATCCAGGTCGTATTTGCGGAAGAGCACCACCATGATGGCGATGATGCCATAATGATAGACGTACAGTCCATAGGATATTTTTCCCAAATAGCGCAGGGGCGGGCTTTCAAGAATGCCGGTCAAAAAGTTGGTGCGCGCCACGCAATAGATCAATACCGCGAACAGATAATTCAACAACGTGTAGCCCCAAACTTCCTTGTAAAAACCAGTCATCGGCAGGTCGTAGCCGAGCGCGAGGGTCAGCGTGCCTTTCGAGAGGTAATCGGTTAGCAGGCCGAGCGCGGGCACGGCCACTGCCAGCGTAAGCAATTGCAATCGAGGGCGAGGCAGCTCAAAGCGTGAAATGTACGCGCCGAAGGCGAATGCATCCAAATGCGAAAAAGGCAAAACGTTCACGGCTTGCTGCGGGTCGCTGGATAAAAGCGGGAATGCCTGCGTGCGATAAACAAGGGTGATAATCAGTCGGAAAATAAACCCAAGCCCGACGGCTGAGAGGCAAAGCTGTTTGAATTTTTCGCGTGGGGTGAGAAAGATGAGCAGCGGCCACAGCAAATAAAATTGCTCCTCCACCGAAAGCGACCAGAGGTGGGTGAAGAAGCGGCTTCTTTCGAAGAACGAACTGGCATGAAAAAAATCAAACATGTAAAACGCCGCCACCCAAATTTGGTTGAAGAACCCTTTGCCAAGTTCGGGGCGCAGACCTTTTAGGTCGAGCGTGGGCAGAAGAAAAATAAATGCGGCGAGCAGGATCAAATAAAAATAATAGAGAGGGAAAATTCGCAAAAAACGCCGCCCGTAGAATTTTGCAAAAAACTCACCGCGCGGAAGTTTCTCTTTCATCTTCAATAAAATATCAGTGATGAGAAAGCCGGAAAGCACAAAAAATAATTGCACACCCAGCCAGCCAAAAGGCAGGTTGCGCGTGTGAAAAAAGAAAACGATCAAAAAGGCAACTGCCCGTAAACCATCGAGACCGACGATCATTTAAGTCTTTTGCTCCAATTTAAAACGAAGATCCACGCCACGAAAAGCACGATGGGCTTTACGATTCTCCACAACAGGATTTGAAACCAGCGCCACTTGATGGGATAGATGACATTGGCGATGACCCAGCGCGCAAACAAAGTTTGACCGAGTCCGCTGCGCGCCACCCGCTGCCTGTATTTGCGGAATGAAAATTCGCCACGCTGAATCGACTCGCTGATCTCGTGCGCGGCGACTGCTCCGTAGCCCAACGCCATGCTGATGCCTTCGCCGAAGATCGGGTCTGCGCCTGCGGCATCGCCGACCAGCAACACGCGCGGCACCGAGATTTGATTCTGCGGCTCATACCAGCGGATGGGATGACCTTTGATTTCGTACTCGTCCAGGTTGAATCCGTGGTGCGACATTTCTTCTGCGAGCAGTTCTTTCAGCGCGGGGCGTTTATTGCCCGCCAGAATGTTGGCGTCGTAGATTCCCCAACAGCGCATGGGTTGACCGTGAATCTGGGTGGGAAAGTCCCAAGTGTACCCTGCGATATTCTCTGGCACGGGAAAGAAGTCAAAGTAGGCATCTTTGTTTTTGTGGGGCGATTGTCCCACGGGGGTAATCACTTCCAGCACCCGCGCGGTTTGCAGCGGATTGTTGGGCAGGATACATCTGCGCGTGATGCCGTTTGAGCCATCTGCGCCGACGACAATTTGAGCGCGCAAGTTTCCCTGGTCTGTTTCAACGGTTACGCCGTTTTGGTCGGGGATGATATTTTTTACCGCCACGCCTTGCCGAATTTCGACGCCTGCTGACTGGGTTTTTGCTGCCAGCCATGCGTCAAATTCATCGCGGCGGATGACGCGGAGGGCGTGTCTCTTCGACAGGCGGATGTTCAGCCCTTTGCCGTCGAAGTCGAAATGCGCGCAATCTACATCCACGTGCGGAACTTCGCGGACATCCAAGCCGAGGCGTTCGAGGATGATCTCTGCATCTGCGACCAGTCCGCCGGCGCAAAGCTTGAAGCGTGGATAATGCTCCTTTTCCAGGATCAGGATGCGGGGCGCGAGATGCGGAGCAATCTGCACGAGATGGAGCGCGGTCGAAAGTCCGCTGGGCCCGCCGCCGAGGATGAGAATATCGCTTTGATGTTCCATGGGTGAAGTCGCTGAATTATAGCCCGAATGTTTTGCTGCTTGTCATATAAAGCGCTAAACTAAAAATATGGGGTCAAGTTACTGGTGTTGTAATACTTGCGTGAAACTGTATAATGTAATAGATGTAACAACATAACTTTGACTGGGAGGGCACTATGACGCAGGTGTTTATTTCCTATTCTCGAAGAGATTTATCTTTTGTTGAGCATATGGTTCAGGATTTGATGAGAGCAGGGGTGGATGTTTGGTATGACTTGTCAGGGTTGGAGGGCGGGGAAAAGTGGGGAGATAAGATACAGGATGCCCTCAGGAAAAGTGAATGTGTGATCGTGGTACTTTCGCCAGATTCGATTATATCTGAATGGGTGGAGCGTGAATTTCTATTTGCAAGTAATCTGAAAAAAAAGATAGTTCCTTTGCTTTATCGCGAATGCGAAATGCCGTTCAATTATCTTAATCTCAACTACATTGATGTTCGGGGGGAGGAATATGAAAATAAAATTCCAAGTATCCTGAAAGCAATTAGCAATGATCCGCCAACGATAATTTCACGTAAAAGTAATACTGTGAGGGCTGTATCGAGAACAGTCTCACCTCGACCCAGACCATCCAATAAAACCAAATATATGATCGGCTGCGCTGTGATTGGTTTGGTAGGTTTGGCGGCGATTGCGGTGATTATGGGATTGTGGTTGATTCCCATGTTGTTTCCGGCAAGTCCAGTAGAGATTGGAACTGTAGTAATTCCGACTACAGTGACTCATGCCATCATTCCAACAACTCCTTTAATTTTGCCCAGGGATGTTACGGTGACGCAGATTACTCCGACTGATACTTTTACCCCAACTTTCACATTTACTCCAACATTTACCCCAACTTTTACTTTTACGCCAACCTTTACGTCAACCAACCCACCGGCGGTCAAGGTTTGGAGTTCCTGGAACAGAGTGGGCGGCTCGTTTGCCGGCGCGCCAACTGTCGCTTCATGGTCTACCAATAGGCTTGATGTCTTTGTGCGCGGTCATAATACGCACTTGATGCATCGGTGGTGGGATGGCAGCTCATGGAGCAATTGGGAGGATTTGGGCGGCGAGTTGGCTGATTCTCCGTCCTGTGTGTCCTGGGATGCCTATCGAATTGACTGCTTTGTCAGCGGCAAAGGTGACTCTGAGTTGTGGCACATAAACTTTAACGGAACCAAGTGGGAACCTTGGAACAAGCTGGGCGGCTCGTTTTCTGGCGCGCCGACTGTTGCTTCGTGGTCTGCCAATAGGCTTGATGTTTTTGTGCGCGGCCATAATACCCACCTGATGCATAGGTGGTGGAACGGCAGTGGATGGAGCAATTGGGAGGACTTGGGCGGCGAGTTGGCTGCTTCCCCGTCCTGTGTGTCCTGGGGCGCAAATCGCATTGATTGCTTTGTCAGTGGCAAGGGCGACTCTGAATTGTGGCATATAAACTTTAACGGAACCAAGTGGGAACCCTGGAACAAGCTGGGCGGCTCGTTTGCAGGCGCACCGACAGTTGCTTCGTGGTCTGCCAATCGGCTTGACGTTTTTGTGCGCGGCAATAATACGCACCTGATGCATCGTTGGTGGAATAGCAACTCATGGAGTAATTGGGAGGACTTGGGCGGCGAGTTGGCTGATTCCCCGTCCTGTGTGTCTTGGGGCGTCAATCGCATTGACTGTCTCGCCCGCGGCAAAGGCGACTCTGAGTTGTGGCACACGTCGTGGGATGGCAACTAGCACACTTGGCATAAATAGCTTGTTGGTCAAGGCAGCAAAAGTTCTGCCTTGACAAGACCGCAGGAATATTTCAAAAAATAAAAAAGCCGCAGCGTATCGACTCTGCGGCATTAATTTTACGTCCTTACGAAAACTAATCAAGGATGGAGATAGGTTGCGCTATTTTTCGTTTGGCAAAAATGTTGTTCGCTTTTCTGCGGAGGTAGAGTCTGAGCCATTGGAAGAAGATCCGCAGGGGCTTTTCGTGATTGACCTGCTCGGGCTGGGTGGCGCGGCGTTGAATGGCGCGGCGCAGGTCGCGCACAGAACTGCCTTCGAAGTGGGTGATGCCCGCGCCGATCATGGATGCAATGTGCGCGTCGCTGGATGCGATGTGCGCCAGCGGAAGTGAATCCGCAGCTTTCTGCGAGCGCTGATTGAACGGGCTGTGCGTGGGGTTCATGTTGCAAACTTCGATGCCGTGCAGGGCTTCCCGCGCTTGTGGATGGGCGAGCGCTTTGAGGATGCTTTGCAGGGAAATGCTGCTGGGGACGGGGTGATCGGGATGCGCGACGATGGCGATGCCGCCCATTTCGCGGACGGTGATGAGTGTGTCGATGAGTGACATGCCTTTGGGAATATTTCTCTCGATAAAAAGAACAATGAGATGACCTTCGTTGGTACTGACTTCAGCCCCAGCGATGACTTGAATTCCGTATTCGGTGGAGATGGCGCGCGCTTCAAGTGCGCCGCGGACTTCGTCGTGGTCGGTGATGGCGATCACGTCCAGTTTGGCGCGGGCGGCGCTTTCAAGCGTCTCGCGCACGCTGGCGGTGCCGTCAATGCTATACGTGGTGTGGATGTGTAAATCTGCTTTAGACATAATGATTTTCAGTATACCTGTTGAATTTGAGAATTGGTTAAGAAACTGTAAATGTTGGGTGAAATGTGAGATTTACCCACAGATGGCGTGAAACATTGGATATTGGATGTGGGAGCAATATGAGACGGATATGAAATGAAACTGGGGTGTTTCACGGAATCAAAAAAGCTGCAATGTATGAGGTAATTGGCGTATAATTTTACACGCTCCTCAGAATATTCCTTTCAACGGGTTCAACCTGCCAGAGTAGGAATTGGAAAATCACACGACACGTAAGTTTTAGATTAATCTCAGCAGGAGGTATTAATATGACACAGGTTTTTATATCTTATTCTCGCAAAGATGTTTCTTTTGCTGAACAATTGGTCGTGGATCTGGAAAAAGCGGGACTTGTGGTCTGGCGTGATGTATCAAGCCTGGGTGGCGGCGCTCGCTGGAGAAAGGAAATTGAGGCTGCCATTCGAGCCAGCTCAATTTTTATCGCGGTGCTTTCACCAGATTCGGTAGATTCAGAATGGGTGGAACGTGAGTTTTTATTCGCCAGCAATCTCAGGCAAAAAATAGTGCCGGTGATGTGCCGCCCCTGCGAAATACCGTTGAATTATCTTGATCTAAATTATATTGATATGCAGGATGAAAATTATCAACGGGGATTTGAAGCCCTGTTAAAGGCGCTGGCGGTTGATTCGAAGACCGTGCCTTTGCCTGATAAAAAGGAAGAGAAAATTTCATTCGTTTTGAAAAAAAATTATGTAATGGCGCTTGTTGGCTTGATCGTATTGGTTTTCGCCGCATGGTTAATTTCGCCATTGCTGGCAAGCCAGCCTGAACCCACACCCACGCCCACATCCACACCCACAGCAACCTCAATGCCAACCAGTACGTCAATGCCAACTGAAATGGCAACGGCAACCGAATATCCAACCAGTACGCCGACCATTTTGATTGTGACCAGCACAGAAGTATCGCCTACGCCGTCGCTGACGCCGACAATGACATTCACCCCCACGCCTGAAAATACGGCATCGCCTTCGCCAGAGCCCAAGGTTGACAAGATGACGGCGATCTTGCAAACAAATGTGCTTCAGGGGAAATCGCCTTTGAAAGTTAATTTCGATGCCCGAGAATCGTATGTCCAATTTGCTAGCGGAGATATTTCCCGCTGTGGAAACGGCACTTTCTGTTCCTATGTTTTTACGATCTATCGCGATAGTAAATTAGTTGATAAGTTCATTAACAATAGCGGCGCTTTATCTTATACCTGTGGCAGCCGGGGAGAATATTTTGTGACTGTGTATATCTGCCGCGGCAATGCCTGTAATGATGATGGAATTACCGTTGAAGCGAAGTGAAGTGAACTGATCGGGCGCGGATAAACGCCCCTCGAAACAGAATCAGCTCCCAGTGCAGGCGGGGCGGCGGATGGTTTATCATCTACTGCCCCGCCTGCTTTCTTAAAATCAGGCAGTATAATTCGGTCATTCTTAATTTTGGAGTAAATGCTGTGCGTGTTAAACATTTCCTATTTACGATTCTTATCATCGTTATCTTAAGCGCCTGCGGAGGTACTGCAACCGAAGTGATTGCGCCTCCCACCGCCGTGCCGACGATTACACCTTTGCCCACGGCTACGATGATCCCGACACCGTCTACTCCGCTGGCGATTTTGGTTTTGCCGGCAGATATGGATAAGACCACCTCAGACCTGTATCAAAAGACAGTGTACGACCTGGCACAGCAATCTGGTTTTCGTTTTCAGATACGCAATGGGCTTTCGCCTGCTGACCTTGCTGACCCGACTTTGAAAGTGGTGATCGTGCTGCCACCCGACCCGGGGATTGCGTCTCTCGCGCCCACGGCGCCGGGTGTACAGTTTTTGGCGGTGAATATTCCCAACCTGACGGCTGGCGGTAATTTGAGCGTGCTCGCAGGAGATTCGCAAGTGGAACTGCCCGCTTTCCTTGCGGGCTATGTGGCCGCCATGATCAGCGACGAATATCACATCGGCATGATTATTCCAAAAGACAATGCAGATGCCCAGCGCGCCTTCAATGCTTTCAATAATGGCATGATCTATTACTGCGGTTTGTGCCGCACATTTTATGTTTCTGAAATCGGGTATCCGACATACATCGAAGTCCCCGCTGACGAATCCCCATCGAACTACGGCGGCTATGCCAACGTGCTAATCAATGATCGAAAAGTGTACGCGATCTATATTTATCCTTCGCTGGTCGATGCAGATTTTCTCTCATATATCGGCACGCAGGGCGTCATGCTGCTCGGAACCTCCATGCCAGATCCGCGCCCCGGCGGCTGGGTGATGACCGTCCGCCCAGATACGATCAAGGCGATTCAGTCTGCCTGGCCTAATTTGATCGCCGGACAGGGCGGACAAAACGTTCAATCTCCGCTCGGAATTGCAGATGTGGACTCAAGCATTCTCACCGCTGGAAAACTCCGCCTGGCGCAGGAAACTTTGGATAGCCTGCTCGCCGGACGGATATTACCGACTTCTCCGTAAAAGAGAGCATTTTATAAAAAGCAAAAACGCATTCTACAAGGGATGCGTTTTTTTATATATATCCCCATTACCGAAACTTTTTCACCCGGCTTGCGTAAGTTATCATGTTGTGCCCATACCCAAACAACTTACCAAAATTGATAGTTATAACAAGAGCGGAAATTCCACGAACTTTTTTTGTTATGATTACGAAAAGCGATCACCGAATCTATGTCAACCAGCCCTGTCACGAACGAAACCTCTCTTAGAAATCAACCTGGTCTACGCTGGGCGCTGATTGGCATTTGGATTGCAGTTGTTCTTTATACGGTCATGGTTCTAGTGTTCGACTAACTTGATTGTTTTACAACAGTAACAGGATAAAGCCGCTTAAGTTTAATGCGAGCGTTATCAGGTTTGAATTGCCAATTGATCTGCACCTTAAAATTGTTACGGTCTTTCTCCCAAGCAGCGACTTCTGCTGTGA